>JAILAF010000001.1 GCA_024681775.1 Lachnospiraceae bacterium
GGCCAAGGGTTTGCCTACAGCTTCCTTCAGATTCCACCTCACGATGGACACCCTTGCTGTTCAGCTATGTACTTCGTCGTTGCCTACGCGTACTCGGGACTTTCACCCGTTAGAGCGCGCCCATGGCGCGCAAACACAAAAACGGGAGACGTTTTGACGTCTCCCGCTCCTTGCATTTTTTTGTATCCCTCCGGGGAAAAATCGGATTTACTTGCCGTCGGTAGCGTAGTTGGGCGCTTCCTTGGTGATCTGAATGTCGTGGGGATGGCTCTCCTTCAAAGATGCTGCGGAGATCTTCACAAACCTGCCGTTTTTGGTGAGCTCGGGGATGGTCGCTGCACCGCAGTATCCCATACCGGAACGGAGTCCGCCCAGAAGCTGGAAGATGGTATCCTCCACCAGGCCCTTGTATGCCACACGTCCCTCGACTCCCTCGGGAACCAGTTTCTTGGCATTCTCCTGGAAGTAGCGGTCCTTGCTGCCGTTCTCCATAGCTGCGATGGAACCCATGCCACGGTACACCTTATACTTTCTGCCCTGAAAGAGCTCGTACTCTCCGGGGCTCTCCTCACAGCCTGCAAACATGGAACCCATCATACAGACGCTGCCGCCTGCTGCCAGGGCCTTCACCACATCGCCGGAGTACTTGATACCGCCGTCTGCGATGATGGGGATGCCGGTCTCCTGAGATGCGCGGTACGCATCCATGATCGCGGTGATCTGGGGTACGCCGATACCTGCCACGACTCTGGTGGTACAGATGGAACCGGGACCGATGCCGACCTTGACCGCATCCGCGCCTGCCTCCATCAGGGCCTTGGCACCTTCATAGGTGGCCACATTGCCGGCGATGACCTGGAGCTCGGGGAAGCGGCTCTTGATCATGCGGACACAGTTCAGCACGTTCTGGGAATGACCGTGAGCGGAATCCAGTACGATCACGTCCACCTTTGCCTCCACAAGGGCTGCCACACGATCCAGGCAGTTGGCGGTGATGCCCACTGCTGCGCCGCAGAGCAGTCTGCCCATCTCATCCTTTGCGGAGAGCGGGTACTTGATGGTCTTCTCAATGTCCTTGATGGTGATGAGGCCCTTCAGGTTGAAGTCCTCGTCCACGATGGGAAGCTTCTCCTTGCGGGAAGCGGCCAGGATCCGCTTTGCCTCCTCCAGGGAGATGCCCTCTCTGGCGGTGATCAGGTTCTCACTGGTCATACATTCTTTGATCTTACGGGTATAGTCGGTCTCGAACTTGAGATCGCGGTTGGTGATGATGCCGACGAGCTTCTTGCCTTCGGTGATGGGAACACCGGAGATACGGAACTTTGCCATGAGAGCGTCTGCGTCTCCCAGGGTATGCTCGGGGCTCAGAGAAAAAGGATCGGTGATGACACCGTTCTCGGATCTTTTGACCTTGTCCACTTCATCGGCCTGTGCCTCGATGGACATGTTCTTGTGGATGATGCCGATGCCGCCCTGCCGCGCCATTGCGATGGCCATGCGGTGCTCGGTAACGGTATCCATTCCCGCACTCATCAGGGGAATGTTCAGTTTGATCTTAGCGGTAAGCTGTGTGGTGACATCCACCTGATTGGGGATCACCTGAGAGTAACTGGGAACCAGCAGAACATCATCAAAAGTAATACCTTCTCCGATAATTTGTGCCATGCTTTCCTCCTTTTTTGTTTGTTTTGTTCAATGATCGGGTCGAAATTTTATTAAAAATTTCTAACTAAATTACCAACTATTTCGGGCAATGTCAAGGGCATTTTTCCTGCATAAATATTGAGCAAAAATACTTCCAAAGGGATCTGCACTCTCCCTTAGTCCGTAAAGACCTTTCTGGGAGACGCATTTTTCATGGCCTTGACCATGGCCTCGTTGGGGGAAAAGAGGATCTGCTTGTTCCCTTCGTAGTACATGATGTAACGCAGATCGGGCTTGTCCTCATAGCCGATGCTGTAATCCGTGGGCTTTGCCTGCTTTGCACCGAACTTCTCCAGCTGGTAAGAGTGCACGGGGGCAAAAACCTCCATCTTGTCCAGCTTGAAGGTGGCGACTCTCTTTCTCCGGGACTTGTTGTAGACCTTGTCCACGGTGACTTCCTTGTCCAGGTAGAGATATTCATACTCCACATCCGTAAACATGCTGACGATGTAGGCCCCGGTGCCTGTCAGGACCGCCAGGATCATGGCCCAGGTCCCCAGCCACATGCTGCCGATGAAAAAGAGGGCAGCCAGGGCGATGAGGAGCACCTTGCCGATCTTTGCCAGATAATTCGGTCTGCCCTTCACCAGACATTCCACATAACCTTCGTTCATAAAGTACCTCCAATGATTTCATATTTATTCATTTATTCATTCAGATCCCGCAAAAGAAAAGCAACAAACTCCTCTGCCATATCAGACCGTTTGGAAGTGGCCAGGACCCCCACATACAAAGGTCCCTCCTCCCGGAAGACTACGGCGCCGTCCAGGGTCTTACACTCCTTCAGTGCCAGTCCCGCAGCCACCGGCTCCTGCATCTTCGAAGGATCCAAAGGATCCGGCATCTCCTCCGCAGGGACCTCTTCTCCCTGCTCCGACGCCTCCTTGGACCTGCGCAGGAAAGCCAGGTCGATGTAATAGATCTGCCCGGTGGAGACCAGCTCCTCATATACCGCAGGATCCAGATATTCCGCGGGATCCACGCAGACCTCCTGATAGGCATAGGCAGCAAAATAATCATTTTTCGAGATCAGCACGTCCAGATCTCCGGAGTAGATCAGCGCAGCCATCTTCTGGACGCCCACCATGGTCTCCTCGCTCTGTTCGCTCATGCTCAGGTAGATTGTATCGTCAAATTGAAAAGCTTCCTTCTTCAGGTCCGTGCCGGTCAGCGCCGCAAAGGGTTCCGTCAGCACCGCATCCTTGCCGTCCAGCAGGGTGGCATTCACAAAGGCGGTGTAGAGGACCGTAGTCTTCAGGGTCGCAAAATGGTGGATCAGGGAAATGACGGTGATCAGCGCTACGACAACAGCGAAGGCGTGCCATTTGTAATAACCGAAGTAATACGCAAAACGTTCTTTAAAAGGGCGGTTTTTGATCTCCTCCCGCTCCTCTTTGAATTCATCCATCAAAGCCAAAACAAGTACCTCCGAAGGCCGTTTCGGAACGACCTTTCCCCGTATTATATCAGTTTTCGAAAGGGGAGTGAACAACTATTTTCGCCGCCTTCTCCCCGGTGTATAATGGTAAGTGACAGCGCATCTGCCGGGAAAGGAATGCCTATGGAACAGCAGAAAGATCCTCTCGCCTGGGAGGAGATCGAAACGGAGCACATCGTACAGGATCAGTGGATCGACTTCCGCAGAACCACCTACCGGTATCCGGACGGACGGGTCTTTGCCCCCTTCTACAGCTACACCAAAAGGGACTACGTCGTCATCGTCGCCTCGGACGAAGCAGGGCGTTATCTCTGCGTGCGCCAGTTCCGTCAGGGCATCCGCGCCGTCACCACGGAATTCCCCGCAGGGGGCATAGAAAAGGACGCGGAGGGGCATTCCGAGGATATCCTGGAAGCAGCCAGGCGGGAGCTCCTGGAGGAGACCGGATACGCATCCGATGAATGGAAGCATCTCCTGAGCATCCCCTCGCACCCCACCATCTCCGACAATTACGCCCATTTCTTCGTGGCCCGGAACTGCCGGAAGGTGGCGGACCAGTCCCTGGACGAGACGGAGGTGTTAAACATCCTGCACTATACCGCCGCCCAGATCGAGGACCTCATCGCCCGGGGAGACTTCCAGCAGCCGGATCATGTGGCGGCCTGGCTCCTGTCCTTACGCAGATAAACCTGCGGTGGGGCAGCGCGCGGACAAGCCCCTTACAAACGCAAGGAAGCAGCTCCGGAATCCTCCGGAACTGCTTCTTTTTGGTTAGCTTTCGGGTTTTTTCTTTGATCTTTCCGTTCTTGAGAAATCTTCTCAGTTCAGATCCCGGAATCACTCACCGAAAACAGCCTTGTAATCCTTCTGGAACTTCTCGATGCCGGCATCGGTCAGAGGGTGACCTATCATCTGCTTGATGACACCGAAGGGAACGGTTGCGATGTCAGCGCCTGCCAGTGCACAGTCGGTCACATGGATGGGATTGCGGACGGATGCGCTGATGATCTGGGTATCGATATCGCTGACAGCGAAGATATCGGAGATCTCACGGATCAGATCCACACCTCTCTGGGAGATGTCATCCAGTCTGCCCAGGAAGGGAGATACGTAGGTAGCACCTGCTCTTGCAGCCAGAAGTGCCTGGTTTGCGGTGAAGATCAGGGTGACATTGACCTTGATGCCTTCGGAGGTCAGGACCTTGGTAGCCTTCAGGCCTTCTGCGGTCATGGGGATCTTAACGACCATGTTGGGATGGATCTTGGCGATCTCGCGGCCTTCCTTGATCATACCTTCCGCATCCACGGTGGTCGCCTTGACTTCGCCGCTGATGGGGCCGTCAACGATGGAGGTGATCTCCTTGATGACCTCGCCAAAATCTCTGCCGGACTTTGCGATCAGGGAGGGATTGGTGGTAACGCCACAGATCACGCCCATGTCGTTTGCTTCCCGGATCTCGTCTACATTAGCTGTGTCGATGAAAAAACGCATATCAGATTCTCCTTTTCCAAATACGCCGCCTCTTCGTTTGGCGATGCTTCCTTTACGACCGCCAAACCCGGACGTTTCCATTTCAGATAACAGTATAGTCACAGGATCGCATTTTGACAAATCAAAAAATCTTCACAATTTCACATTTTTTGTGTACAAAATGTCTCCCTCCAGTCCGTACCGCCCCGCCAGCTCCTTCGAAGCCGCCTTTTCCATGCGGCGGTAAGCCCCGGGAGATGCGGTGACGATGTCCATGAGCCGCTGCAGGACGCCCAGCATGTCCGGGATCCGCTCCTCCCCCGCGGGCCGCAGGCAGTCCTCGATGAGGAGCTCTAAGCAGGCGCTGCAGGAAGGATCCACGCTCCGGAGGCTCTCCGGCTCTCCGCCCAGGGGATTTTCCCCCGTCAGCAGGTAGTGGAGCAGCAGGCCGAAGGCGTAGACATCGCTGTAGGCACCGGCCGTCTCCGGGGCTGAGAACTGCTCCGGCGCACTGGCGCCCGGGGTCCCGGCCCTGCTTCTCCCCGCTTCGCTTAAGAAGCAGGCGCTGCCCAGGTCTGTGAGGCGCACGTTTCCGTCGGGCTGCAGGATCAGATTCTCCGCCTTCAGATCCCGGAAGAGGACCGTGCCGTCCTTCTCCTGGAGCCAGGCCAGCCCGTCTGCGATCTGCAATGCCAGCCGCACGGCGTCCGTCTGTCCGAAGCCCCGGCGGTCATCCAGCACCACATCCAGGGGCGTGCCGTAGAGGTACTCCATCAGGATGTAATATTTCCCGTCCTCCTCACCGCTCTCTTCCGGTTTCGGGAAGAGGGGGTGGTCCGCCAGCTGCAGGAACCTGCATTCCTTCTCCCAGACGCTGCGGTTCTCCATCACCTTCAGTGCGTAATTTACGCCGGTTTTTTTCTCCTTCAGCCGGTACACCTTCCCGAAGGCACCTTCGCCTGCGGGGACCGGCGCTTCAAAGCGATCCTCGAAATTCATCTTTCCTCCTGTGTCTGCTTTCCGGGGATGCGGCAAGGCTGCCGCCCTTCCTCCGCGCGGAATGCAGTGTTTTCTTCAGCGGGCGGTGAACGCCAGGATCCGTCCGGAGCCTGCCGCATTTTCCTCTCCGCTGACCAGCGTTTTTGCCAGCGCTTCCGCCAGCTTCTCCAGGGCTTCCGCGCTCTCCGGCGCCGGGCCCTCGAGCAGTGCCTGCACCCTCTCCCGTTCCGTCAGGTCTCCCTCGCAGACAAAGAGCAGGTTATCGCTCTCCGCAAGGCAGCTCAGCTCTCCCCCGCCGGACAGCAGGCAGGCGGGACGCCTTTTTCCGAAGACCCGCTGCACCTGGTACAGGGAAAAACCCTCCCCGCAGAAAAGGTACAGCGCCTCTCCGGCGCACAAAAATCCTGCGGACGCTGCGGGAAGCAGCTCCCGGAAGGCGTCTGCCAGGGCAGGCAGGCGCGATGCTCCTCCCTCGGATAAGGCAGGCACCATTTTCCCTGCGAAAAATGCGGAAAGCGCCGCACTCCTGGGGCCCTCCTTCCAGAGGACACCCAGCGCTGCGGGCAGATCCATGCTTTTGATCCGGGCCTGCTGCAGCAGCAAGTGCTGCGCCCCGGGATTCCATGCGGTGAAATATTCCATAGACTTTCTGACGGCCGGAGACGGATCACCAGCCGAAGATGTTGCGCAGATCGTTAAAGAAAACAATGACGACCAAAACCATAAAAAACATCATGCCGATAAAGTGGACCATGCCCTCCTTTTCCGGCGGTACGGGCTTGCCGCGGAGGATCTCCAGAAGGATGAAAACGAGACGCCCCCCGTCCAGCGCAGGGATGGGAAGGAGATTTAAGATCCCCAGGTTGATGGTCAGCATCAGGGCGATGTTCAGCATGTTGACCACGACAGTGCTCATGCCGTAGGCGGAGGCTTCCTCGTAGGTCTTCCCCACCACGTTCACGGCGATGCCCACGGGGCCCGCCACATCCTGCCGTTCTACTTTGCCGTGGAACAGCATCCGCAGGCTGGCGTAGGTGGCCTTGAAATTGTACCGCACCTCGTACCAGGCGTACTTGAAATAATCGGTGCCCTTCAGCTCCACGAAATCCGCATTGGAGATCCCCAGCATGTACCTGCCGTACTGCGGATCGTATTTCGGCGTGATGGTAGTGACCTGACGGACCCCGTCCCTTTCGTAGGCCAGGAGGATCTCCCCGCCGTCGGAGGTCAGGTTGTAGAGGGTGATGTCCTCATAAAGGCAGACCCGGTTGCCGTTCATTGCCAGGATCCGGTCTCCCGCCTGCAGTCCCGCCTCCTCCGCGGCGCTGCCGGGGAGGACTTCCGTAGCCACGGGGTCACGGACCGCGATCTGACAGATCATGAGGAAGGCCAGCAGAAAGCCCAGGATCACATTAAACAGCGGGCCTGCCAGCACAGTGGCCAGACGGCTCCAGGGACTCGCCTTCAGGAAGGAGCCTTCACCGGGCTCCTCTCCCGCCTCCAGGGCCAGGCCGTCCTGTCCCTCAAAGACACAGGCGCCCCCCAGAGGGAGCAGCTTCCAGGAGTATTTGGTACCGCCCTTCTCAAAATGAAACAGGGTAGGGCCGAAGCCCACGTAGAATTCCAGCACGTGGATCCCGGAAGCCCTGGCGATGATGTAATGCCCGAACTCGTGGGAAATGACCACAACGCTGAAGATCAGCAAAAACCAGATCAAGCTTGCCATAAAGACTTTACCTCTTCCTCCGCCGCAAGGATCTGCGAAACGGTAGGATTTTCAATTTTTTTATGCCGCTCCATGGAGCGACGGATCCTCTCATAGATCTGGAGGAATCCGATCCTGTGATCCAGGAAATCCGCCACTGCCAGCTCGTTCGCCGCATTGAAAACGGTGGGCATGCTGCCGCCCTCTTTGCCGGCGCGCAGGGCCAGGGCCAGTCCCTCGAAGGTCTCGGGGTCGGGCCGCTCAAAGGTGAGACTCTGCACCGCAAAAAGGTCCAGCTTCGGCGTATCCATGGGTCTGCGGTCGGGATAGAAAAGCGCGTACTCGATGGGAAGCTTCATGTCGGGGGTCCCCATCTGTCCGATGACGGCGCCGTCCACGAACTCCACCGCGGAATGCAGGATGCTCTGGGGATGGACCAGCACGGTGATGCGGTCCAGGGGCACGTCAAAAAGCCACCCGGCCTCCATCACTTCCAGTCCCTTGTTGACCAGGGTGGCGGAGTCGATGGTGATCTTCCGGCCCATGTTCCAGTTGGGATGCTTTAAGGCATCCTCCGGCTGCTTCTCCGCGAGCTGTATTTTCGTCATGCCGCGGAAGGGGCCGCCGGATGCGGTGAGGAGCACCCGGGAGATCCGGGACTTGGAAATCCCGGTGGGCACACCGCTCTCGGTCCCGGCAAGGGCTGCGTGGTCGCCGCCCTGCAGGCTCTGGAAAATGGCGGAATGCTCACTGTCCACAGGCAGGATCCGCACGCCCCGCTCTCTGGCCAGCGGCATGATGATATGCCCGGCACAGACCAGAGTCTCCTTGTTGGCCAGGGCGATGTCCTTGCCGCTCTCGATGGCGGCGATGGTGGGACGGATACCGATCATGCCCACAATGGCGGTGACCAGGGTATCATACCCCTCCAGAGATGCCATCTCCAGAAGGCCGTCCATACCGGAAAGGATCCGGACCGGGAGATCGGAGACTCTGCTCCGCAGATCGGCTGCCGCCGCATCATCATACATGGCAGCCACCGAAGGGTGGAATTCCCGGATCTGTTTTTCCATGAGATCCGTGCTGGTGCCCGCAGCCAGAGCAACGACCTCCAACTCCGCGGGATTGGCCCGGACCACATCCAATGTCTGGGTACCGATGGAACCGGTGGAACCCAGGATCGCGATTTTTTTCTGCATATTCTGTCTCTCGTTCTGATCTGCTGATCAATTGATACTACGGAGGGCTTCCATTTTTGACTTTTGCCCCGGTATCATCTACTTCACAAAGAGCATGCACAGGATAAAGGTGGCAGGGGCCGTCATCAGAATGCTGTCAAAGCGGTCCATGATGCCCCCGTGTCCCGGGATCAGATGTCCGTAATCCTTGATGCCGTGCTCCCGCTTTAAGGCGGATGCCGCCAGATCCCCCACCATGCTCATCACCGCCGCCACGGCGGCCACCAGGGAAAGGAGCAGCGGGATCCGCAGGGAGGTCTGTCCCTCCACCACATTCACGTAAAAATACCCGTAGAGGAAGGCGAGGATCGAAGCCCCCAGGACGCCGCCGATGCAGCCCTCCAGGGACTTTTTGGGGCTCAGGACCGGGAAGATCTTGTGCTTTCCGATGAGCTTGCCCACGCAGTAGGCGCAGGTATCACATCCCCAGGCGCTGATGAGGATCATCCAGACCATGGTCCGGTTCAGCTCTCTGGACATGAAGACGAAGCTCAGGAGCATGGGACAGTAGAAGAAGGAAAAAACGGTGGCGGACAGCTCCGCCAGCTTCACCTTCGGGAAGTTCACCACATAGATGGTAAGCATGGCCATCATGAACGCGCCGGTAACGATGACGGAGGGCACGATGTCCCCCGGGAAAAATCCCATGACGGCATAGTAGCAGACAGTCGCCAGGATTCCGAAGAATTCCGGCTGGCTCAAAGCGCATTTGTGCATGGGCAGAAAGCTGCCGTCCGCCGCCAGCTTCCCTTCCGGATGGATGGTCCTGGTGAGCTCCAGAAAACCCACCAGCGCCGCAAAAAGGAGCAGCGCCAGCAAAAACCAGCCGCCCAGGACGAAGCCCGCCACCAGGAGCACCAGCAGTACGATGCCGCTCATCAGTCTGTTTAAAAACATGGTCTCCCCTCCAAATTAAGAGGTCGCGCAGCGAACCTCAGGTATCTTTCAGTCCCCCGTAGCGCCGCTCTCTGCCGGCGTAAGCATCCAGGGCTTTCTCCAGCTCGGCTTCCGTGAAATCGGGCCAGGGCACCGGCGTAAAATAAAACTCGGTGTAGGCCAGCTGCCACAGCAGGAAATTGGAGATCCGCTGCTCCCCGCAGGTACGGATCAGAAGGTCGGGATCCGGAAGCCCCGCAGTATCCAGGTGTGCGTCGATCGCCTGCGCAGTGATGTCCTCCGGCTTTGCCGCCGGGTTTTCCTCCAGGACGCGCTTTACGGCTCTTGCGATCTCATCCCGCCCGCCGTAATTGATGGCGATCTGGAAATGGAGGCCGGTGTTGCCCGCAGTCTCCCGCTCCAGTTTTGCAATGCTCTCCTGCAGATCCGGGGCCAGGGCGCTCTTGTCGCCGATGACCCGCACGCACATGTTGTTTTTCATGGCGCGCTTGATGCTGTTTTGCATGTATTTTCTGAGCAGGTCCATCAGGGCGGCCACTTCGTCGTCCGGTCTGCTCCAGTTCTCCGTGGAAAAGGCATAGACGGTAAAATAGGAGATCCCGTGGTTCCAGACGATCTCGCACATATCCTCCACCACGGATGCTCCCTTCACATGACCGGCGTTCCGGGGCAGGCCCTTGGCCTTGGCCCAGCGGCCGTTCCCGTCCAGAATGACGGCCAGATGATCCGGCACGGATTTTTTCTCTTTCGGCATATGGATGCCTCCTTTCCAAACCTTGCAGGCTGACGCCTTTCCGGTCCCGCACGGGCAGCTTTACGCACCGCGCTCCGCCGGCCGGTGCAGCAGATGGAAAAGGCGGAGGAGCGCAGAGCCCCTCCGCCGTATTGGTGGCAGATCAGACAGTCATCAGCTCTTTGGTCTTCTCTTCCATTGCCTTGTCCATCTCGGCAATGAAGCGATCCGTCAGCTTCTGGAGCTCGTCCTCCAGCTGCTTGATCTCGTCCTCGGAGATCTCCGTCTTGGCCAGCTTCTTGAAAGCATCGTTGCCGTCCCTGCGGATGTTGCGGACTGCGACCTTGCCTTCTTCGGTCTTTTTCTTGACCTCTTTGACCAGCTCTTTTCTGCGATCCTCGGTAAGCTCGGGGAATACCAGGCGGATCACGCTGCCGTCGTTGGTGGGATTGATGCCCAGGTCGGACATCTGGATGGCCTTCTCCACCTCCTTCAGCATATTCTTCTCCCAGGGAGCGATCTGGATGATGCGGGCCTCGGGAACGGTGACATTACCCACCTGCTGAATGGGGGTGGGAGTTCCGTAATAATCCACGCGGATCTTGTCCAGAACGTGGGGATTGGCGCGTCCGGCACGGATGGAAGCAAAGTCGGAATTCAAGAAATCCAGTGCCTTGGTCATTTTTTCTTCATAGGGCTTTAATCTGGCATCCATAATAGATCCTTTCTGCGTTCCCGCCGGTTACTTGTCAGATACGGTGACCTTGGTGCCGTTAAAATCTCCGCGCACCGTGTTCACGATGGAATTCTCCTCGTTCAGGGAGAATACCCACATGGGCATGTGATTGTCTCTCGCCAGGATGGAAGCGGTCATGTCCACCACCTGGAGATTCCGGGCGATGACCTCGTCGATGGTGATCTCGTCGAAGCGTTTCGCCGCAGGGTTCACGGCAGGATCGCTGTCGTAAACGCCGTCGATGGACTTGGCCAGGAGCACCACATCCGCATCCACCTCAATGGCTCTCAAAAGGACGCCCGTGTCGGTGGAGAAGTAAGGATGTCCGGTACCGCCGGCGAAAAAGACCACCTGGCCGTGAGCAAAGTACTTGTTGGCACGGTCCTTGGAGAAGAGCTTCGTAAAGGAGCCCACCTCAAAGGGAGTCAGGATATTGGTCATCATGCCTACGCTGCGGAAGATCTCGGACACGTAGATGCAGTTCATCACGGTGGCCAGCATGCCGATCTGGTCGGCTTTGGTACGGTCGATGTTCTCGCTGGAACGGCCCCGCCAGAAATTGCCTCCGCCGATGACGATGCCCACCTCGGTGCCCTCATCCACCAGGGTCTTGACCTGGAGCGCCACCTTGCGGACGGTCTCCTCGTCAAATCCGGTCTTCTTGGGGCCCGCAAGGGCTTCACCGCTGAGCTTTAACAGTATTCTCATAGTTTGTTCCTCTTCGTGGGAGCTTATTTGTCTGCCTTATCGGCCTTCTTCTTCTCGGGCTTGTACTCGTCAAAGAAGGAAGTAGGGCTGACATCCGCATAGCACTGGGAGCAGTTGCCTTCCAGAGTCGCACCGTTGTTGATCTGGACGGACTTGGACTTGATGTTGCCCATGACGATGGCGGTGGCATCCAGGATGACGGGGCCGTGCACATCGATGTCACCCTTGACAGCGCCTGCGATGGCTGCGCTCAGAGCGGTGATATTACCGATGATGACAGTGCCGGAGCCGATCTTCACGGAGCTCTCGCTGGTGAGGTCGCCGCTGATCTTGGCATTCTCTGCGTAGATCTCTCTTGCCTTGGAATTGCCGCAGATGGAGCCGGTGACATTGAGCTTGCCGCCCACGACCAGGTCGCCGTTCACGCCGCCCAGCAGGTCCAGGGAGCCCTGGGTGTTCAGGTTACCGTCAATCTTCATGCCTCCCGTGATCACGGAAGTCTCTTCGGAATAATCCTTCTCGTCTAAAGAATCCATAATAATCTCTGCTCCTTTGCTCGTATTTTCATTCTCCGCGGACAGATCCGCGTTGGGTTCGGTTTCAAAACTCTCTGCCGCCGGATCCTCGTCCGTGACATATTCCTCGCCACTCTCCATGGAGGCGAAGGCTTCGTCGATGGCATCTCCCATGACCTGTACCGCTGCCAGATCCCGGGCTGCGTCCTCGGGGGCGAAGGTATCAACATCTGCCTGGGTCGGAATCTCCTCGGAGACGGCTTCCTCTGCGGGAACCTCTTCCGGGAAAGCCTCCTCTGCGGGGGCCTCCTCTGCCACTGCTTCCGCAGCAAGGTCATCTGCCAGGGCGCTCAGATCGATCTCCGGCTCTGCATCCGTTCCTTCTGCGGGGATCTCCTCCGGGAAGGACTCTCCTGCGGGGATCTCCTCCGGGAAGGACTCTCCTGCGGGAATCTCCTCCTCAGGACCGTCGGGCAGATTCCCCAGGGCCTCCTCCAGCAATGCATTCAGGTCGATCGACTCGTCTGCGGGGATCTCCTCCGAGACGGCGGCATCCGCCGGTACAACGGCTTCCTCCCCCGCGTTAGAAACTTCCTCGGGAATCCCCTCTCCGGACTCTGCTCCCTCCGGCAGAAGCTCTTCCACCGCCTGGGACAGATCCTGCTTCAGATCTCCGAAAAATCCCATATCTTCCTCCTGTGTTTTGATTTCCGATGAAACGGATCGCTTCGGTTCCCCGAAACGCTCACATTTTTCATCTTTATTCCGGACTCCGCTGCCGGATATCCGGCACATCCTCCGGGTCAAGCGGCAAAAGGACCGTATCGCTTCTGTCCAGGATCTGTTCGATGATCTCCGGCAGAGCCAGTACCGTCGAGTACTTGTCGCCTGCGTCATGCATGAGAACAACGGCGGTGGACTTGCCCTCCAGGCCGCCCATCACATTGCTGACGATCTGTCTGCGGGACACCGTGCCGCCGTCCGCATCTCCGGCAGAGACGTTCCAGTCGACATAAGATATCCCCTTCCCTTTAAGATACGCCGCAAAGAGCCTCATGTCCAGCCCGCTGACGGAATTTCCGCTGCCGCCGGGGAACCGGTAGATCTGCGGGGAAACGCCCGCAGCGTCCTCCAGCAGCGTCTCCAGGGCCGTAAAGTCCTCCTCGAACGCATCCAGGGATTTGTAGATGGTGCTGTATTTGTGGGAATAGGAATGCATTCCCAGGGTATGTCCCTCCTCGGCGATCCTGCGGTACATGGCCAGGGAATCCTCGTCGGTCTTGCCCACCACGAAGAAGGTAGCCTTCACATCGTACTCCGCCAGAATGTCCAGGATGTCATCGGTATAGGTGCTGGGCCCGTCATCAAAGGTCAGATAGATCCGGGTCACTTCATCGTCGTAGGGCCCGGACTCCTCAGAGCTTTCGGAAAGCTCTGCCAGGAAAGCCGCCTCGTCAAAGCCCGTCCCCTCCCCGGAAAAGGAGCCGGGAACGGCCTGACTGCCATTGCTGACCGCTTCGGTCATCTCCTCCGGAAGCGCTGCTCCGTCCGGGCTTTCTCCCTTCCCGGAGGCGCCGTAATGGGCTGCCAGATACTTGGGATCCGGACCTGCCGCAGCCTTCATCAGGTCACCGGTGATCCGGGGCTCCAGCGCCAGGCCGAAGGGATCCTCCAGGTCGATCCGGAGATCTGCCTCGGTGAGTACTGCCAGCCGCAGGGTGTCCTCGGTGATGCGCACGTTCTCCGTCAGGAAGGAAAGCTCCCTGTCATAGGCCTCCATCCTGTCGTTCACCCGCATGAGATAGCAGGCGGTGATGATGGCCCCCACGCACAGGACGATCAGAAATGAAATTAGGTAAAATCGTAATTGTTTATTCACTGTCGGCGATATCGTAGATCAACTGTTCCGAAGCCGGCCATCCCAGGCAGGGATCGGTGATGGACTTGCCGTAGATCCCGCCGCCGACCTTCTGATTGCCTTCCTCGATGTAGCTCTCCACCATGACGCCCTTCACAAGGCGGTGGATATCGGGATTCAGCTTGCGGTTGTGCAGGATCTCCTTAACGATGCGGATCTGCTGCTCAAACTGCTTGTTGGAGTTGGAATGGTTGGCATCCACCACACAGGCGGGATTGAGCAGATCCATCTTGCTGTACATATCCATCAGACGAACCAGATCTTCGTAATGGTAATTGGGGGTGTTGTTTCCGTGCTTGTTGGTGGCACCGCGGAGCACCGCATGGGCCAGATCGTTGCCGGAGGTATTGACCTCCCATCCGCGATAGATGAAGGAATGGGGGTGCTGTGCGGCGTAGATGGAGTTGATCATGACGGAAAAATCGCCGCTGGTAGGATTTTTCATGCCGGCAGGCACATCGAAACCACTGACGGTGAGTCTGTGCTGCTGATCCTCCACGGAACGGGCGCCGATGGCCACATAGGAAAGCAGGTCGGAGACATATCTCCAGTTCTCGGGATACAGCATCTCGTCCGCAGAGGTGAGACCGCTTTCCAACGCGGCGCGGATGTGCATATGGCGCATTGCCATGAGACCCGCCTTAAAATCTGTGGATTTCTGGGGATCGGGCTGATGCACGATACCCTTGTAGCCCTCGCCGGTGGTGCGGGGCTTGTTGGTGTAGATCCTGGGGATCAGGATCAGGCGGTCCTTCACCTGCTCGTTCACTCTGGACAGGCGGTTTACATAATCACAAACCGCCTCCTCGTTGTCTGCGGAACAGGGGCCGATGATCACCAGGAACTTATCGCTCTTTCCCGTCAGGACATCGCGGATCTCGGCATCTCTCGCCTTCTTGATCTCGCGCACCTTCTCGGGTACGGGCAGCTCCTCCCGGACCTCGTCGGGGGTGGGAAGCTTTCTGACAAATTCGAAACTCATGAATCTAACCTCATTTCATGTCTTTTACTGACTTCCATAAGCAGAAGCCAACAAATTATTTTACCTTATTTTGCGGTATTAGGCAAACCGTTTAGCCGCCACCACTAAGTCTGAAGACGCATCTTTGTATGGCGGCGGGTAGTGTTTCACGAAGCGAAGCGCGTGAACCGTTAGGTTCTGGGATGTGCCGCCTCATAGGCGGTGCGCAGATTGTTCTGCCCCAGCTTCGCATAGATCTGGGTGGTGGAGATATCGGAATGCCCCAGCATCTGGGAGACCACACGGATGTCGGCGCCCCCTGCCATCATGTGGGCGGCAAAGGAATGCCGCAGGGTGTGGGGCGTGATATCGGTCTCGATCCCCGCCTGTCTGCCGTAATTTTTCAGGATCTTCCAGAAGCCCTGGCGGCTCATGGGCTCGCCCAGGCAGCTGGGAAAGAGCACATCGGATTCCTTCCCCTTCAGGAGCTGGCCTCTGCCCTCCTCCAGATAGCGGATCAGCGCCGCTCTGGCGTGGAGTCCGTAGGGAATGGTGCGCTCGCCGCAGGTCAGCAGGTCGTGGCCCCGGTCCAGGGCGTCCACCTTCAGCCCGATGAGCTCGGACACACGGATCCCGGTGGCATAGAGGAGCTCTAACATCGCCTTGTCCCGCAATTCCTTGGGATCGTCGCCGGAGGGCTGATCCAGCAGGCGGGTCACCTGCTCCACGGTCAGTACCTCAGGGGGCTTTTTCTCAATCTTCGGGGCCTGCAGGCACTCGGAGACATCCTCCTCTACCATGTGTTCCTTGTACAGATAATGAAAAAAGCTGTGAATGGTAGCCACATTTCTGGAAATGGTGGCTGCTTTGAAATTCCCTTCTTCCAGATAGACCAGATAAGCCTTCAGATTGGATGCCGAGATCTGGGTCGGCTCCGTGATGGAGAGAGAACGGCAGAAATACTCCAGCTTCTGCAGATCTCTGCGGTAAGAAAGTAACGTATTTTCCGATACTTTTTTCTCATCGGCCAAATACGAAAAGAAAGTGTCCATTGCGTTCATAAGAGAACCCCCCGCGTTTGATCTTGCCGAGGTAAAGAGATCCCTTTTTCCAAGGAGCAAAAACTGACTGTGTCGAACAGGTGACATAAAATCTCTTTTTTTGACGGCAAATAGCATTATAAGTTGCCCCTTTTTGAAATTCAAGTTGTCAAATTGTCCTATATTTTATGAAAATTTTATGCTCTTTTTGGGAAACACAAGATGTAGGTAGACATAAAAAATCAGCCCCCAAAATGTGGTGGGCTGATTGATGTATTTTATGGTCCCGGCAATTAAAAATCGATTGTTTTTTAATTATTTTCCCTCCTGGATCCGGTCCGCGTAGGCCAGAATGGCTGCCACGGTTTTGGAGTCCTGAATTTTGCACTGAAAGATCATTTCCTTCAGCTCTTCCAGGGAAAAATCCCGGTATTCCACATACTCTTCCTCGTCCAGGTGCTGGGCACCGGGATCGTGGAGGCCGGTGGCCAGGTAAATGTCGACCTTCTCATTGCAGTAAGCAGGCGCGGAGTAGATGGAAATGAGGAGCTCCGCATCCCCGGTCTCATATCCGGTCTCCTCCTTCAGTTCCCGGATGGCAGCCTGTTTCGTGGGCTCCACGGAACCGTCCGAAAGCAGGTTCAGACCTCCCGCGGGGATCTCCCAGGTCTCGCGCTCAATGGAGTTCCGGTACTGGCGCACCAGAACGATGCGGCCGTCCCTGCGCACGGGAACGATAGCTGCCGCTCCGCGATGCTCCACATGGTCGTAAAATACGATGCCGCCGCCGGGAAGCCGCATAGTATCCTTGTAATAGGTGGTGATGCCGCCTCTCGAAACAACCTCTCTTTTCAGTCTGCGAATCTCGTCCATGATTCTAAGCTCACTTCTTTTCCGGAATAATTTATGCGGTCTTCTCCGCAGCTTCCTCCAGAAGCTTCTCTACGGTCACCAGCTTGACGCACAGGACAAAGAGATCCGTAGCCTGCGCCATCTCCTCGGGGGAGGGGAAGGAAGGAGCGATGCGGATGTTGCTGTCCTGCGGATCCTTCTTGTAAGGGAAGGTAGCGCCGGCGCCGGTGAGGATCACCCCCGCCTCCTTGCATTTTGCAACGATGGCTTTCGCACAGCCCTCGCAGGCGTCAAAGGAAATAAAATAGCCGCCGTTGGGCTTCGTCCAGGAGCCGATCTCCAGGCCGCCCAGCTCTCTTTCCAGCACTTCTTCCACCGCCTCAAACTTCGGCCGCAGGAGCTGCGCATGCTTTTTCATATGCTCCGCTACCCCTGCCGCATTCTTGAAATAGCGGACATGGCGGAGCTGGTTGATCTTGTCGTAACCGATGGTCTGGATGGTCATGGACTTGCGGATCCACTCCAGATTCTTCGCAGAGGAGGCGACGGCAGCGATGCCGGAACCTGCCATGCTGATCTTGGAGGTGGAGCAGAATTCAAAGACCATATCGGGATGGCCCGCATTGTTGCACTCGGAGAGGATCTCCAGAAGGTGATCCTGTCTGTCCGTCTCATCGTAGAGATGGTGCACCGCATAGGCATTGTCCCAGTAAATGCGGAAGTCCTCCGCTGCGGGCTGCAGCGCCGCAAATCTGCGCACGGTCTCGTCACTGTAGGTGTAGCCCTGGGGATTGGAATACTTGGGGACGCACCAGATTCCCTTCACGGCAGGGTCTGTGGAGACGTATTTTTCCACCAGATCCATGTCGGGCCCCTCGGGGCTCATGGGGATGGTGATCATCTCGATGCCGAAATACTCGGTGATGGCAAAATGGCGGTCGTAGCCGGGGGCAGGGCAGAGGAACTTTACCTTGTCCAGCTTGCACCAGGGAGTGCTGCCACAGACGCCGTGGGTCATGGAACGGGAAATATTATCGAACATAATGGGCAGGGAAGCGTTTCCGCAGACGATGACATTGGCAGCGGACACGCCGATGAGCTCTGCCATGAGGCGCTTTGCCTCGGGGATGCCGTCCACGATACCGTAGTTGCGGGTATCCACGCCATCCTCGGTCTTCATGTTGCTGTCGTGGCAAAGCACGTTCATCAGATCCTGGGAGATCTCCAGCTGTGCGGGGCTGGGCTTACCGCGGGACATATCCAGCTTCAGGCCCTTGCCTTTGGCGTCCTCATACTGCTTCACCAGATCCCCGTGCAGGGCCTCCAGCTCCTGTCTGCTCATCTCACGAAATTTTTTCATTTTCCCTGTTCCTCGTTCTTCTTCATGGATTTGCTTCCGATCGATGCAAAAATCCGGAAAACCCACTGTTTTCGCACTTTTCGCGCTTGCTGGATAATTGCATACAATCATACATCTCGAATATAGTACACGATAAACGCGGGATAGACAAGTAGGAAAACCCTACAAAAGAATAAGGAATTTTGCGTTTTTTCTGTGCAGAGGTACTTTGAGATGGTACAATAACACGGAACCTGCGGCGGCCGAAGGGCAAAACCGTGGTTCCAAGACTATCATTTACGGAGTATCCCTATGGCATTTGACGGAATTACCGTGGCGGCCATGGCGAAGAGTCTCTCGGAGGAGCTGACGGGAGGGCGCATCAGCAAGATCGCCCAGCCCGAAGCCGACGAGCTGATCCTCACCATCAAGGCCGGCGGAGAAAACAAAAGACTGCTGTTGTCGGCGGACCCTTCCCTGCCCCTGGTCTACCTGACGGAGGAGAATAAGCAGAGCCCCATGACGGCGCCGAATTTCTGCATGCTGCTGCGAAAGCATCTCTCAAGCGGCCGCATCGTCTCCATCACCCAGCCGGGGCTGGAACGGGCGCTGCGTTTCGAGATCGAGCACCTGGACGAGATGGGGGACCTTTGCCGGAAGTACCTGATCCTGGAGCTCATGGGAAAGCACAGCAACCTGATCTTTACCGATGACCGGGATGTGATCATCGACAGCATCCACCGGGTCAGCGCCATGATGAGCTCTGTCCGTGAAGTCCTCCCCGGAAAGCCCTATTTTCTCCCCGGGATCCAGGAAAAAGCGGACATTCTGACGGAAAACCAAGAGGGCTTTCTCTCCTGCATCCGGAGCAAGGCAAAGCCCGTCTACAAAGCCCTCTACGAAAGCTATACGGGGCTCTCTCCCGTCATGGCCCAGGAGCTCTGCTATGAAGCCGGGGTCGAGAGCGACCTGCCCGCCGGAAGTCTGGAGGAGGGGGCTCTGCAGGCCCTCGCGGATGCGGTGTTTGCCATGACGGCGCGGGTAAAGGCCGGGGATTTTGCCCCCGTGCTGATATATCAAAACGGTGCTCCCACGGAGTACGCTGCCCTGCCCCTGCGGATCTATGCGGACTTCCCGGACCGCTTTACAGCGGAGCAGGTCCCTGACATCTCTCAGGTACTCTTCCGCTACTATCAGGAGAAAAACATCATCACCAGGATCCGGCAGCGTTCCGCGGACCTGCGGCACATCGTGCAGACCGCTCTGGAGCGTACGGTGAAAAAATACGATCTGCAGCTAAAGCAGCTGAAGGACACGGAGAAGCGGGACGAATACCGGATCTACGGAGAGCTGCTGAACACCTACGGCTACAGTGCGGCCCCGGGGGCAAAGTCCCTCACCTGCCAGAACTATTACACCGGCGAGGACGTGACCATCCCCCTGGATCCGGATCTGTCCGCCACGGAAAATGCCAAGCGGTATTTTGACCGCTACGGGAAGCTGAAGCGGACCTACGAAGCCCTGAGCGAACTGACGGTGACCTCCGCTGAGCAGATCCAGCACTTAGAGTCCATCCTGGAAAGTCTGGACATCGCCCGGAGCGAGGAGGATCTGGCCCAGATCCGGCAGGAGCTCTTTGAGAGCGGCTACATCAAAAAAGCGCCGGAAAAGCGCAAGGGAAGGGTCCTTTCCAAGCCCTTCCACTATGTGAGCTCCGACGGCTACGATATCTATGTGGGCAAAAACAACCTGCAAAACGATGAGCTGACCTTCAAGGTGGCCAAGGGCGGCGACTGGTGGTTCCACGCCAAGAAGATCCCCGGCTCCCATGTGATCCTGAAGGTGAAGGGGACGGAGGAAGTGCCGGACCGCGCCTTCGAGGAGGCAGCCCGGCTGGCTGCCTACTACTCCAAGGGCAGAGAGCAGGAAAAGGTGGAGATCGACTATGTCCTCCGGAAGGAGGTTAAGAAGCCCGCAGGGGCCAAGCCGGGCTTCGTGGTGTACTACACCAATTATTCCATGGCCATTCCGGGGGATATCTCCGGGATCCGGGAAGTGAAGGATTAAAGAAGAATGCAAAAAAGTACCCCGAAGAATGGGCCGAAATGGCTGTTCTTCGGGGTTTTACATGGAAAGACTATTTCAAAGTCTACTGCAAAGTCTATTTCAAAGTCTACTTTGCTATGGTTTGACTGTCCCGGGCTCCGTGTATCTGTAATCCCCTCATATCAGACCAAATCGGGGATCACAGATCACGGAGCCCTTTGGATGCCACCTCTTGCAGGAGATCTCCATTCGTTTGCAAACAGGATGCCGCGCTTCAAAAACTGTAGGGGCCGATTTAGCAAATGAGGCAACTGCGGTTTTTGAAGTGTGGGATCCGTAAGCGGAGCAGGGATCACAGATCACGGATCCTTTTGGATCCATGGTGTTACAAAAGGTGTTCACTGTAAAGGCAAGCGCATCCACTCACTCCGAAGGCTCCTGCACTTTCAGCAAACGCAGCTTCTTCGCGACTTTCACGATGAAGGCGCCCTTGGGCAGGGCCAGGAGTTCATGCTCTCCCACCGCCTGTAAGAGCAGCAGGAAGATAAAGTACAAAACCGCCGCCAGAGCGATGGCGGGGATCACGCTGATCCGGGGAGACTTCGTCACTTCCAGGAGCACGCGGTAGAAGCCGTAGGCTCCCATCCCCATCATGAGGGATGCCACGAAGGGCAGGAAAAAGGTCCTGCGCACCTCCTGGGAATAGCGGACCGCTTTGTGGACGGAACGCTGGTTCAGGTAAGCAATGAGACCGGAGTACACCGTATTTGCCACGGCGATGCTGTACACATCCAGGGGCGTAAAGGCCAGAAGCAGGAAAGCAAGGATCGTCTGCGCGATGAGAGCGATGCCCGCGTTCCACATGGGGGTATTGACCTTCCCCAGGCCCTGCAAAATAGAGCTGTTCAGGGTGGAAACGGAGTAAAAGATCACGGACAGTGCCAGCGCCATCAAGGAATGCTGGGGCACTGCCAGGTTCCCGGCAGAGCTGGGGAAGAGCAGCAGCGTGATGGGGCCGGAGAACACAAAGAGGCCCACGGCACAGGGAATGGCGATGAGCATGGTAACCTTCATGGCCAGGCGGATCTTACTCCTGCACTCTCTCCGTTCTCCTGCCGCAGCCAGCTGGGCGATGGAGGGGATCATAGCAGATGCCATGGCGGAAGCAAAGCGGATGGGGATGTTGGAAATGATCTGGGCCTTGGAGGAAAATGCGCCCCAACGCTCCATGAGACTGATGTGGTCCGTGGGGAGGAGCCGTATTTTCCCCAGAAAGCCCTCCATATATCCCGCCTTTTCAAAGTGCTCCAGAAGGGTGGGGAACAGGTCGGTGTAGAGCTTGGTATTGATGGATGCGGACAGATTGTAGATGGCGGTGCTCAGAATAAAGGGGGTCACCGTCAGGGTGATGGTGCGGAAGATCAGTCCGTAGCCTTCCATCCGCTCATGGGTGTCGGCTGCCACCCGGTCCAGGATCTCCTGCCTGCTCACATAGTAAGCGATAAGCATGAAGATCAGCGCTACCAGCACGCCGGCGCCGGTACCAAGGGCGCTGCCCATGGCGCCGTACACGGCTCTGGTGATCTGGCCGCCTTCATCTGCCGGCACCTCCATGGTACCCATGAAATGCTTGATGAGGAGAATGGCCGCACCTACGGAAACGAAAGCATTTGCCACCTGCTCGATGATCTGGGAGACAGAGGTCTGCATCATGGAGCGGTGTGCCTGGAAATAGCCCCGGAGGACGCCCAAAATGCCGTAGAAAAAGATGGTGGGAGCAAAGACCCGCAGCACGGGAACGGCGGTATCCTTCACAAAAATCCCTGCTCCGAAGAAGAGCAGGAGGCTGGCCAGAAGGCCCACCACCAGGACATAGTAGAGGGAACCCATAAACATCTTATGGGCGTTCCGGTACTCCTTCACCGCAAGACGCTGGGCGATGACCTTGGAAATGGCCGAGGGGATGCTGTAGGACGAGATCAGCAGGATGATGGTGTAGAAGGTGTAGGCTGACTGGTAATACCCCAGACCCAGGTCCCCGATGACACCGGACAAAGGCCCCCTGTAGAGGAGTCCGATGACGCTGCTGATGATCCCGGCTGCTGCCAGGATCCCCGCCTGAAATATGAAATTTCTGTTTTTGCCTTCCGTCAGGCCTCTGCGCGGCATGCTCTATGCTCCGTGTCCTTTGATTTTTCCGATCTGCGGTGGTAGCACCGCATCTTTCATCATCTCACGCAAAGGGCGATTTTGTAAAGAGGAAAGGGACAGGGGCTTGCTTCTTGCGCAGGCCCGGGGCTGGCTCGCGGCAGGCCGGGAGGTTGCGCGGGGCGGGACGAAAGGCATCAATTTGTGTGGATTTGGGGAGTTTTGATGCCGGAGGGGTTCGCTGGGCGACCAAAAGGCTCCTCGGGCCGAGACGAAAGGCATCAATTTGTGTGGATTTGGGGATTTTTGATGCCGGAGGGAGCCGCCGGGCGACCAAAAGGCTCCTCGGGGCGGGACGAAAGGCATCAAATTTTGGGGATTTGGGGTGTTTTGATGCCTTTGGGGATTTGTGTGGTGCCTTTGGGGGCCACAGGCTCTCTTATTGACTCGCTTCGCTCCTCAATAAGCATCTCTCTTATTGACTCGCTTCGCTCCTCAATAAGCATCTCTCTTATTGACTCGCTCCGCTCCTCAATAAGCATCTCTCTTATTGACTCGCTCCGCTCCTCAATAAGCATCGCATGAAGAAGCCCGAGGGGCTTCTTCATGCTCTATTGTACTTTGCGATTTCCCGCCAGGACCTCCCGGTAGTCCTCATAGTTTTTCTTAAGGAGGCCGGGAATGTCCAGGCCGTAGGGGCACTTGGGCAGGCAGGCGCCGCACTCAATGCACTCCTTCGTCCGCTCCATCTCCTGCTGCCAATGCTCGCTCAGCCAGCCCTGGCTGGGGGCACGGCGCAGCATCAGGGACATGCGGTTGCACTGGTTGATCTGGATCCCCATGGTACAGGGCATGCAATACCCGCAACCGCGGCAGAATTCTCCCTTCAGCTCCTCCTGCTCGGAAGCGATGAAGGCACTGATCTCCCCGTCCATCACCGGGGTCTCTGTCATGTAGGAGAGCCACTCCTCCAGCTCCGTCTCCTTCTGGATCCCCCAGATGGGCACGATGCCGTCATACTGCGTGATGAAGGCCATAGCCGCTTTGGAATTGGTGATGAGTCCACCGGCGAGTCCCTTCATGGCGATAACGCCCACATTTTTCTCATTGCACAAACGGATGAGCTCCAGCTCCTTCTCGTCTGCCAGATAACTGATCGGGTACTGGAGAGTGTCATAAAGGCCGGACTCCGCGATCTCCCTGGCCACTCCCAGCTTGTGGGCGGTGCCGCCGATGAAACGGATCTTCCCCTGCTCCCTTGCCTGCAGCATGCACTCGTACATGCCGTTCTCCTGGCCGGGCTTCCAGCACTCTCCCATCATGTGGAACTGGTAGATGTCGATATAGTCGGTCTTCAGGTTCCGCAGAGAGGTCTCCAGATCCTTCCAAAAGTCCTCGGGCGTCTTGGCCGCCGTCTTAGTGGCGATCGTGATATCCTCACGCTTTAAGTACCCGTCGCCAAAGGCCAGTCCCAGTTTCTCCTCGCTGTCGCTGTAGGCTCTGGCGGTGTCGAAAAAGCGCATGCCGCCCTCATATGCCTTCCGCAGGATGCCTGCCGCCTCCTGCGCGGGGATGCGCTGGATGGGCAGTGCGCCGAAGCCGTTTTGTGGGACCGTGATCCCGGTTCTTCCCAATGTAATGTTTTTCATGCAAAATCCTCCGTTTTCCCCTAAAGTTCCTTGAGATAAAAACGGTCCATAGCGGAATGGACCACGGCAGCGGGCTTTTCGATCTCCCGGTAGCCGCATTTTTCGTAGAGGTGGATGGCGGCTTCCAGACAGGAGGTCGTCTCCAGATACATACGTTTGTAGCCCAGGGCCCGGGCGCTGTCCTCGATGCGCGCCATCAGTTCATAGCCGTGCCCGCCGCCCTTTGCAGCATCTGTCAGGTAGAGCTTCTGCAGCTCGGCGCAGTCCTCGAAAAAGGAGAGCTCCGCCAGTCCCACACCTCCTGCCACGGCGCCCTCCTCCTCCGCAATAAGGTAATAGCGCTTGGCGGGATCTGCCAGGTAGTACGTGCTTAAATGATCCAGGTGCGGGTCAAAATAGGCGGTGCCGGGGATGTCCAGATGATGGGCTTTTAAATTGGTCCGGATGATGGATGCGATCGATGCGTCATCCGCAGGAGTGATCTCTCGGTAGTTCATTTTTCCGATCCTCTCATTAGAATGATTGTCTTGCCGGCGCGCCGTCAGCGCCTGCTTCGGAGCCCGTGCGATTTTCTTATGAATCTGTCCCCTGAAAATGGTATGATAGAGGTCGTGGACCGGCCTGCCGGACCAAAATCCCGGGGAAGGAATGAACCTATGAGACCCGTTTTTTTCAAATCAAGGCCCTGGAACCTGTTCCGGGATTACATGGAATATTTCCTGACCTACTGCCTCTTCGGCTGGGTCTATGAGTCCGTATGGTGCTGCATGATCTACCACCGCAGAGGCTTCATCAACCGGGGCTTTCTCTTCGGCCCCTGGCTGCCCATCTACGGCATCGGATTTTTCATCATCCTGGGCGTATTTACCCTGCTGAAGATCAAGCGCCCGCTGCTCGTGTTCCTGGCGGGCGGCGCCATCGCCACCGCGGCCGAACTCGTCGCCAGCTACATCATCGAGGCCACCGGCGGAGCCCCCATGTGGGATTATACCGGATACTTCCTGAACTTTGACGGGCGCATCGCACTGGTGCCGGGGCTCATGTTCGGCCTTCTGATCTGGGTAGCCATCTGCCTGATCCAGCCCGCCATCATAAAGCTCCAGGAAAAATACCGGGATTCCGGGGTGCACAACATCTGCTTCCTCATCGTGGCGGCCCTGTTTTTCATTGACCTCTTGGCCCGTATCCCTCTGGGGAGCAACATCTGATCTTCCGCGTATCATTCCCCCACGTAAAAGACAGCCGTCAGGTCTCGATTCCCCGCATAGGCATACATCCCGACCATTGCGCCGGTGAAACGCTTGCCCTTTTTCAAGCCTTCATCGCAGAGGTAGTATACATTATGCAAAGCAGCGAATTCCACAGTTTTCGTATCGCCTGCGGAAGTTTCCGCGCCATCCTTCGGATAATCGTAGGACAACCGTCGTGATAAATGATCGGTATCCATAACCAAACGGATCCGGGGAACAGACGCAGGAATCGGAACTTCCGCGATCTGT
The DNA here is from genome assembly GCA_024681775.1 of Lachnospiraceae bacterium. Classification (GTDB taxonomy): domain Bacteria; phylum Bacillota; class Clostridia; order Lachnospirales; family Lachnospiraceae; genus AC2028. Next base: position 25,596 of record JAILAF010000001.1, read on the forward strand.
CTGCGATCCTCCTCACCCACATGCTCATTTACATAGAGATACCTCTGTCCATCACGGCCCATAACCCCGAACTCCAGAAACGTGTTCTCGTCATAGTACCCGGTAATGCCGGCGGACTGTCCCTCGGACAGCTCCGGGATCTCCAGGATCACCGCATAGTGAAATACGAATTCCGTCTGCCGCTTCAGGACGATGTTCCGGCTGTCCACGGAAGAAAGCGGGGCTTTGCTGCCGCGGATCCGGAAGCTTCCGGACTGCGCATCGTAGGTGATGTCACCGGGTGCAAAAGGTCTGGGCGTCATGTACTCCAGAGGCAGACCGCAAGGAGAAAGCACTGTTTTCCGCTCCGGGATCACATCCGCAAAAGGCTTCAGCTGCATGGCGGAGGGACCTTTCAGCCCGTTTACGATGGGCCAGCCGTCCGGCGTCCAGGTCACCGGATCCAGCGCCGTCTCTCTCCCCAGGATGCTGTATCCGTCACCGATGGTGCGCCCGCAGAGGTAGACCATATACCAGCGACCGTCAGGGGTTTCCACCAGATCCCCGTGGCCGCATCTCTGGATGGCTGCTTCCGGATCGTTCTGCCGCAGGATGGGATTGTAGGGGCAGGGCTCATAATTGCCGAAGAGCTCCCGGGATCTGGATACGGTCACACGATGACCGAGCCCCGTACCACCCTCCGCTTCCAGCAGATAATAGTAGCCGTCCTTTTTGTACAGATGAGGGCCTTCCGGAGCACGCTTGTGATCCCCGTAAAAAAGCAGCGTCGCCTCTGAGATCTGCTTCGTGCCGGACCTGTCCAGCTCCAGGATCCTGGCGCCTCTGTTGAGCAGCATGTACCGCTTCCCGTCATCGTCATTAAAAATGCTGGGATCGATGCCGTCTTCGTCGATAAACACCGGCTCCGTGTAAGGGCCTTCCGGCCGCTCCGAGGATACCACGATCTGCCTCCGATAGGTAGGCGGCACATCATTCAGGCGATAGGTTGCCGTGATATAAAAGCGACCCTCGTAATATGAAATATCCGGGGCCCAATAGCCTCTCCCGCCTTCCAGATCATCCAGATGAGCCCACTCCGGGTTCGTGATGGCATGCCCGATGATCTCCCAGTGGACCAGGTCCCGGGAGTGAGAGATGGGAATGCATGGGAAGAAGATGAAAGAGGAGTTGACCATGTAGTAGTCCTCTCCAACTCTGCAAATGGAAGGATCCGGGAAAAAACCGGTCCGGATGGGGTTCCTGTAGAAGCACTCGTAGGGGTGGCCGTATTTTTCCTGCAGATAAGCATCAATCTCCTCTGCAGCCGCTTCATGCACAATATCCCAGGGCGTCACCAGATTTCGGTCGCCGCCCAAAGGATCCATGCCGCATTTTTCCACCAGGTAACGAAATACTGAGAGATCACCGGACTCTGCGGCATAATGCAGCACGTTCCGATGACGATCATCGTACTCGTTCAAACTGATCCTGGAGTACTCCACCAGATATTTCAGGATCTGCAGATCCCCCTTACGCGCAGCGAGAAACAGCGCTTCTCTGCTGACAATCGCAGGATCCCTGACCAGAATTTCCTTAACGGACGATAATTCGCCCAATTCAATTGTCTGAAGCAAATGCACATCACTGACCATTCGTTCCCGTTTCCTCTTCAAATCGCGATAGATACGCCTGCAGTCCTTTCTCCGCATCATAGGGATACTTCAGGCATGATGTCCCCTCCGGACAAGCGAATGCAGGTGTCTGCACGCCTCTAGCGTACCATCACATAAAACGTAATTTCAAGGGATTTTGAACTGGAAGAGCCCGCCCCCGAATGGGAACAGGCCCATATTTTTCAAAAGATACAAATTTTGTGCGAAAACTTCACAGCCGGGATAGCACTGAGCAGATGGCTTTGCCTTCCGGGCTGTCAGGATCGACGGAATAAGATTTTTCCCGCAGTGCTTCGACTCCGTCATATTTTTTCAGGCAAGGCAGTAGCGGCGCCATGTCCGAGTACCCGCGTTTTTGAAAAGAGTCCCAGATAAAGTCCTCGGCTTCCTCCCGCTCCCAGTCTTCCAGTCCATCCAGAAGTGTCGGAGAAAATCCCTGATAGGAACGTAAGTATCCGGAATCAGCGATCCGCATCAGCTCCCGGAAGGAATTGCTGTGCCTTGCATTTTGCTGCTCTTCCTTGAAATATCGAAGAAACATAAGCAGATTGCAAACGACGCCCACCGCACAGATAACGCCCAACGGAATACTTTTCAAAAAGAACGCCAAAGCAAACGCCGGCACGAACAGAATCGTTGTGATCAGATAATATTGTTTTCCTCGTCTCATAGATCTATTTCCAGGTGTATTCACAATACACTTCTTCGTAAGGGATGTAATCCCCCATCTGACTGCTGAGCATTCCGTGTTCCAGGTCTTCCCATGTGACACTGTTGTCATTTACGAGCACATATTTATCATAAGCGCTGAACAGTGAAAACTCATAAGGTGCCTCACCCGCATAGTGCATCAGATACTTCCACTCCGTCATCGGATTATCATATCCGGGAAGGTAAGAGATGGTGTATTCATTCCCGTCATAGTGCACGGGACTGACCTGATAGACTGCGCCATCAAAACTCAGTTCCGTGATAAAGATGGAAGGATAATCGGCTTTGACTGCTTCGTAATATTCCGGAGAGCATCGCTCGGGATCCAGGGTATGGATCTTCGCAATCCTGACGGTTGCGGATTTCCCGGAGGAAGCCTTTTCGTAAAAATCCGTCCAAACGTCTTCCCCACCGGTCACGCTGCCATCTTCCAGGATCAAATATCCACTCTTTGCGATCCTGTCCAGATCTTCTGTGGATACACCAATCGCAGGGCTGTATTCGATGTAGATTTCATTCAGGAGATTGCCTTCAGAATCTCTGCATTCGTCATACAACAGTTCGTGGTTCGGATACTCCTCAAGGGCATAGACGGAATGGGGATATTTCTCCGTGATGCTTTCCTCAATGCACTCGTAAAGCAATTCCCCTTTTGTGAGTCCCTCGTAGTGATCGGATGCAGGATAGAACCGATAGATTTCTTCGCCCAGAGGAATGAAGATATATCCTCCGTAAACACCTGCTGTTTCGGTATCGTAGGGGATCATGCCGACGTCTTCTCCACTCTCATAGAGAGGGATCTGTATGTCCGCTTTGTCGGGACTCCCCGAGATCACCGGGCTCTGTGTATCAGCGTCGTCAGGGCTCTCTGCGATTGCCTGGCTTTGCAGATTGGATGTGCTCCCCGGTGTATTGCCGGGTGTGGTTACATCAACTTCCTGCGCACTCCCACAACCCGCCAGGCAGAGCACAAGGAGCAGCCCTGTTATGATTATTCCGTTTCTCATGATTGCCTCCGGAAAATGTATAGCCATCAAATCATCCCTATTCCGGTCTACCGGAATCCTTCCGAAATCGCATCACCAAATAGAGCACTCCGTAGACCAGCAGCATCACCGCAATCGCCAAAAGTGCATATCCGATCAGATACCCCGGATTCCCCAGAAAGCCCGCCATCCACTCCAGGGGAGTGCCGGGCTCCGGACGGTTCACAAAGAAATAATTGCAATGAAAATGTTTGTCAAAAGCGTAGATCGGAGGAACCACCACGCACAAAAACAGGATTTCGTACCAGCTGTGTTTTAAGGAAGGACGAACCTCCCCACACATCAGCAGCAGCATCGGGTAGAGCACCAACAGCCCATGCCATAGAAAGCTGTGCAGATTGAAGAAGTTCAGAACCGGGTACAAAACCGTCCAATCGGGAAAGATCAAAGCAGTAAGCGCGCTTGGCATGATCAGGATCACACTGATCTCTCCGAAGAATGCTTTCCACGCATCGGAGGGAAGGAGCTCCCGCAGCAAAAATACAAAGATTCCGATGCTGCAGATATGCAGCGGCAGATAGCCCACCCCAAATTTTTGTATGGAGACCAGAAACAGATCCTTCCAAGCCTCCAACAGGATCATCAAAACAGGAATCCCTTTCAGCACCCTGCGCTTTGTTTTGTCCTCTGCTCTGCGAAATAAAGCAGTCAGCAAAACGGCTGCAGCCAGTGTCACGCAGGTGCTGATGATATGTTCTTTTCCGAAAAGAGGATACCCCATGTCGGATGGGATATCATCCTGCTGATACCAGAAGTATTCCATACCTCATCACTTCCGACGATATTTTTCCAGGATAAAATTGTATGCCACCACAAATGCAATGGTGCAGAAAACAGTTCCCAGGATCAGAAAGACAAATCCCGCGGAGTTCTGTTTCAGAAACATGAGGGGGACACCGCAAAGTTCAAAGACACCCGCATAAACAAACCACAGGATTCCGACAGAATGGTTGTATTTTACCGTATCAGTTACTTCCGGAGGCTTGACTCCCGAGTAAAATCCTGCAGGCGTTTTGGAATTCCACGAAATGATCCCAATCACGACGAGAACGACGCAGACGATACTCCAGATGATAAATCCCATGATCATATGACCACCTCCAAACAGTTTTCAGATCAGTTCCTATTCCATGACCATTATACAATATCTCCCTATCAGATATACAAAAATCCCGAGAGTATTCCTCTCGGGATTTTCCATTTCTTATCATGGCGACGGTTCTCAGGGCTTACAGCTTACCCCGGATCCCACCTCAAAATGATACCGCACGATTCCCAGATCCACCTGACCCAGGAGTTTCGTGTTGTCGATGAAGTCCACGGAACTGTCTGCGTTCAGACGGATCAGGAACTTCTGCTGGTTCACAGCGGTAGGTGCCAGCAGCGCCAGCTCCACGCCTTTCTCGAACCATTCGGGGCGGTCTCCGGCGGCTTCACTGACCTGGTCCGCCGATTTTGATCTGTGGGGATTCCCCTGATCCTCTCCGTATCCGATGGCGATGGAGATCACGAGGCGCTCCTCTTCTCCGTATTCGCCGCCGATATTCTTGCGGTTAAAGGTACCTGCCCAGCAGGTGTTCAGCCCCAGCTTCTGCGCATAGAGCACCAGCTGCTCCCCGTAGTAGCCCACTCTCTGATCCAGATTCTCCGAATCCTTGCCGATGCAAGCGATGACGCTGGGTGCGGAGCTCAGGCCCATGGCCCGGTTCAGGAGCCTGTTATAGGTGCTTCCCGCGTTCTCGATGAGCTGCAGATGCAGATCTCCTGCCGCGTTCAGCTCCTCGATCTTTGCCTTGAGAAGCGCCAGGGTCTCGGGTGCGATTGCTTCCGGCTTGTAATTGCGCACGGAATGTCTGGCCCGGATGGCCTCGATATCACTCATTGTAATGTCCACGATCCTGCCTCCGATCACTTGTACTGTGCAGCGAATGCGATTGCATCCTTCAGATCATCCTCGTTGGGTCTGCCCTTGTGCAACCCCTTAAACTCGCCCTTGCAGTGGAACTCCTTCTCATCCATGGGGATCCCCACCTTATCCGCCTCAGCCTTGATCTTCTTGTAGGTGGAATTCAGCATGGCAGCGGAACCGAAGTTAACGATCCTGCCGACCTTCGCCTTATCCAGGGAAGCCACAAAGCTTCTCACCTCCGGATCGATGGTGAAAGCATAGTAGGAATTTCCCAGGAAAAGAGCATCTACGGGCTCCTTCACGGGTTCAGTGATGGGAAGTGCCTCCACCCCCAGCTCCTTCGCAATGGCCTCCGCAAGCCTCTTGGTGTTTCCGGTTTTGGTGTAATATCTGACTGCAAATGTCATGTTCAAACCTCCTTTATGACGGGTATCCGATTTTGCATTTTTCCATATTATATTTTATAAAATATATATTGTCAAGAGGAACGCCTGCGGAATATATCACATCCCGCAGGCTTCCATTTTTCCTCACACTCCTTATACATCCTCCAGGATGACCAGATCTTCCTTCTCGGATACTCTCCCGTCCTCGGGACCTTCCACATGAAAGGAATTCAGCACGGGGGTTCCCTCCTCTGCCAGGGACAGGATCAGATAACTGGCCTTGCTGTCGTTGGCCAGGCGCTTATCCTCCTCCGAAGGGCGGGATGGCGTCTCCGGATGCGAATGCCAGTTACCCAGGGGCTGCAGTCCGTTGGCACGCATATCCTTCACTGATGCCAGATGTTCTCTGGGATCGATGGAAAAATGCTCATTGGTATGATCGATGTTGGTCAGAAGGTACACCTTCTCAATGTGCCTAGCCCCCTCCTCTTCCCTTCCGGCGATGAGCCCGCAGGCCTCCTCCGGCCGCTTGGAAAGAGCATATTCGTACATTTTCTCAAAATCCGATCTTTTGATGGTGATCTGCATTTTATTTTTCTCCCGGATGCAGGTCGCAGACTGCCTGCTCATAATCGATCAGTTCGGTGATGGTGGGCTCGTCGGAGCAGACCGCACATCCCTTTCCTCTGGGGGGCAGCTTGATCTTATGGAATTCCATCTTCAGGGCATCGTAG
>JAILAF010000009.1 GCA_024681775.1 Lachnospiraceae bacterium
GGGAGTGGATTCTGCTATTACGGTTATATCCATCATCTCTTCGTGTGTGATCCATTTTTTCTTCTCTACGCAGATATCTTCGATCAATGCCAGCATGGCATAGCCACCGCCAAAGGTAAACAGCCCGATTTTAAAGAACACAAGAAAGAGTGACGACAATACTTTCACAGATCCCAGCCTCCTGCTTTATTTTCGTTATGATATCCGATATTTTCTATACTAAATACATCGCTAATCACTTCAGTGCTATACCATCCTTAATCCTTAATTTATCTGATATGCCAATAATCTCGGAATATATTCCGGTGGAGTCCTTCGCCCCACTTCCCAGTCTTCCAATGTACAAACAGGGATGCCCGTATGCTCAGAAAACTCTTTGCGGGACATCCCTGTACTTTCTCTCAGTTCTTTTATAGATTTTGCTATATCCATATCGCTGCCCCGATATGCTCCTTTGCGAATCACAACCTTTCAAGTAAACAACAGACCTCTGTGTTGGCAGTCCAGGGGAACTGGTCCACGCAGCCAATGCGCACTGCCTGATAGCCCGCCGCATGGATCATCTCCATATCCCGCACAAAACTGGTAGGCTTGCAGGACACGTAGATAATATAGTCCACGCCGTAAGAAAGGATCTTGGGCAGCGCCTTGGGATGGATACCGTCTCTGGGAGGATCCAGGATGATGAGGTCCGGTTTGCTCTCCAGGGTATCTATGACCTTCAGCACATCCCCGGCAATGAAGGTGCAGTTCTCCAGTCCGTTTTCCGCCGCATTCTTCCGGGCAGCCTCCACGGCTTCTTCCACGATTTCCACACCCACTACGGCATCCGCTACGGGCGCGATGAGCTGCGCAATGGTGCCGGTACCGCTGTAGAGGTCAAATACCACGGGCTTTTTCCCCGTTTTCTCCTCATACCCTTCCTGCGCTTCCTTCACATAGCTGCGGACCGTGTCATAGAGCACCTCCGCACTGTAGGAATTGGTCTGGAAGAAGGAAAAGGTGCTGATGCGGAACCGCAGTCCCAGGAGCTCTTCGTAGAACCAATCCTGCCCATAGAGCATCTCCATCCGGTCACAGAGGACGGCATCGGAGAGAGCATCATTGACGATATGGGCGATGCCGGCGTAGCTGCCCTGCAGGGGAAGCCCCAGCAGCATGTCGCGATACTCCGCAAGGAGTGCATCCTCTCTGACGCCACTGTCAGTCTGAGATGTGGTAACGAGGGCCACCAGAATTTCCCCGGTGCGGGATGCTTTCCGTACCAGAAGATGCCGCAGATACCCCTCGTGAGAATTCTTGTGATAGTAGGTGATCCCCCGTCCGCCGAAATAGTCCCTGGTGGCGGTGAGAATGGCGCGATAGTCCCCATCCACGATCCTGCAGTCGGATACGGTGACCACATCATAAAAGCTGCCCCTTCTGTGCATGCCCAGCTCCAGCGGACCGTCCTTGGCGGAATCTCCGAAGGAAAACTCCATTTTGTTCCGGTATTCGTAGGCCTTCGGGCTCCCCTGGATGGGATCCACCCTGCATTCTTTCTCCTGCGCCTCCAGAACGGGCCGGATGAGCCGCTTTATCTGCTCCTCCTTCATCCGGAGCTGCTCCTCATAGGTCATGGACAGGGAGGTGCATCCGCCGCACACGCCAAAAAAGGAACACGTGGGGCCCTGCTCCCTGCATGAATCAATGACACGCAAAAGCTGGCCTTCCGCCTTCCCTTTTCTGATCTTGTTTATCCGAAATTCGATTGTATCACCGGGGAGCGCGTTTTTTACCACCACGTCGCCCTCCGGCGTCTGTACGATGCCCTTGTTGGGAAAGTCCATACGAAGGACCTTTCCCTGGGCGATCATTCCTTTTTTCATGAAAATGCTTAATTCTCGTCCGAGTCTACAAAAAAGTCGTCATCATCCTCAAAGGGATCATCATCCTCGAACTCGTCCTCAAAATCCTCCAGATAGTCGGGCTTGAAGTGGCGATATACCAGATAGCCAACCACCAGGCCGATGACAATGATGCCCAGGATTGCAAGGATCACAAGCCATACCCTGGTCTTCTTCTCCTCGACGATCTCTTCCTCTTCCTCTTTCTTCAGGAAGCCCGCCAGCTTGGAAATATTCATGTTCTTCGCTGCGTCTGCAAGTCTGGACATGTCTACCATGTCGGAAAGCGCCTCAAGACTGATGCCATCCAGATTGATCTTTCCCAATTTACTCATTGCGTCCGCCTTTCCGGGAACCCCCGTAAAATCCATATAAATACAGAATTATTTTATCATATCTTCTCCAGTTTTGCAAAGGAGGCATACATAACTTTCGTGCCGAAGGCATCAAAGTCCACAGTGACTTTGTAATCTCTCGGTTCGGAAACCAGGGCTGTAACGGTGCCTGCCCCGAATTTCTTGTGGCGCACCCGGTCTCCCACGACGTAGTCGGGAACCGTGCTTCCCGCCTGTGCTCCCGTCCCGATGCCGCTCTGCTTTAAGAGATCCAGTCCGCCCGAGAGGGCAAAGGGCTTCGCGCGCTGCGGTGTCTCCCGCTTCACGGCACGGAATCTGCCGTCACTGTCATCTCCGCCGATGCGGTCTTCCGGACCGTCGCCGTAAAGCTCCGGACGGCGTTTTTCCCTGGGCAGGTTTCCGCTCATCAACTCACGGGGGATCTCCCGGACGAAACGGCTCACGGGATTGAACTGGGTCTCTCCCCGGATCATCCGCATTTTGGCGCAGGTGATGATCAGCTCCTCCTGCGCCCTGGTGATACCCACATAAGCAAGGCGCCGCTCTTCCTCCAGTTCCCCGGGATCGTCGGAATTGATGCTCATATAGCCCGGGAACAGCCCGTCCTCCAGACCCGCCAGATATACCACGGGAAACTCCAGGCCCTTGGCGGAATGGAGGGTCATGAGCAGGACTCTCTCGTCCCCCTCACCAACACTGTCCAGATCGCTGACCAGCGCCACTTCCTCCAGGAAGTCCGTCAGGGACGCTCCTTCATGGGTTTCCTCAAAGGCCACGGCCTTGGTGATGAGCTCGTCCACGTTCTCCACCCGGTCCTCCCCGGTCTCATCGTCGGTCTGGAGCAGGTAGTTCTCATAATCGATGGTATCGATAATGGTGCGCAGGGTCTCCGCCACCCCACGGATCTGCAGACCGGCCCGCAGAGAGAGGATCATATCCGTAAAGCTTTTCAGCTTCGCAGCGCTCTTCCCCATGCCTGCCACGTCCTCCGCCCGGGTCATGGCCTCAAAAAGGGAGATGTCCCGAACTTCCGCATACTCCGCCAGCTTGGAGATGGTGGCGGCGCCGATCCCACGCTTGGGCACGTTGATGATCCTGCGGAGCGCCACTTCATCCGTTGCGTTCTCGATGGTCTTCAGGTAGGCGATCATATCCTTGATCTCGGCCCTGGAGTAGAAGTTGGTGCCCCCCACCACGTTGTAGGGGATCCCCTTCATCACCAGGCGTTCCTCGATGAGGCGGGCCTGGGCATTGGTGCGATAGAGCACGGCAAAATCCGAATAGGATCTGCCCTCCCGCACCTTCCGTCGCAGGTCCATCACAATGGTCTCCGCCTCCTCATAAGCGGAATCACATTGCTCGAACAAAATGGGCATGCCGCCTTCCTTGCTGGTCCAGAGGGACTTGCTCTTCCGCCCGCGGTTGTTGGCGATCACCGCGTTGGCCGCATCCAGAATGCACTGGGTGGAACGGTAATTCTGTTCCAGCTTGATCACGGTCGCATCGGGATAGTGCTGTTCAAAATCCAGGATATTGCGGATATCCGCTCCCCGGAACTTATAGATAGACTGGTCATCGTCTCCCACAACGCATAGATTCCGGTATTTCTCCGCCAGCAGCGAGATCAGACGGAACTGGGCATAGTTGGTATCCTGGTACTCGTCCACCAGGATATAGCGGAACTTCTCCCGGTATTCCTCCACCACCTCGGGACACTCCGTAAAGAGGCGCACGGTGAGCATGATGATATCGTCAAAATCCAGGGCATTGCTCCTGTGCAGGGTCTCCTGATACTCTCTGTAGGCTCTGGCGATCACCACCTTCGTAAAGTCACCGAAGGTCTCCCGCTCCACATCCTGCACCGTCATCAGCTGATCCTTGGCAGCGGATATCGCCCCCAGGATGGTCCGCTCCTTGGTCCGTTTGGTGTCGATCCCCAACTTCTTGCAGACATTCTTCATCACCGTTTTCTGGTCATCCGTGTCATAAACGGTGAACTTCAGATCATAACCGATCCTGTCAATATGTCTGCGGAGGATCCGCATGCAGCAGGAATGAAAAGTGGAGATCCACATCCGCTCCCCGTCGGGACCGATCATGTTGATGACACGCTCCTTCATCTCTCCCGCCGCCTTGTTGGTAAAGGTGATGGCCAGGATGTTCCAGGGGCTGACGCCGCACTCCTCCATAAGGTATGCGATCCTGCAGGTCAGGGTCCTGGTCTTGCCGGATCCGGCGCCTGCCAGGATCAGGAGGGGCCCCTCCGTGTGCATCACGGCTCTTCTTTGTTCGTCGTTCAATCGATTCAAATACTCAGGCATATGTACTCCATACATAAGAATGCGCCCGTCCAAACCGGACGGGCGCACAAACGTCATCTCAAATCCGAAACTCAGATCTTGTCATTGTCATCAAAAGGATCACCGCACTGAGGGCAGAACTTCGGAGGATTTGCAGGATCCTCTGGCTCAAATCCGCACTTGTCGCACTTATAAAGAGGTGCGCCTGCGGGCCTGGGAGATCCACAGTTCTGACAGAACTTGCCCTGGTTTACGGTACCGCAGCTGCAGGTCCAGCCTGCATCCGACGGCTTCGGCTTGCCGCAGTTCGTGCAGAACTTACCGGTGTTGTTATCGGTGCCGCACTCGCACTTCCAGCCGATCTTGGCACCTGCTGCGGGAGCTGCTGCTGCAGCGGCTGCCTTTGCTGCCTGCTGCTGTGCTGCCACACCGTAGAGATCGCCTGCGTTCATGCCGCCTGCCATCTGTGCCATGTTCATGCCTGCAAAGGCCATCATCGGGCCTGTGGAGGTATTGGCTGCTGCTGCCTTCATAGCCTCTGCCTGCGCGTCGTTCAGGTTTGCGGCGCCCATGCCGGGATCGCGGTACACTGCCTTCTTCTGCAGCTCCTTGATCATGGCCTCGTCTTCCTCGGAAGCCTTGACGGAATTGAATGCGATGCTCTCGAGGGTGATACCTCTCTTGTTCGCCCAATCCTCAGCCAGCTCTGCGTTCAGAGCAGCCTTCATCTCCTTGGTGTGGCCGGGGATCGCACTGTAGCGGACACCCTGCTCGGAAATGGTGGCAAATGCGGGCTGAAGCGCATCGATGAGCTCGGACTTCATCATGGAAGTGATCTGCTCGGTCTTGTAGGAATCGCTGACATTGGCTGCCACGTTCTTGTAGAACAGCAGCGGATCGGTGAGGCGGAAGGAATACTTACCGTTGCACTTGATGGAAATATCCACATCCAGGCCGATATTATTGTCTACCACGCGGAAAGGAACCGGGTTGGGCGTGCCGAAGAGATTATTGGGAATCTCCTTGGTATTGAAGAAATACACTCTCTGGTCCTTGCCGGTGCTGCCGCCCATGGTAAATCTGCGGCCCAGCTGTGAGAAGGTTGCCTTCAGGTTGTCACCCAGGTTGCCATAGAGCAGGGAAGGCTCGGAGGAGGTATCGTATACGAACTCACCGGGCTCCGCACAGAAGTCCACGATGGCGCCCTGATCCACGATGATCATACACTGGCCTTCATTGACGGCAACAATGGAACCGTTGGAAATGATGTTATCCGTTCCTTTATTGTTCTTGGATCCGTCCTGGCGGGTCTTGCCCTTGACCATCAGCACGGTCTCGGGAAGAGACTCACAATAGAAGTACTCTCTCCACTGATCCTTGAGCAGTGATGAAATCGAATCCTTTGCAGCTGCTATTAATCCCATAATTCATCTTCTCCCTTCGATGTCAGGTCCCGAAATCACTATATCCGGGTACCCTTTTCTTTTGATGCCCCAACGAGATTATTTTAATTTAAAATGCATTTGCTGACAAGTTTTTTAGTCACTTTCCCGGAAACTTTCCATATCCATTTCGTCGATCATCTGCTCGATAATGCTTTTCTTCAGAAAGATGTCATACCCCATCTCGCAGATGTAGGCAAACTTCCGCAGATAGTCCCGCTGGTCTTCCGGCAGATCCTTAAAGGCATCGTCCGCCCTGCTGAACTTTTCCGTCATATCGCGGCGCACCGCCTCCCTGGAGCCCCGGCCCATCTTCAGGATCTCCGCGTAGATCTCCTGAATGCCGAAGTCCCCTTCCTTCCCGAAAAACTCATCGTTCAACGGCGTCAGAAGGGTCTGGATATCCCCAATGGAAAGGAAACTCTTAAAGTAAAAGATAAAGAGGAGCTCAAAGAGATGCTCCTTGTTGTATTTTTTCTTGTTCGGCGGGGGGATCAGGTCGTTTTTCGCATAATTGTTGATCATGGTCTTGGTCAGAACCTTGTCCCCGGGATTCCGGAGGGTTGCCCGCAGCTTGCGATCCATAAAGGTTGTCACCTGATCCATGTAAAGTTCGATGTTCGGGAACTCATCCGGTGCGATGGTCTCCATAAAGTCAAGGGATCTCGCCGCCTTTTTCAGGGCCCGCTCCAGATCGTTGTTCTGATTTTCCATTTCATCCCCCTAAATCTGTGATACGCACGGATTGCTCCGCCGCTGCGCAGCTCCCATCGGTAAAGGTGCCGCACCTCTTGTATCATATCACAATATAGTTTTCAAAACTACATCCCATTATGCGCCGCTCTTATTCTGTGCGAGCCGCCCTGCCCGGAGGCGGAATCCGTATCTTTTCCGCCCGGGATGAAAAATCCGTGTTTACTTTCACATGCTAAAGTGTTACTATGTGACTATCGAAAACTTTTTTGGCCGAAAAGGTCATCAGGGGGCTATCATGAACGACAAGTTACAAAACGATTCCGTCGATTTTCTCTTTGATGCGATCCTGCAACTGCGGACACGGGAAGAATGCTATTCCTTCTTTGAGGATCTGTGTACGGTAAAGGAACTGCAGAGCATGTCACAGCGCATGGAAGTGGCTGCAATGCTCACTGGAAACGAGACCTACCTGACCATTGCCTCCAAGACGGGAGCATCCACCGCCACCATCAGCAGAGTAAACCGTTCCCTCGCTTACGGTAAGGACGGATACAAGCTCGTGCTGGACCGGATGAATGAGCTCGAATAAGCCCAAAGGGCTTATTCCTTTCAAATGCTGACAATAGAGCGCACAGCGGTCTATTGTAGAGGAAAAATAAGGAGCACAGGAAAAGAGCTGCCCACACCCGTGGACAGCTCTTTTTTGCGTTCTGTTTTATTCTTCGGAAGAGAGGCTCTCTGCCGAAACCGCATCGACCGTCTCGGTGCCCATGCCTTCCTTCTCTTCCTCATCCCGGACCTCCTGCAGAGCGGCTGCCACCGCTGCGGCTGCGGAGCGCTTCCCGTTCCTGGCTGCCTTGCGGTATACGGCCTTGCGGCGGTTCTGATGGTCGGGAACCTCCTGGTTCATATTGCAGCTTCCCTGGAAGATGGCATGTTCATCGATAACAATGGACTCGGTGTTCACATCTCCGATGACTCTGGCGGTAGCGGTGATCTCCACCTTGCGCTGAGCTGTCACATTTCCGTTGACCTCGCCGCCGATGATGGCGGCTTCCGCCTGAATATTACCGCTGATGACGGCTGCGGTGCCCAGGACCAGAGTCCCCTCCACCGTCACATCCCCATTGACACATCCGTCGATCCGCGCGGAATCCGGTGCAGAAAAATCGCCGTCCAGTACGGCACCCTTGCCGATCAGCGTCGTGATCCTAATCTCCTGTTTCTTCATTGACATTCTCCTCTTTTGTTTGAAAGAAAAGCGCACAAACGTTTTCTTTCAAATCCCCCTCAATCTTATCCGTTGATGGACAGCTCGTCCATCGGACTGATGTACTCACCCTCAAACATCATCTCATAAACCAGCTTGTGCTTTTTGTCGGAAATGACGAACAGGGTATTGCCCCGGGATACGCTCTCCCCTTCCTTCACCATCACATCGTCCGCATTGCGGTAGATGGTAATATAGCCGTTCCCGTGATCGATGGTGACGCAGTGACCATAGGTCTCGTCGTCCTCGATGGATGTCACGACGCCGGCTGCGGAAGCAACCACCGCCGTACCGGCGGAAGCGGTAAAGATCAGGATCGGATGATCCTCATCGAACTCTTCCATGGAAGCGGAACTGGTCAGCGGGAACTCCGTAGGCACGGACTGGGAATTGATGGTCTCCGTCAGCTCTGCCTCGGCTGCAACCTTGGTATTCACGGTATCACTGAGGATCTGAACCTCTCCCTGAAGAGAGTTGATGGTGGACTGGAGGGAAAGATTCTCCTCCTCCATGGCGGAGATCAGGTTGCCCTGCTCTGCGATCATATCCTGGTATACCGTCTCACGGTCCTTCTGAAGATAGAACAAACCCACCATGACGCCCAGAAAAACACTGAGTGTCAGAATCAGAATCCAGGAAACGACAGGGTGAAAAGTCATGGGCTTCACCTCAGCGTCTACTGCACTGGTGGTCATGATCATCAGATGCTGTGTCTTGCGACGATGCTTCTTTTGCTTTAAGGAAATCTGATAAGAAGTTTCCATAACATACCTCCCAAATACCATTTATGACACTGGTGCCTTGTCATAGTAACACATGGGATAAAAATATGCAACAAATAGTTAATATTTTTGTAATATGTTTTGAAAACAGGTGTGACTAAACCTCACAAAACCGCGCTATTTCTGCAAAGTTCAGATTTCCGCCATAGATGTCAAGTGCGCTCCCCACAGTGACATGGATCCTGTTCTTTCCCAGTTCCTTCAAGGCTTTCAGGTCATCCATGCTGTGCACGCCACCCGCATAAGTCACGGGAGACCGCTCCCAGTCTGACAAAAGGCTTACCAGAGCCCCTTCGATGCCACCACTCTTCCCCTCCACATCCACTGCGTGGATCAAATATTCGTCACAACTGTCAGAAAGATCTTCCAGCAATTTTAGGTTGACATAAGTCTTCGTTTCTTTCTGCCAACGGTCTGTCACAATGACATAACCGTCCTCCTTTTTGCGGCAGCTTAAATCCAGCACCAAATGCTCTTTTCCAACGGCTTTCACCATTTCTGACAGACGTTCCGGGTCCATTTTTCCGTCCCGAAAAACATAGGAAGTGACGATTACATGGGAGGCTCCCGCTCTTAAAAATTCCTCCGCATTGTCCGGACGGATGCCGCCTCCTGCCTGGAGGCCGCCGGGGTAAGCCCGCAAGGCCGCAAGGGCCTGGGCCTTCGTTGCTTCGTAGTGCTCGCTGGAGGCGGGATTGAGCAGGATCACATGGCCTCCCTTAAGGTGGTGCTCCGCAAAGAGGCGGGCATACGCCTCCGCCCCCTTTTCCGAAACAAAATTGTCCAGGGCGGCATCCCCCTCATCCTTGAGAGAGCTTCCCACGATCTGCTTTACTTTTCCGTTGTGGATATCGATACAGGGTCTGAATTGCATGGACTTACTCCTTGTAATGCAAAAGAGGACTCCGAAACGAATCGTTCCGAGTCCTCTCGTTTTATCTGCACTTTTGCACTTAACCGATCACATCGCTCATATTATAGAGGCCGGGCGCCTTCCCTACCAGGAACTGGGCTGCGCTGATGGCGCCTCTTGCGAATACAGCTCGGGAATATGCTCTGTGGGAGAAGGTGATGACCTCATCCTGTCCGGCAAAGATCACATCATGATCCCCTACGATGCTGCCGCCGCGGATGGCGGAGATACCGATCTCCTCCTTGGGTCTCTTCATCCGTCTGCCGGTGCGGTCGTAGACATACTGGTACTTCTCGGGCAGGGCATCGTTGATGGCATTTGCCAGGGCGTAAGCCGTGCCGCTGGGAGCGTCCAGCTTGCGGTTGTGATGCTTCTCCACGATCTCGATATCGAATCCCGCAGGATCCAGGACAGCCGTAGCCTCCTTCAGGAGCTTCATCAAAAGGTTGATCCCCAGGCTCATGTTAGCGCTCATGAGGATCGCCACCTTGGTGGAACAGACTCTCAATTTGGAGATCTGGTCATCGCTGAGGCCGGTGGTGCACAGAACCAGCGGGATCCCGCGGTCCACACACTCGTCCAGGAGCCCGTCCAGCGCTACCACATTGGAAAAATCAATGATGACATCCGCATCCACTCTGCAATCCGCAATGTTGGAAAAAACGGGGTATTGATTGTGTCCGTCGTCAAAGGCATCCACACCGGCCACGATCTCCACATCATCCATCTCGTCGATCATCGCGGTGATGGTACGTCCCATACGGCCGTTACAGCCGTGCATGATCACTCTGGTCATAAAACTCCCCTCCTTATTCCGCATTAAAGTACGCCGTAGTCCTTCATCGCCTTCGTCAGGCGCTCGACATTCGCAGGCTCCATCTCCGTCAGCGGCATACGAAGGGTTCCGCCGCACACGCCCTGAAGCTCCAGCGCCTTCTTCACGGGGATGGGATTGACCTCACAGAACAGCGCCTTCACCAGCTCAATGGCTTCCAGCTGCATCCTGCAGCTCTCCTTCACATCGCCATCCAGGTACTTCTGACAGATCTCGTGGGTCTGTCTGGGGGCCACATTGGCGAGTACGGAGATCACACCCTTGCCGCCCAGGCTCATGATGGGAACGATCTCATCATCGTTGCCGGAGTAGATATCCAGCATGCCGTGGGTCAGAGACGCGAGCTCAGCCACCTGGCTGATGTTGCCGCTGGCTTCCTTCACACCTACGATATTGGGCACATCCTTCGCAAGTCTTGCGATGGTGGCGGGCTGGATGTTGCAGCCGGTTCGGCTGGGAACATTGTACAGGATCACGGGGATATGAATGGACTCCGCCGTCGCCTTGAAGTGCTGATACAGGCCGTTCTGGGTGGCCTTGTTGTAGTAGGGGCTCACCAGCAGGACGCCGTCCGCACCGTATTTTTCCGCCTCCTGGGACAGGTAGATGGCAGTCTCGGTGCAGTTGGAGCCGGTACCCGCGATCACGGGGATGCGGCCATTCACCACCTCGATGCAGAAACGAACGGTCTCCAGGTGCTCCTCATGGCTCTGGGTCGCCGCCTCACCGGTGGTGCCGCAGACGATGATGGCATCGGTGCCACCCTCGATCTGGATCTCGATCAGTTTACGAAACGCTTCAAAATCTACAGAACCGTCCTCCTTCATGGGAGTGACGATCGCTACTCCGGAACCGGTAAATAATGCCATGAATCCTTCCTCCTTATGGATCATGGTGAGGGGAAATGCAAAGATATTCCCACTCATCCGATAAATCACGGTAATTATAACAAACGAAAGTGTGCTTGGCAATAATGCGGAAACGCATTATTTCCCTTAATTGCTAAAGCCTGCGCGCTTTCGAAGACGGGGATCCAGGATTTTTTTACGGATCCGCAGATTGGAGGGGGTCACCTCCAGAAGCTCGTCGGTATCGATGAAGTCCAGCGCCTGCTCCAGGGAAAGGATCCTGGGGGGAACCAGGCGCAGCGCCTCGTCCGCACTGGAAGAACGGGTGTTGGTCAGCTGCTTTTTCTTGCAGACATTGATCTCGATGTCCTCGGACTTTCCGGTCTGCCCTACCACCATGCCGGCGTAGACCTTCTCGCCGGGGCCGATGAAGAGGGTCCCGCGCTCCTGCGCATTGAACAGGCCGTAGGTGATGGCTTCGCCGGGCTCAAAAGCGATGAGGCTTCCCTGCTTCCGGTACTGGATATCTCCCTTGTAGGGCGCATAGCCGTCAAATACGGTATTCAGGATACCGTTGCCCTTGGTATCCGTCATGAATTCCCCGCGGTAGCCGATGAGGCCTCTGGCGGGAATGGAAAACTCCAGTCTGGTATAAGTGCCGCCGGAAATGCTGCCCATATTCCGCAGCTCACCCTTCCGTGCCCCCAGCTTCTCGATGACCGCACCGGCGTAGTCGTTGGGTACGTCGATGTAGGCCAGCTCCATGGGCTCCGTCTTTTTGCCGTTCTCATCTTCATGATAGAGAACCTCTGCCTTGGATACGGCGAATTCATAGCCCTCTCTGCGCATGGTCTCGATGAGGACGGACAGATGGAGCTCGCCTCTGCCTGAGACCTTAAAGCGGTCCATATCCTCCGTCTCCTCCACCCGAAGAGAAACATCCGTGTTCAGCTCACGGAACAGACGCTCTCTGATGTGACGGCTGGTGACATATTTTCCTTCCTGTCCTGCCAGAGGGCTGTCATTGACCATAAAGTCCATGGCGATGGTGGGCTCGGAGATCTTCTGGAAAGGAATGGGCTCTACCGCATCGGGGCTGCACAGGGTATCGCCGATGTGCAGATCAGAGATGCCGCTGATGGCAACGATGGAGCCGATGCCCGCCTCCCGGACCTCCACTTTGTTCAGGCCGTCAAACTCGTACAGCTTGCTGACCTTGGTCTTGATCAGTTTGTCGGGCTCGTGGTGATTGCAGATCACCACCTCCTGGTTCACGCTGATGGTGCCGTTGTCCACCTTACCGACGCCGATCCGTCCCACATACTCATTGTAATCGATGGTGGAGATCAGCACCTGGGTCCCTGCTTCGGGATCTCCCTCGGGTGCGGGGATGTAGTCCAGGATGGTCTCAAAAAGCGGCTCCATGTCGGTGCCGGGGGTGCTTGCATCCAGGCTGGCGACGCCGGTCTTGGCAGAGGCATAGACAAAGGGGCAGTCCAGCTGGGAGTCGTCCGCATCCAGCTCCAGAAACAGCTCCAGCACCTCATCCACCACCTCGTCGGGTCTGGCCTCGGGCCGGTCGATCTTGTTGATGCACACGATGACGGGGAGCTTCAGCTCCAGCGCCTTGCGCAACACGAATTTGGTCTGGGGCATGGCGCCCTCAAAAGCATCCACCACCAGGATGACGCCGTTGACCATCTTCAGGACACGCTCCACCTCGCCGCCGAAATCCGCGTGGCCCGGGGTGTCGATGATGTTGATCTTGGTATTTTTGTAGGTGACTGCAGTGTTCTTGGACAGGATGGTGATACCGCGCTCCCGCTCCAGATCGTTGGAGTCCATGACGCGCTCCGCCACCTCCTGATTCTCACGGAACACACCGGACTGCTTTAACAGCTCGTCCACAAGGGTGGTCTTCCCATGATCGACATGGGCGATGATCGCTACGTTTCTTACGTCTTCTCTCTTCTGAATCATTTTTTCATCCTCCGACGCCTGCAAATTTCATTTGCAGGCTCTTGAGGAGAAAACTGCGAATGCAGTTTCTCCGATAAGATCATGCAGTTTTGCCATCCGGCAAAACTGACGTTTGAAAGTAAAAGCGCATCAACGTTTTGCTTTCAAACAAATCTCCTCACATCTCAAGCGAGCGTTTTTCAGATTTTGCTCTTCGCCGCCTGCATCTTCATCTCGCGGGCATTTTCCAGCGCAGCCTCGGTGATCGTATCCGCCCCCAGGAGTCTGGCCAGTTCCGCAAGACTTTCCTCTTCACTCGCGGGATGGACCCCGGTGCTGGTGGAGCCCCCCTCAGAGGTTTTTTCGATGATGTAATGGGAATCCGCCATTGCGGCGATCTGGGGCAGATGGGTGATACAGATCACCTGATGGGCCCGGGATACCTTCCCCAGCTGGGTGCTGACCTTCCATGCGGTCTTGCCGCTGATGCCCGCATCGATCTCGTCAAAGATCAGGGCATCGCACCCGTCTCTCCCTGCAAGCACTGTTTTCACCGCCAGCATGATACGGGAAAGTTCACCGCCGCTGGCCACATTCTGCAACGGTTTTCTGGGCTCTCCGGGATTCACGGAAATGCGGAACTCCACATCATCCGCGCCCTTGCTTCCCATGGGAGCTTCCTCCACGGCGATCTCGAAATCCACCGCATCGAAATTCAGCTCGGACAGCGCAGCGGAAAGTTCCTTCTCCAGCGCCTTCGCCCTGGCCCTGCGCACCGCGGTGAGCTTCCCGCAGAGGGAGGCCTGCTCGGCCTTCGCGGCGGAGAGCTTGCTACGGAGCTTCTCCAGGTAGGCGTCGTAATCCTCGAACCTCGCCAGGGATTCCCTGCATTTTGCCCCATACGCCAGCACTTCCTCGATGGTGCGGCCGTATTTGTCCTTCAGACGGTTCACCAGATCCAGGCGATCCTGCACCGTCCGAAAGGCGTCCTCGTCGAACTCCGCATCCGACAGATAGGATGAGATGCTGCGGTTAAAATCCGCCAGCAGATCCTCTGCCTGCAGCAGCAGCTCTTCCTGCTCATGAAGCCTGTCATCATAGGCGGTGACCACCCGCAGACTCCGCAGTGCCCTGGAAACCTGCTCTGCCGCGGAATCCTCTCCCACACCGGTGTCCCGGTAGCACTCTCCCAGGCCTTCCAGAATCTGACGGGAATTCACCATCCTGCGGTAGTCCCGCTCCAGCTCCTCGTCCTCACCGGGAACGAGATGCGCTTCCTCGATCTCCCTGCATTCAAATTCCGCCAGGCTCTGCTCCCTGCTTAAGGCGTCCGTGTCCTTCTCCTCGCCGGCCAGTTCCGCCTCCAGATCCGCCACCAGACGGTAGGCACTGCGCACCTGCTCCGGAAGATTGCCCTCTTCCTCCGCGCCGTACTGGTCCAGGATCTCCAGGTGGGAGCTTTTGTGCAGCAGGGTCTCGCTCTCATGCTGACCATGGACGGTAATGAGCTCGGAAGCCAGGCTTTTCAGCTGTTTGGTGGTGACACTCTCGCCGTTGATCCGGCAGGAGCTCCTGCCGGGGGAAAACTTGCGGCTGATGATGACCAGGCCATCCTCCGGAGGGTCCAGATCCATCTCAGCCATGGCCTCCCTTAAGGTCTCGCTCTCGGAACGGAAGACCAGCTCTACCTGCGCGGTGTCCGCGCCGTGACGCAGCATCCCGGGATCAAAGCGATCTCCCAGCGCCAGTCCCACAGAGCCCATGAGGAGGCTCTTGCCTGCGCCGGTCTCACCCGTCAGGATGTTGAGACCGGGCCCGAAACGGGCCTCGGCGTCCTCCATCAGTGCCAGATTTTTGACATGAATACTTTCTAACATATGCACACTCCTTGTGCCTTCTCCGAAAGGAGTCTGCCCGGACTCCAAAAGCAGGGCTTACGCCTTGCTGAGCATACTTGAGATCAGGTCCATCAGGGCCTCCGTATCTCTGGAGGTACGCACTGCGACGAAGATGGTATCGTCTCCCGCGATGCACCCCAGCACACGGTCAAAATGCATGGCGTCGATGGCCGCAGCCACCGCCATAGCCATCCCGGATACCGTGCGGATCACCAGGATATTCTCGGCTCTGTCCATGGACAGGAAGCCGTCCCGCAGCACGCGGATGAATTTATCTCCCAGGTCTTCCTTGCCGGCGGACAGGGCCACATAGCGCTGCCCCTTGTCGGTGGAAGCCACCTTGGTCAGACGCAGTTCCCGAATGTCTCTGGAGACCGTTGCCTGGGTTACCTGACATCCCCGCTCCAGAAGCAGGTCCGCAAGTTCCTCCTGGGTGGATACTCTGTTTGTTTCGATGATCTCCAGGATCAAATTGTGTCTGGCTTTCTTGTTCATCAAAGTTTCTCCTGTAAAATGTCCAAAAAGCTGGTCTGCCGCAGAGTAAGCAGCTCTGTCACATTTTCCGCCCGGCTGACCAGGATCCGGTCTCCGGTGCGCAGGCGTACCACGGTACTGCCGTCAAAGGAAGCCTCCATCATCTGCTCACCGCCGTCCTTGGCAGGGAGCACCTCCACCTCGATCTCATCCTCTCCGGAAAAAACGATGCTGTTCCGGTTCAGATTGTGGGGACAGATGGGGGTCAGGGTAATGAGCTGGGCGGTGGGCTCCAAAAGGGGGCCGCCGGCGGACAGGTTGTAGCCCGTAGATCCGGTGGGGGTCGTGAGGATCACGCCGTCCGCATGAAACTCGTGCAGGAAGCGGCCGTTTACGCTGATGCGCAGGAGCTGGATCTTCAGGCTCCCGCAGCGGCTGATGACCACGTCGTTCAGCGCCAGATCCTCTCTGGCAGAGCCGTCCGCAAAGCAGACTCGGCCTTTCAGCATCATGCGGTTCTCCAGATAATACTGCCCGGCGGCGATCCGGTCAATGGCTTCTTCGATGCAATCCGGCTCCACCTCCGTCAGGTACCCCAGCGCGCCCTTGTTCACGCCGATGATGGGAGCGTTCAGATTCCGCACCTCCCTGGCGGCCTGGAGCATGGTGCCGTCTCCGCCGATGGCGATGACAAAGTCCCCGTCCGAGATGGGATCCTCCGGATAGATGCCGTAAGGAATGCCCCTGGCTTCCAGACAGGAACGGATCCTGCCGGTGATGGAACCGTCCGGATCCTTATAAGTATTCGGATAGATTTTGACTGTCATATCATTTCCTCGATAGCTGCACGCATTCCTCCCGCCTTACAGATTGTGGGAGGCATTTACGATCGAATCGATCCGTTCCTTCCATGCAGGAGAAGCCGACAGGCCGCTGCCCGCATCCGTGACCATTTTTCCGGCGCTCTCCGCACCGGCTTCCTCCAGCGCTTCCTGCTCCGGGGTCAGCTCCTTTTTACGGATGTGGAGGAGATACTCGATATTCCCCTCGGGTCCCTTGATGGGGGAAAACTCCAGTCCCAGCACCGCAAATCCCACGAGATCCGCAAAATCGATCACCTTGCAGATCACCTCTCTGTGGACGGCGCTGTCCCGCACCACGCCCTTCTTCCCCACCTTCTCACGACCCGCTTCAAACTGGGGCTTGATGAGGGTCACCATCTCCGCCCCCGTCTTCAGGAGATTCCGGGCGGGGATCAGGATCTTGGTCAGGGAGATAAAGGACACGTCCACGCTGGCAAAATCCAGCATCTCGCCGATGTCCTCAGGCTTTACGTAACGGAAATTGGTCTGCTCCATCACCACCACTCTGGGGTCTTCCCGGAGCTTCCAGTCCAGCTGGCCATGGCCCACATCCACACTGTAGACCTTTGTCGCACCGTTTTGGAGCATGCAGTCCGTAAAGCCGCCGGTGGAGGAGCCGATGTCCATACAGACCCGGCCGGTGAGATCAAAGCCCCAGACCTCCATGGCCTTTTCCAACTTAAAGCCTCCCCGGCTGACGTACTTCGGGGAGGCTCCGCGTACTTCCAGTTCAAATCGGTCATCGGTCCGAAACATGGCGCCGGCCTTGTCTTCCCGCTGTCCGTTGACATAGACATTGCCGGCCATGATGATGGCCTTTGCTTTTTCCCGGGAGGGGGCATAGCCCCGCTCCGTCAGGATCACATCCAATCGTTCCTTCATAATGCTACCTGAATCTTTCTGTCAATCCGTTCCGCCACGGATGCCGCATCGATGTGCAGCTCTTTCCGGAGCAGCTCCACGTTGCCGTGGGTGACAAAGGTGTCGGGAATACTGATGTTCAGATAGTCCGTGCCAAGGCCTTCCCTGTTCATGTAGGAAAGGACTCGCTCACCGAAGCCTCCGCTCTCCACATTCTCTTCCATGGTCACCAGCAGGGAATGATACCTGCAGGCCTCCAGGATGATCTCCTCATCGATGGGTTTTGCAAAGCGCGCATTGATCAGGCTCACATGCCTGCCTTCCGCTTTCAGGATCTCCCGGACCTTCTCGGCGATGGACACCATATTGCCCAGAGCCACCAGCACGATCTCATCCTCCCGGTAGATCCATTCCGCTCTGCCCTTCTCGATGGGGGAACGGAAGTCCTCCAGCCCGTCGTAGGCCTCCCCTCTGGGATAGCGGATGGCGATGGGCTCAGAGAGCTTCAGGGCAAATTTCAGCATATCGGAAAGCTCCCACTTGTTCTTGGGAGCGCAGATGGTCAGATTCGGAATGGAGCCCAGATAGCTCAGGTCAAAGATCCCCTGATGGGTCTCCCCGTCGGCGCCTACCAGGCCTGCTCTGTCCACCGCAAAGACCACCGGCAGCTTCTGGATGCAGACATCGTGGAGGATCTGATCGTAGGCTCTCTGCAGGAAGGAGCTGTAGATGGCCACCACAGGCTTAAAGCCGGAAGCGGCCAGGCCCGCTGCAAAGGTGACGGCATGCTGCTCCGCGATCCCCACGTCAAAGAGTCTGTCCGGGAATTTGATCCGAAAGCGCCGTAAGCCCGTTCCCTCGGACATGGCAGCGGTGACGGCCACCATCTTGGGATCCCGCTCCCCCAGCTTAAACATGACGGTGGAAAAAATATCGGTCCAGGCAGCCTTGGCAGAATTCGCCGCAGGTATGCCGGTTTCGATCTCAAAAGGCGCCGTTCCGTGGAATCTGGCGGGATGGCGCTCCGCAGGGGAGTAGCCCTTGCCCTTTTCCGTGATCACATGGATCAGCACGGCTCTGTCAAAATGCTTTGCTTCCCGCAGGGCTCTGCGGATGGCATCGATGTTGTGTCCGTCCACGGGGCCGAGATAGACGATCCCCATCTCCTCAAAGAGCATACCGGGCATCATCAGGGACTTGAAGCTGTTCTTTGCTCTGCGGATGGTGGTGACGATGGCGTCTCCCTTTTTGGATCCGACGAGCTTGTCATAAACACCCTTTTTCAGATCCAGATAGGGCATGGAAGTACGGAGGGTGTTGAGATACTTGGGGATCCCACCCACATTCTCCGAAATGGACATATTGTTGTCGTTGAGGATAATGATGAGATTGGAATCGAGCTTTCCCGCATTGTTCAGGGCTTCGAAAGCCATGCCCCCGGTGAGGGATCCGTCTCCGATGACCGCCACCACCGTCTCGTCTCCCAGGTTCATATCCCTGGCGGTGACCATCCCCATGGCTGCGGAGATGGATGTGGAGCTGTGGCCCGTGTCAAAGGCGTCGCAATCACTCTCATTTCGCTTGGGAAAACCGCTCATTCCGCCGAATTGGCGCAAATGATCAAAACCGTCCTTGCGGCCGGTCAGGATCTTGTGGGTGTAGCACTGATGGCCGACATCCCAGATCAGCTTATCCTTCGGCAGATCCAGCTCCAGATGCAGGGCCATGGTGAGCTCCACCACCCCCAGGTTGGAGGCCAGATGTCCGCCGGTAAGACTCACGGACCGGATCAGGAAATCACGGATCTCCTGGGCCAGCCCGGCATATTGATCGGGCGGGAGCTTTTTAATGTCCCCCACCCGGTTAATTTCATCCAGCAACATTACAAATATCCTTACTCTTCCGCCTTCAAGGGAGTCGTGGTGCCATCGGCCTGAAGCTTTAATACCTGCTTCTCCACTCTGTCCACCTGCTCATTGCAGACCTTCAAAAGCTCCATGCCCTTACTGTACGCCTGGAAGGCCTCCTCCAGCGTGATGCCCTCGCGCTCCAGTAGAGATACGGTCTCCTGCAGCTCCTTGAAATTCTCTTCCAGTGTCAGTTCTTTCTTCTCATCCATTTTTCGAAATCTCCCTCACTCTTGCAATCGCTGTGCCATCCGTCATGTAGAACCGGATCTCCTGATCCGGCTGCAAATCCTCTACCGACTTGATATTGTTGCCGTTCATATCCTCCACATAGGAGTAACCGCTGCTGAGCTTATTCAAGGGAGACAGTCCCTTCATACGCTCGATCAGCAGGCCGAGCTTGTGCTTTCGCAAGGTCAGGGCTTTATCCATATAGCGGTCCAGCCGGTCCTTCGTATGCTCCAGCTCGTCCTTCCGGTCCTGCAGAGCGTAGTACATACCCTGTTCCAGATGCCTCTGGAGGACGACGAGCTGCTCTTTTTTGTGATCCAGCTGATTGACGGGGCTGAAACCCTCCAGACGGCTCCTGGCCATCTGCAGCTCGCTCCGGCGATCCCGCAGGTGCCTGCGCATGAGTTCGTTCAGGTACCGCTCCTGTTCCGCCAGATTCCGCAGCACCTCCCGCATGTCGGGAACGGAAGCCAGTGCTGCCGCCGTGGGTGTGGTCTCCCAGACATCCGCCACGAAGTCCGCAATGGAGGTGTCCGGCGTATGACCGATGCCGGTGATGATAGGCACCTTGCAATGGAAGATGGCTTCCGCTACGGAGCGGTCGTTAAAGCACCAGAGATCCTCGATGGTGCCGCCGCCTCTGCCCAGGACCATGACATCCACGCCGTATTTTTCCAGGGCCTGAATGCCGGCCACGATGTTGGGCGCCGCCTTCTCCCCCTGGACCAGTGTGGGATAAACGATGATCTGGACGTAGGGATCCTTTCCCAGGATCTTGGAGGTGATGTCCTCCACCGCATCTCCCTTGGAGGAGGTGAGGACACCCACCGTCTTCGGGAAAAGCGGGATGGGCTTTTTGTATTCCCGGGAGAACATGCCCATTTCCAGCAGCTCGGTCTTCAGTGCCTCAAAGCGCTCATGGAACTGTCCCATGCCCACTCTGGTGATGGTGACCGGATTCAGGGAATAGGTGCCGCCGGGCTGATGGACACTGACGGAGCCTTTACAGACCACCTCGATGCCGTCCTCCAGTTCGAAGGAAAGCCGCTGCATCAGGGAGGGCCGCATATAGCAGGTCAGCTTCGAATGCGGATCCTTCAGGGTAAAATAGAGTCCGGAAGGATGATACTTGCAGTTGCTGACCTCTCCCTGCACCTCCAGATCTGCCAGAAGGCCGTCCCCCTGGATCAGATCGGACAGATGCTTATTCACCTGACTGACTGAAAATACCGGCATACCCCGCCCCCTCGTTAAGCCTTTTGAATCTTGCTTAGGATTGCATTGACAAAGCTTCCGGAATTCTCGCGCCCGTAGCGCTTTGCCAGTTCTACCGCCTCATCGATGGCCACTCCGTCGGGAATGTCATCATCGTATTTCAGTTCATAGGCTGCCAGCCGCAGGACGGCCAGTTCCACCTTACCGATGCGGCCGATGTCCCAGCCCTCGGTGTTTTTGTCGATCAGTTCGTCCAGTTCGGACTGCTTAGCCAGGATCGCTTCGTATTTGTCCTGCACATAGGTGCGCTCTGTGTCTTCCCAGTCCAGGTTCTCCTCGTCCAGCCGGAAGGCCTCCCACTGCTCCGGAAGCTCCTCTGCGGGGAAAAATTCGATGCGAAACAGCATTTTGAAGATCCTGTCTCTCAGTTCATGTCTCGTCATTGTGATGTCCCCTTTACGCGTTCACATCCACGCCGACCACATGTACATTCACGTCACTGACGGTGAGGCCGGTCATGGTCTCCACCGCGGAGCTGACCTTGGACTGCACCTGCTGCCCGGTAGCGGGTACGGGATATCCGTACTTTACAACGATGGCGATGGAGATACGGACGGTGCTGCCGCCGATGTCCACCTTCACGCCTCTGTACTGGCTGCTGTTCTTGATGCCCACCTTGCCCATGAGTTCTCCGGTGGCGGATCCGGCTACCTCGCCGACGCCCTCCACCTCCAGGGCCGCCAGGGATGCGATGTTGGCCACCACATCGTCTGCGATCATGACCTGTCCGATGTTCTCGGAGGTCTTCAGTACGATAGAGCTTCTCTCCGTCTTCTTCTTTGCGGAGTTATTCTTCACCTTTTTGCTGCCTGTTGTATTGCCTGCCATGGATGATCTCCTTTCGATCATGTATAAAACATGTATAAAAAGTCCATACTACTGTTCACTATATCATAAAACGGGGTTTTGTTCTATGTTTTTCTTGCATGCTAGCCCCGTCCGAACTCGGAAAGCTCCAGCCCCGGATTGCGCTCCAGGGTCATGCCCACGCTCCAGGGATTGATGAACAGGAGCAACGGATTGCCCTTCATGTCCACCACCTTCTTCATGTCGGAGGTGCCGCTGAGCTTCTCCATGTCCACCGTCTCGGGATGCTCCACCCAGCGGATGTGCTCGTAGGGGAGATTTTCCAGCCGGATCTCCACGTTGTACTCGTTCTCCAGACGGTATTTCAGCACGTCAAACTGCAGCACGCCCACCACGCCCACGATGATCTCCTCCATGCCGGAATGCAGTTCCTGGAAGATCTGGATGGCGCCCTCCTGGGCGATCTGCTCGATCCCCTTCACGAACTGCTTGCGCTTCATGGTATCCATCTGCCGCACTCTCGCGAAATGCTCGGGGGCGAAGGTAGGGATCCCCTCGTAGCGGAAGTTCAGAGAGGGTGCGCATACCGTGTCGCCGATGGAAAAGATCCCTGGATCGAAGACACCGATGATGTCTCCCGCGTAAGCCTCCTCCAGGATCTTGCGCTCATCCGCCATGATCTGCTGGGGCTGGGACAGGCGCATGACTCTGCCGCCCTGGACATGCCGCACCTCGTCATTGGCGTCGTACCGTCCGGAACAGATGCGCATAAAAGCAACGCGGTCTCTGTGGGCCTTGTTCATGTTGGCCTGGATCTTAAAAACAAAAGCGGAGAACCCCTCCTTCACGGGATCGATGACACCCGCGTCGGATTTTCTGGGAAGGGGCGTCGTCGCCATGTTCAGGAAATGCTGCAGGAAGATCTCCACGCCGAAATTGGTCAGAGCGGAGCCGAAACACACGGGGGTCAGTTCTCCCGCCCGGACCGTCTCCAAGTCAAAATCAGCGCCGGCGCCGTCCAGGAGCTCGATCTCCTCTAAGAGCTTGTCCGCAGCCTCGTCCCCGATGGTCTCCCGCAGCAGCGCTTCATCGCTGACGGGAACGGTGACGGACTTGCCTTCCTTCGTGCCCTTCTCCGTGTCGGAGTAGCAGATGATGGAGGCGCTTTCTCTGTCGTAGACGCCCTTGAAGCCCTTTCCGGAGCCGATGGGCCAGTTGATGGGGCAGGTGGCGATCCCCAGCTCCTTCTCGATGTCATCCAGCAGGTCAAAGGTGTCCATGGCATCCCGGTCCATTTTGTTGATAAAGGTAAAAATGGGGATCTTGCGCATGACGCAGACCTTGAAAAGCTTTCTGGTCTGGGCCTCCACGCCCTTGGATCCGTCGATGACCATCACCGCGGAGTCCGCAGCCATCAGCGTCCTGTAGGTATCCTCGGAGAAGTCCTGGTGTCCGGGGGTGTCCAGAATGTTGATGCAGAATCCGTCATATTCAAACTGCAGTACGGAGGAGGTGACGGAGATACCTCTCTCCTTCTCGATCTCCATCCAGTCGGAGACCGCATGTCTGGCGGTGGCTTTTCCCTTGACGGAGCCCGCCAGATTGATGGCGCCTCCGTAGAGCAGGAATTTCTCCGTCAGTGTGGTTTTACCCGCATCGGGGTGGGAAATAATGGCAAAGGTGCGTCTTCTGTTGATCTCTTTGGAATAATCAGGCATTTCTAATATCGTCTCCTTAACATATGCAAAATACGAAAATCTCAAAAGGTAATTCTTAAGGAAATGCCCGTCAGAGATCTCTCAAAATACTGCTGCCCGCAAAGGCGGGGGTGATGCCGAAATGGTCCAGCACCGTGGAGCCCACATCCGCAAAGGTGGAACGGGTACCGAGGTTGATGCTCTTCCCCCGCAAGGAAGGTCCCCACAGCAGCATGGGAACATACTCTCTGGTGTGGTCCGTGGTGCGCTTGTAGGAAGGGTCGCAGCCGTGATCCGCCGTGATGAGGAGCAGATCCTCCTCTCCCAGCTTGTCCAGCATGGCCTGCAGGTGCTCATCAAAGTAGGTGAGGGCGGAAGCATAGCCGTCAATATCCCGGCGGTGTCCGTAGATCATATCCGTATCCACCAGATTCACAAAGCACAGTCCGTCAAACTCCCGGTCCAGGAGCTCCAGGGTACGGTCAATGCCCTCGGGATTCCCGGCGGTGGGGAAATGCTCCGTGATGCCCTTGCCCACGAAAATGTCCCGGATCTTGCCCACGGCCAGCACGTCCTTCCCGGCCTCTTTCAGCTGATCCAGCATAGTGACGGCAGGGGGCACCAGAGAAAAATCGTGTCTGCCGCTGGTCCTGGTAAAGTCCGCGGCACAGGTGCCCACAAAGGGTCTTGCGATGACACGGCCCACGCCGTGCTTTCCCTGCAGAATCTCCCGGGCCATATTGCAGTATTCGTAGAGCTGCTCCCTGGAAACGATGTCCTCATGGGCAGCGATCTGGAATACGGAATCCGCCGAGGTATAGACGATCAGATCCCCGGTGCGCATATGCTCTTCGCCGTAGTCGCGGATGACATCCGTGCCGGAATAGGGACGGTTGCAAAGCACCCCTCTTCCCGTCGCCTTCCGGAAGGGCTCCAGTACTTCCTCGGGAAACCCCTCGGGGTAAGTGGGCAGCGGATCCGGGGAATAGATCCCCGCCAGCTCCCAGTGGCCGATGGTGGTGTCCTTCCCGGCACTGCGCTCCTGCATTCTGGCGTAGACGCCCTCCGGCGCTCCGCCCCGGTCAAAACCTTCCGCGGTCTGTACGCCGTCGATGTGGAAGAGGCCCAGGCGCTTCATAACGGGAACCTTTAATTTCTCCGATGTGGTGACGGCACGGATCGTGCTCACGTCAAAATCTCCGAAAGCTGCGGCATCAGGCGCTTCTCCCGCGCCGAAGCTGTCCAGTACGATCACAAAAAATCTCTTCATATCTGTCCTTTCCGTAAGGCGGCAGGCCGCCTGTCTGCCGGGTAGACGCCTCCCCTCCGGGGGACGATCCGGCACTTTCCGCATCACAAGAAGAGTCCGGTACACCCAAACTCCCACTGTATTATACAGGAAATCGGACAAAAAGAAACCCCGAACTGCAGACGTTCGCTTGTTTACCGCTGAATCATCTACAGTTCGGGAGTCACCGCCACCTTTTTGATGGCTTTCTTGATGGGCTGATACAAAAGCAGCATAAATACGAAATTACCGGCGCAATGGATCAGATCGTACGGAATCCCGGCCACCCACCATGCCATCTGGGTGTGGATGGCATCTGTCAGGCCGTTTTCCGTCAGGCCCATCACCAGATAGACCAGACTGCACAGATATCCGAAGGACAGTCCGAAGGCGCCGGAAAGCACCGCCCAGAACAGGGGCTCTTCCCGCTTCCGGAAGGTCCATGCCAGAAAGGCCAGAAGCGGCCACACGTACAGGTACATGATCCACCAGACATGGACGCCGTAGATCATCCCTTCGATCAGAATGAACACCGGCACGATGGCGATGATCCGCCAGCCGAAGCACACGGTGAACATGATGATCCAAAAGCTGGTGAGCTCAACGTTGGGCAGACCGCTGAGCGCCGCTTTGCACACCTCGATCACCGCCACCATCAGCCCTACATAGGCGATGTCCCTGGCGGAGATCCGGGGGGATTTCTTTTTCGATTCTTCCGCGGTTCCGGTCTTTTCCGGATCAGAAGGATGCCGCTTCATAGACAATGCTGAACGCATCCTTGTCGGCAACGGGCTGGGAATCGATGCCGAAATTGCAATACTCACCGTTCACATAGAATGCCCAGTAAGCATTATCGGTAGCGTACACGGCAGACTCGCCGTTTACCACCTCTACCATCATACCGTACTCGCTTTCGGTGCCGGAGAAGGTAAGGCCGTCTGCCTCCTCCATCGCCTGGCGGAGGTACTCCGCGTCCGTGTTTACCTCATAGGTCTTGGAGCTGCCATCCTGGCTTACCACTTCGATGGTGATGTTCTTTGCGCCTGCCTGCGCCTGAGGGCGGTTCAGGACAAATACGACGATCAGCGCAATGACAGCCACAGCAAGTGCACAGACTCCGATAATGAGTCCTGTCTTTTTCTTCTTAGCTTCCATTATTTGCTTTCTCCTTTATTCGATTGTAGCTTTGTCAAAGGGAAAGATGGGAAGCACCCCTGCCCGGGCACTCCTGCAGAAATGTCAGCTTCTTTGATTAAAGATGCCGATGCTCTGCACAAACCATATCCGCGTGGTCTGCAGCTTACGATTACAGGCAGGTCTCCTGGCTCGGATCTCTGCGCCGGATCAATACCTTCCCGGGATATCCCAGTGGCCTGCCTGCCACGGCAGTCATGTCCGGCTCCTTCCATACAGTGACGGGATCGCGCAGGCCTCGCACCTGCTTCCCTATTCTCCGGAACGGAAATCGCTAAAGCGACCGGCAACCGCCCCGGCACCTGTAACTCCTGATTTGACGAAACGTGGCTATTTTAGCAGACAATGCGGCAAAGTGCAAATCGCGTAAAAGTGCCTGCCTTTCCGGGCTCCGGATCCGAAACTGCCAGAACGGTTGGATTCGTGCTGCCTTGTATGCTATAATATTTAGTCGACATTTCCTATGCAGGAAAAACGAATGGGAAGAATGGGCATGCGCCCTTCCTTTATAGAGGAAACATATGAACATCATCATCGTCGGCTGCGGCAAGGTGGGCTCCACTCTGGCACAGCAGCTCAACAGAGAAAACCACAATATCGTCGTCATCGACAGCAACCCGGATCGCGTGGCCAACATGACGGATACCCTGGATGCCAAGGTGCTCCTGGGCAACGGCGTCAGCTTCAAGATGCTGCAGGAGGCCGGCATTTCCCATGCGGATCTCCTCATCGCCGTCACCGATTCCGACGAGGAGAACCTGCTGTGCTGCTGCATTGCGAAAAAAGCCGGTCACTGCAAGACCATCGCCCGGGTGCGAAACCCGATCTACAACGATGACGTGGCATTCCTGCGGGATGAGCTGGGCCTGGCACAGGTCATCAATCCGGAGCTTACCAGTGCCAACGAGATCGCCCGGATCTTCCAGTTCTCTTCCGCCGTCAAGATCGAGTCCTTCTCCAAGGGCCTCATCGAGCTGATCCATTTCCGCGTCACCGGAGACTGTCTGCTGAAAGACTACTCTCTGATGAACATCCGCTCGAAGCTGAATATGGACGTGCTCATCGCCTGCGTCAAGCGCGGCGACGAAGTGATCATCCCCAGAGGTGATTTCGTCTTCCGGGAGGGAGATGTGGCCGGCGTTATGGCCAGGCCCCAGATCGCCACGGAATTTTTCTCCAAGATCGGCATCCCCACCGGCAGGATCCGCACCGCCATGATCGTGGGCGGCGGCAAGATTTCCTACTATCTGGCGCAGCGCCTGCTCCTGGGTGGGATCGATACCAAGATCATCGAGCAAAACGTTGCCCGCTGCCATGAGCTCAGCGAGCTCCTGCCCAAGGCCACGGTGATCTGCGGTGACGGAACGGATGAGAAGCTCCTGATGCAGGAGGGACTGGAAAATGTGGACGGCTTCGCCGCGCTCACGGGCCTGGACGAGGAGAACATCCTCCTGAGCCTGCTGGCAAAGCGCCAGTCCAAAGCCAAGGTGGTCACCAAGATCAACCGCATCAATTTCAACTCCGTGCTGGGGGACATCCAGATCGACACCATGACTTTCCCCAGGCTCTTAACCGCTGACGTGATCGTCAGATATGCCCGCTCCATGGATGCCGCCTCCGACAATGTGGAGAACCTCTACCGCATCGAAGACGGCAAGGCGGAGGCGCTGGAGTTCCTCATCAGCGAGGAGAACCGTGTGACCAACATCCCGCTGGCACAGCTGAAGCTCCGGAAGAATCTGCTGATCTGTTCCATCAACCGGAAAGGCCGCGTGTTCCTGCCCACCGGTTCCGACAGCCTTACGGTAGGTGACCACTGCATTGTCGTCACCACCAACCGGGGTATGAAAGACATTCAGGATATCCTCCAGGGATAACCGCTAGGGAGACCTTTTTATGAACATCATCATGGTCCTATATATCATCGGATGGATCCTGGAGTTTGAAGCCATGTTCATGCTCCTGCCCACCCTGGTGGGCGTGATCTACCGGGAGCCGAAGGCAGCCCTCTGCTACCTTCTGACCGCCCTCTTTACCTTCGCCGTGGGCTTTTGCCTGAAGGTGAGAAAGCCCCGGACCACCGATCTGTACATGCGGGAAGGTTTTGCCACCGTGGCGCTGGGCTGGAGTGCCCTGAGTATCTTCGGCGCCATCCCCTTCGTTGCGACGGGGGACATCCCGAACTACATCAACGCTCTCTTCGAAGCCGTCTCCGGCTTTACCACCACGGGAGCCAGCATCCTCTCCGACGTGAAGCATCTGACCCATGCGGGACTCTTCTGGCGTTCCTTTACCCACTGGATCGGCGGTATGGGCGTATTCGTCTTTATCATGTCCGTCCTGCCTCTGATGGGAGGTTCTACCCTAAACCTCATGCGTGCGGAGAGCACCGGTCCCTCCGTAGGCAAGCTGGTGCCCAGAGTCCAGGACACGGCGAAGATCCTCTACCAGCTCTATCTGGCCCTGACACTCCTGTCAACCATCGTCTACATCCTCTGCGGATTGAAGCCCTTTGAGGCCGTCTGCATCAGTTTCGGTACCGTGGGTACCGGCGGATACGGGCTCGTAAATACCTCCATCGGCTCCTACAGCGCTGCAGCGCAATGGGCCATCGGTATCTTTATGGTCATGGCGGGCATCAACTACTCGGCCTACTTCTACCTCATCCGCAGGCAACTGAAAAACGCCTTTGCCATCGAGGAGATCCGGCTGTACCTGACCCTGGTAGCAGTGGCGACCATTGTCATCGCCCTGAACATCACCGGTTACTATCCTACCTTCGGGGAGGGGCTCCGGGCCGCCTTTTTCCAGGTGTCCTCCATCATCACCACCACGGGATATTCCACAGCGGATTTTGATCTGTGGCCCTCCTTCTCCAAGTCCATCCTGGTGGCCCTGATGTTCATCGGCGCCTGCTCCGGATCCACCGCCGGCGGCATGAAGGTATCCCGGGTACTGATCTACTTTAAGGAGCTGTGGAAGGAACTCTCCGGCATGGTGCATCCCCGCCAGGTCAAGGTTCTGCGGATGGACGGTCATGTTCTGGAAAATGAGACCCTGCGCAGCACCAGCGCTTTTCTGGGGGCCTATTTCATCCTGTATATGCTCTCCACCCTGGCCATCTCCATCGATAATTTCGATTTCACCACCAATTTCACCGCCGTGGCTGCCACCCTGAACAACATCGGCCCCGGCCTGGCCCTGGTGGGACCCACCTGCAATTACAACGGTTTTGGCATTTTCTCCAAGTTTGTCCTGATGCTGGATATGCTGGCAGGACGTCTGGAGCTCTTCCCCATCCTGATCCTCTTTAAGCCGGGATGTTGGAAAAAATACTAAGGTGTGTTATAGTGGTTAGAGATAACTATCCGTCACTTCCGTAACTGTTGTATCGCCTGCATTTTGCGGGCTTAGGAGGAATTATGAGAGGAAATGTGGAGACGGCTTCCGCCGAGGATTATCTGGAGTCGATCCTGATCATCCAGGAGAAAAAGCCTGTTGTGCGTTCCGTGGATATCGCCAACGAGTTGGGATTCAAGAAGTCCAGCGTCAGTGTTGCCATGCGCAACCTCAGGGAAAAGGATCATATCACGGTCTCCGATGAAGGATACATCTACCTGACGGAGTCCGGCCGCAGGATCGCGGAGATGATCTACGAGCGGCATAAGTTCCTGACCTCCCTCCTCACCGCCATGGGGGTGGATCCGGAGACTGCCCAGGAAGATGCCTGCCGTGTGGAGCACGATCTGTCGGAGCAGAGCTTTGCCGCCATCAAAAAGGTGGGAACGGAATATCTGAAGAAGCATTAAAAAAATCCTCGAACCGTTTGGTTCGAGGATTTTTTACTCCTGCCATGTCGTTACATTGTGATACAGTCTGTAATAACCGGAGCCCAGGTTCTGCACCTCCAGCAGAATGGAGAAATGATCCATTCCCAGGGTGGTGAGGGCGGAGTTTACATACCCCGTCTCATAGGCGCCGGTGCCGTACTCGGACTCGATCCTGGAAAGCAGCGCAGCAGGCACTACATTGTTAAAATGCTGCTCTCCGGGGCCTGCAGCCACCAGCTTGGACAGGCAGTCCGCGTAATACTCGTTCAGGGTCCATTCCACACCGTCCACGGTGAGGCCCAAAGCGCTTAAGGTCTCCTCCAGCGTAGGCCCGGAGGATTCGGTACTATTACCGGAACCACCATTCCCGGTATCGGAGCCGTTGCCGCCGCTGCCGGTGCCGCTTCCGCCGTTGCCGTTACCGGTGCCGGAGCCACTGCCCGATCCACTGCCGTTTCCGGAGCCGGTTCCATCCGCCACCTGAGAATCCCGGTCCGTCATGTTCTGATAGTCCCCATTCGGATAGGGATCCGGATATCGCAGGGGCGTAAAGGGATCGTCGTTGATGTAAAAGGAATAATCCTCGATCTGGGGTCTGATGGTGCCGTCATCCGCCACCTCCACCTCCGCCGTGCCGTCCTCCAGGCCGCGGTATTTGGCCCCCAGGCAGGCGGGCAGATTCACGGAGAGGCTGGTCCGCACATGGTTCCCGGCATAGTCCGCATCCGTGCGGTTAAAATACACATAGGTGGAAGGATCCGTATCGTCCCAGGTCACATCCACATTGTAATAATCCCCCTCCAGCTTCACGATGTCCCAGGCATGACTCTCTGTGGTCTTGCCGGTGCAATAGTAAGTGGGGATCCCCAGCTGTTGCATGCAGTACTGGAAGGCTCTGGCATAGCCCGCGCAGACGGTCTCGTGGTTCACCAGGGCGCTGTAGGCGCTCTGATTGTATTTTGCGGACTCCCGGTAGCTCACCAGGCTCACCAGCGCATCATGCACCAGCTTCTCCCGGAAATAGGGCTCCTCCAGAGTGCGGGCCGCAGAGACGATGTTGTCCGCTGCCTCCTCAAAGGCTGCTCTGCTCTCCTCCAGGTTCTCCGCCAGATCGTAATACAGCAGATCCACCTCCACGATATTGCCGCCCTCCAGATACTTTACCGTGTAGGAGGACTCCATGTAAAAAAGCTCCGGATGATCGTTCATCACCGCTTCAAAGCAGTCCTGCAGCTTCGTCACGGAGATGGCGGTGACGGGGGTGAAGGCAGGGGTCACATTGCAGGCGTTGGCATAGATCTGTTTATAGATCCGCTTGCTGTCCTCATCCAGCATCCCGTAATAGGGATAAAGCGCCTCGTCAAAAGTCAGCCCCTCGCCAGTGTCTCCCTCTCCCACATCGCTTAAGGAAATCGAAGCCTCCTGCTCGCCGATGAGATCCTCGCTGCCAAAGACCGGCGTATAGCCGTTCAGATCCGCCACATTCTCGGGGACGGAATCCACCTCCCCCGTGAGAACATAGGTCAGATCCGCCAGCACCACGGTGGTGAGGTCATTTTCCTTCGGCTGCTCTTCTTTGTTCAGTTTCGTCAGGATCCCTTCCACGGTGCCGTTGCCGTAGAGCATGGTGGCCAGAGACTCGGTCAGCTGCGGGTTCATGGCGCAGACCAGGACTCCCGCGCACAGCGCGATCAGGAGCACCATCAGAAAAAGGATCAGTTTTTTGATGATTTTCATGAAAAATATTATACCCCGAAGGCGCCGATTTCTCAACCGCTCCCTTGCGAAAACCGCTGATTTCGGGGCTTAGGTCACCGTTGAAAGAGTGCGGAAGAAATGGTATAGTAGGACAAGAGTGCACCGGTCCGGATCCGGATCGTCGCAGCGCCGTGTCGCTGCTGAAAGGAGGCATATGGACGTTATTTCCTGTATCAAGAACCGCAGAAGTATCCGCAGCTTTGATGAGAGCCGCAAGGTCTCTCACGAGACCATCGAATCCATCGTTGCCACTGCTGCTTACGCTCCCAGCTGGAAGAACACCCAGATCACCCGCTACATCGTTCTCGAGGGTGAGGCGAAGGAGCGGCTTGCTCAGTGCACCAGTATCTGGGCGAAGAACGGCGACATCATGAGGAGTGCTTCCGCCGTGGTGGCCGTTACTTTCATTTCCGGCAGATGCGGTTATGAGAGAGACGGTTCCTATTCCACTCCCCTGGAGGATCGTTGGCAGTATTACGATACCGGTCTTGCTTCCGAGGCTTTTGTCCTGGCAGCTTATGACGCAGGTGTCGGAAGTGTCATCCTTGGTTTATATGATGATAACGCAGCTGAGGTCATCGGTGTTCCCGAGGGCCAGAAGCTTGTTTCTCTGATCCCCATTGGTTATTATGCGGAAGACCCCGTTGCTCCTCCCCGTAAGAGTGTGGAGGATCTCCTTTCCTATCGTTAATGTTTGGAGCCGAAGATTTTTCTTCGGCTCTTTTCACGCCGTCTGTGCATCCCACGTGCTGACCGGCCGACCATGCCGCTGATGAACCGGTAAATCATTAGAAAGAAAATGAGGAATGAACTATGCGACATTTGATGAGTCCCCTGGATTTTTCCACGGAAGAGCTGGATCAGCTCTTTGATCTGGCAGCAAGGATCGAAGCGGATCCCGCACATTTTGCCCACGCCTGTGAGGGCAAGATCCTGGCCACCTGCTTCTACGAGCCCAGCACCCGCACCAGACTCTCCTTCGAGTCTGCCATGACCAGACTGGGCGGAAGAGTCATCGGATTTTCCGATGCCAACTCCTCCTCCGCTGCCAAGGGCGAAAGCGTCTCGGACACCATCCGGGTCATCTCCTGCTACGCTGACATCTGTGCCATGCGCCATCCCAAGGAAGGTGCTCCCATGGTAGCGGCAAGCAGATCCCTGATCCCCGTGATCAATGCCGGAGACGGCGGTCACCAGCACCCCACCCAGACCCTGACGGACCTGATGACCATCCGGTCCCTTCACGGCTCCCTGGGGGGCTACACCATCGGCCTCTGCGGCGACCTGAAGTTCGGCCGTACCGTCCACTCCCTCATCAATGCCCTCTCCCGCTATGACGATATCAAGTTCGTCTTCATCTCTCCCCAGGAGCTGCGGGTGCCGGATTACGTGATGGAGATGCTCCGTGAGAAAAAAATCCCCTACGAAGAGACCATCCGCCTGGAGGATGTGATCGCGGATCTGGATATGCTCTACATGACCAGAGTCCAGAAAGAGCGCTTCTTCAACGAGGAAGACTACGTCAGACTGAAGGATTTCTACATCCTGGACAAAAACAAGCTGGGCCTGGCCAAGGAGGATCTCATCGTGCTCCATCCTCTTCCCAGAGTCAACGAGATCTCCGTGGAGGTGGACGAGGATCCCAGAGCCGCTTACTTCAAGCAGGCGCAGTACGGCGTGTATGTGAGAATGGCACTGATCCTGACACTGCTGGAGATCGATGTCTGACACCGGACTCGCGACAGACAAAAATGCCGCGTTGCAACGCAGAGCACTATGCAAAACGAACCATCGGAATAACGGAGGAATCTCTATATGTTGAACGTAGGAAAGATTGAAGAAGGCTTCGTGCTGGACCATATCCAGGCAGGGAAGAGCATGGATATCTACGAGCACTTAGGGCTCGATAAAATGGACTGCACCGTAGCCATCATCAAGAATGCCCGGAGCAAGATCATGGGAAAGAAGGACATCCTGAAGGTGGAATGTGACATCGAGACCCTGGACCTGGACGTCCTGGCTTTCATCGATCACAACATCACCATCAATGTCATCAAGAACGGCGAGATCGTGGAAAAGCGCGTCCTCTCCCTTCCTAAGGAAGTAAAGAACGTCATCCGCTGCCACAACCCCAGATGCATCACTTCCATCGAGCAGGGGCTGCCCCACATCTTCGTGCTGGCGGATGAGGAGAAAGAGATCTACCGCTGCAAATATTGCGAAGAGAAATATTCCGGCAAGTAATTATCGCAGGAAAAAAGATCCCCCGGATAGCGGTTTCATACCGACATCCGGGGGATTCTTCCTGCATTCCGGGGGCGGCTTTTCGGCCGCCCCTTTTTGTAATGTTCCGCTCAGAGATCTCCGTCGATGTACCTTAATTCTCTCCACCAATCGTACAGGTATGTCTATTTTTTCTTTCCGGGCTGACCGGTTTTTTTCTGGATCTCCTCCAGGAATTCCCTGTATCTCTCGGAGGTAGTCATACCGGGATTCCCCCGCACCATGGAACGCACGAGGAAATCCTTTACGGAGGACATCCGGTCATGTTCCTCCGTCATCCGCCGGTAGCGCAGCTGTGACTCCGTCATCTCATCCCGCATTTTCTGGATGGCTTCGGTGGGCAGTGCTTCCCTGTACCGGTCTTTCAGAAGGTTCATCTTCTGCTCGGTTTCAGCCTTCCAGTTCTCCCAGCTCTCCTGGGTTCTGTCAGTGATGTCATCGACCTTCTGGTTCAGCTCATCCAACTTCTGTGAGAGGGATTCTTTCATCTGGTCGATGTCCTGAGATCCCAGTGCGATGACCACATCCAGGCGCTTCTG
>JAILAF010000029.1 GCA_024681775.1 Lachnospiraceae bacterium
ATAATGCCATATAGGAGTCTGTATGAATGAAAGATTAAAGGTGGTGGCTCTCGGAGAGCTGCTCATTGATTTTACGGAGTACGGACAATCCATGCAGGGTAATCCCGTACTGGAAGCCAATCCGGGCGGGGCTCCCTGCAATGTTTTGTCTATGATGAAAAAATTAGGAGATGACGTGCACTTTGTGGGCAAGGTGGGAGATGACTTTTTCGGGCATTTCCTGGCGGAACGTCTGGGCCGGCTGGGAATCGGAACGGAGCATCTGGTCTTTGACCCTGTGGTGCACACCACGCTTGCCTTTGTGCACAATCATCCGGACGGCGAGCGGGAATTCGGTTTTTATCGCAACGAACAGGCGGATACCTGCCTGGATGCGGGAGATATCCCTTTGCAGCTCATCCGGGAAGCGGATCTGTTTCACTTCGGGACCTTGTCCATGACGCATTACCGGGCGGAACAGGCGACCCGTCTGGCGGTGGAGACGGCGAGGGAAAGCGGGGTGACGATCTCCTTTGACCCCAACCTGCGCCTGAACCTGTGGCAGCGGGAAGAGGATGCCCGGAAGGCCTTTGCCTATGGTATGGAACGCTGCGATATCCTGAAGATCTCCGACAATGAGATCCTCTGGTACACCGGTGAAACAGATCTTGAGCAGGCTGCGGCGAAGCTGCGCCGGGAGTTCCCTGCGATCCGTCTGATGGCGCTCTCCAGGGGAGGGGATGGCAGCAGTGCCTACTGGAAGAGCCCTGCCGGCCGGGATATCACCGTGTCGGAGCCCGCTTTTTTGCGGGAGGATACCATCGATACTACCGGCGCGGGGGATACCTTCGGCGCCTGCTTCTTCCACTTTGCCCTGCAATATGGGCTGGAGAATCCGGCTGAGGAAAAGCTGCGCCGGATGCTGCGCTTTGCCGGTGCGGCAGCCTCGATCATCACGTCCCGCAAAGGGGCGCTCAGTGTGATGCCGGAGCGGGAAGAAGTGGAGAAGATCGTGTGCGGATAGGCCTGGGCAGCGACGGCCTTCCGAGCAGTGGAAGAAAAAATCGGAAAGAAGAGGATAGAAACCATGAAATATGATGGGTTCTCCACAAGTCGGCAAGCTTGCTTTGGAACAGCTCCCGTGGACAATTTTACATTGTCCTTTCTCTTGACGCCCTATACCTATGAAAGTTGCTACAGCGGCGTTTTGTCGGGATTTTCCGGAGAAAAGAGGAAGGGCATGGAGGTGATGGTCGGAAAGGGAGGTCGCATCCTGGTGCGTGTGGGGCTGGGAGACGGCATCCTGGAACTGGAGAGCCTCCGGGAGCATCTTCTGTATCAGAGGGAAAATCAGGTGAGCATTGGTTTCTGGGGGGATGCAGGGTGGTGTGATCTGGTGATCAACGGCAAATTGTCCATGCGCAAACAGTTTGCAAGGCATGGCCGGTTTTATCCGGAGGAAACCTGTGTGCTTGGAAGAAGGGAGGATCCGGGATCAGATCCCCGGAAGGGTTTTTTCCATGGAGAATTGTCAGATCCGGTTTTCGAGGAGCAGTATGTTCCCTACGATGAGGTGATCCGGCAGCAGGCGCAGCGGTTGGAACTTGCCGCGGATCGCCGGATCGGCGATATCAAAGAGGCGGATGGGATCACGGGAAAAATCGGGATCGACAGGGTAGATCTCTACGAAGGCGTGGATCTTTCAAAAGACCCTTATCATACCGCCTTTCACCTCTGTCCGCCGGCCAAGTGGATGAACGAGCCTCATGCGCCGTTCTGTTTCGACGGCCTGTACCACATTTTTTATCAGGCCAATCCCCACGGTCCGATCTGGGACAATATCTGCTGGGGACATCTGATCTCCCGGGATATGGTGGACTGGCAGTATGCTGGGATTGCCCTTAATCCGGATTCGGAACGGGAAAATCCCATCGACCCGGACGGCATCTGGTCGGGAAGTGCCTGCATCAGCAGGGAGGGTATCCCGCTTTTATTTTATACCGCAGGAAACAACGGACTCCTCCCCAA
Organism: Lachnospiraceae bacterium; assembly: GCA_024681775.1. Taxonomy (GTDB): domain Bacteria; phylum Bacillota; class Clostridia; order Lachnospirales; family Lachnospiraceae; genus AC2028. Next base: position 2,008 of record JAILAF010000029.1, read on the forward strand.
CCAGAGCGTGGCGCTGGCAATGCCTGCGGACCTGCAGGAAAAAGGGCTGCTGCACTGGAAAAAGATGGGCGTTCTTCAGAGACAGCCGGAAGATGTGGGCTTCCTCGGGGAATTCCGGGATCCCTTTGTCTTTATCCGAAACGGAAGGTACTACATGCTGGTGGGATGCGGCGACCGGCAAAACGGCGGCGGAAATGCCTGCGTTTTTGCGGGAAATGACATCCGCACCATGGAATATCAGGGGCTTCTGGTGGACTACTCCTATGAAAAGTGTCCGGAAGTGGGCCATGTGTGGGAGTTGCCGGTGCTACTGCCTTTATCGGATGAAACGGGGGTAAAACAGTGCGATATTCTGCTGCTGTGCACCTGTCAGGTGGAAACAGGAAGAGTGGAAACCGCATATTTTCTTGGGGATTTTGATGAGAAAACCTGCAAATTCATAAGACGCAGGGAACTTCCCGGTTTTCTCGATCTGGGCGGATGCGTGTTTACAGGACCCAGCGGACTGGTGACGGAAGATAAACGGAGCATTCTGTTTACGATCGCCCAGGGAAGGCGCGCCCCGGAGGAAGAATTCCGAAGCGGATGGGCACATAACGGCGGAATGCCGGTGGAACTTTCCGTAAAACAGGGAGAATTGCGTATCCGGCCGATCCGGGAGCTGGAGCGGTATTGTACCCGGGTGATATACGAGGGAAGAGGGTCTGAAATGCCGCCGGATCTGCGCCTGCTGGAACATGCGGTGGAGCTGACGGTCAAGGGAGATGTGCTGGAACTGTTGCTGGAGGCGGGAACGGAAGGAACGATCGTCCGTTACTGCCGTGAGGATGGCGTTTTTTCTGCGCGAAAGCAGGGAGAAGCGAGACCTTTCAGCGTATTCCGGGGAGATGCGGACCGGGTTGACATCGGCGATGAGCAGATCTCTGTGAAGATCCTGGTGGACCATTCTCTGGTGGAAAT
>JAILAF010000035.1 GCA_024681775.1 Lachnospiraceae bacterium
GCGGTATAAACCGGCCCTTCGTCGATCTTGTCCAGGAGCAGGATCCTGGAAACCTCGGTCCAGTTGGCATCCTCGTAAGCCAGCATAAATTCATACACAGGATCGAAGGGACCCGTATGCTTCAAGAGTCCTTCCTCGATATGGGCGGAGACTCTCACGCGCTGCAGCGCCTCTTCCATGGGCATATCCAGCATCACATCCAGCACGGAGAACATACCCATCAGGAACAGCTCCCCCGACTGGGCCCCCAGTCCGAAGGGCTCTGCCAGGCGCTCCATAAAGCGGCCTCGCAGCAGAGACATTCTGGTGATCTCGTTGGGCTTCTCGGAGCAGAGCTCCCTGGTAACTGCGGTATTGATCCAGCGCTTCAGCTCCTTCTGTCCCAGCATGGCCGCCGCGTGGCGCACCGTGTTGATACCTGAGTTCACCGCCATGCGGTTCACCATCTCCAGCAGGGAGATGACCAGCGCCGTATCGTGCTCGATGACCCCTGCGGCCTTGGTCAGGTCGAAGTCCGGTCCGTTCACCACATTCAGCAGCTCGATGTAATTCGCTTTCAGAGGAGAAAGCTCGGCGTCGCCCGCCGCCTTGGGGATGCGGAAGAACCGTCCCTCATAGAGGTCATATCCGCCCTGGTAGGTCAGCAGCTCGTAGTCCTCCTGGGTGTCCACATTGACGGCCACCAGCTTAATGTGAGGATACACCTTCGTGAAGTAGATCTTTGCCTTCTCGATGTCGATCTTTTTATGATTCAGCAGCACATAATCCATCAAGGCAAGGATCGGTCTGTACTGTTCGAATTCCTTCACCTGCAGCTTGCGGATGGCCAGACCGAAGCCCGCATCCTTCAGCTCCTTCAGGCGCTGTACGTAGGTCTCGCTGGGATTCACGCCGTTATCCATCAGAAGCACCACATTGCTGTGGGGCTCTTCGACCATCAGCTCGATCTCGGTAAAGACGGAAATATTGTTGACCTCCACAAACACCGTCTTGTCGTTGGAGAGGGTCTTCATTCCCATGCTGGAGAGGATATCCAGGCCGGAGATCTGCCCGATACCGCTCAAGGACCCGGTTCCGAGCAGGCTGGGGTTCTTCATCATATTTTCCTTCTGGGAAAAGATGGAATAGGCCTTCACCTCCATGGAGGAATCAAAAAGTGGGATCAGAGTTCCTAGCATAGCTTACCTCCTTGTCCCGCGTTCTGCGCGAGACGGTGTGTGCGATCCGCACGATCACCGGAACCGCGTCACATCACTGCTGTCGTATTAGCCGCAAATGCCCTGCGGGGCTCTATCTTCTCTTGAGGGTGATATCAATGATCTTGCCGATGAGGGTCAGATCGGAGACATCGGATGCCGCAAACTTCCGCGCCATACCGTCGGTCTTTAAAAAGACCACGTATCCCTTATCATTGTCCTGCATCTTGTATACGATGATATTGTGGATCCCGTGCTCATGGAGAAAAACATAAGCGTTCGGATCCTCATCCTTCAGTGCCTGCACGTTGTCGATCACACTGACGCCGTGATTGTTGCGGCGCAGAACGATCTCATTGCTCTCGGCGATGGGGAATTCCATCACATCGTCCGTGCCTTCCATGAGCCCCGTCTGCGGGTTTATCCTGCCGGTAAAGCCGTGCATGGACTCGTCCAGGCGGTCACCGTACATATAGACCCCGTCCAGTCCGTAGCAGGCGGCGATGTTCACCAGTGCATTCTGGAAGGTCATGTTGCCGTCGCAGAGGAAATCCTCCAGCAGCCGGAACAGCAATGAGGTCCGGTCGATCTTCACCGAGGAGCGGCTGGTGATGTCCGGAATCTCCTGGCAGTGTAGCACGTCCCCGTGGATCTCCGGCACATAGATGATATAGCGGTTCCGACCCTTCTCCTTGGCCCTGTACAGCATGCGGTCCGCCACGTAAAAAGCGTCCTCGTAGGTCTTTACCTGCATTGGGAACAGCACACAGCCGATGGAGACGGTGGGGTAATCGTCGGGAAGCTGCGCCTTGTACGCGTTCTCCACACCGGTGCGGATATCCCGCAAAACCGTCCGCAGCTCTTCTTTATTGTGGACCTTGTCCGTGATGACCAGGAACTCATCGCCCCCGATGCGGCCCACGGCGCCCTTGTCCCCCACGGCATTGCGGATCACGTCCACCACCTTCAGGAGGACCTTGTCCCCGAACTGATGTCCGTGGGTGTCATTCATCAGTTTGAAATTATCGATATCCACGATGCACAGATAGGTAAGGGCATCGGGATGCTCTTCCATCCGCTGTCTGGCGTAATCCGTGATGGCCTTCTTGTTCAGAACGCCGGTACCCGGATCCAGAGAGGCGTCCAGCGCCCGCTGCTCCATGGATTGGATGTCCTGGAAAAAAATGCGGCAGATCTGCTCCGTCTCCGTCTCGCAGCCGTAGACCACGGCGACGGTCCAGATGGAGCCTCCCTCCGGAAGAAGGAGACTGACGCACACCATCGTATGGTCTCCGGGCGCAATATCCCCGCAGACCTGGGCAAAGTATTCCACCTGCCGGAACTCGACAAAATCGCCGAGAGAGTCGCCCTCCTCGGCGGAGAGCATGCGGCGGAGGCTGTCATCGATGGAAAGGATATTCAATTGTCGGTCCGTTGTGACCGTTCCGATCAAGCATTCTACCATATCGTACCCAATACTCGATTTTCTACACTACCCGCGATCTTATTATAGCGAATCACTTCCAAAAAGTCCATTGAGCGCCCATCTTTTCATTTTCTTTTTATGATAGTATGATGGTACAGACTACGAACACAGGAGACGCTTCATGAACAGTCACGCAAACGATCATCACCACAGGGAAAGCGGCGCCGGAACGGATCCGGGACTGTCCGCACTGCACCTGGAAGAAATAGACCTGGACAAAGTATCTGCCCCCGCAGGCAGCCTTCACAGATCCTTTCCCGTCCTGCTGCTCTGGGCCCTGCCCGTTGCAGCGGTGCTGGGCTGCGGGATCTGGCTGACAGTGTACCTCCTGCAGGGCAGACCCGCAGCGGCGCCGGACGCGGATGACCCGCTCACGGCAGTGGCCATGACGGAGCTTCCCGCCGGGGAGCCCATCCCGGACTCTGAGACCGCATCCGAAACGGATAGGACCGCGGAAGCCGCGTCCGATCCCGTGCTCCCGGAGGACCCGGCAGAGGCACAGGACCCTGCGGATACGGCAGAGCGCAGCGCTATGGAAAGCAGCCTCCCCGCAGACACGGAACCTGCAGATACGACCCCTTCCGGCGAAGGACCCGGCGGTACCCCTTCCGGCAGCGACACGGACAAGGTTCCCACCGTTTCCGGCAACGACGACAGCGTCTCCGGAAATGATACCCCGGATCCCGAGATCCCGGAGGCGGACCCCTACGAGGAGATCGACGTACCGCCCATGCTGGCCACCTCTCCTCTGGAGGGTGTCCTCTTTTCCGGCTACAGCCCTTCCTTCACATCTTCCACCAAAGATATCGTAGATGAAGAGGTCCTGAGTGAATACGCTGTCCTCATCGATCTGGACACCGGCGAAGTGGTGGCGCAGCGCAGGGCCAAAGAGAAAATGTATCCCGCTTCCATGACCAAGGTCCTCACCGTCCTGGTGGCAGCGGAACATGTTCCTTCCCTGACGGACCGCTTTGCCATGACCCGGGATATCACCAACTACTGCTATTCCAACGACTGCAGCGCGGTCTGCTGGGATGTGGGAGAAAAGATCCCCGTCCCCGACCTCTTCTACGGCGCCATCCTCCCTTCCGGCGCGGATGCGGTGCTGGGACTGTGCCAGGTATGCTGCGGGAACACCGCGGATTTCGTGGATCTGATGAACAAAAAGGTTTCGGACCTGGGGCTGTCCAATACCCATTTTGACAATCCTATCGGGCTCTTTTCCGAGGACACCTACACCACCCCCACGGAGATGGCCATGCTCATGAAGGCCGCCATTGAGAACGGCACCGCTTACGATGCCCTCTCCGCCCACATCCATACCACACTCCCCACGGCGGAGCATCCCGACGGGCTGACCCTTTCCAACCTCTTTCTGCGCAGGATCGAGGATCATTTCGACAAGGGGGAGGTGGTCTGTGCCAAGACAGGCTTCGTCAACCAGTCCCTGAACTGTGCCGTCAGCTATTGCAAGTCAAATGAAGGCAAGCACTATGTCTGCGTCACCGGCAAAGCGAACGGCGCCTGGAAATGCATTTACGACCACGTGCGGATCTACAATGCATACCTTCCCTGAGGGGATTTTGCATTTTTCTTTTTGAGGAGTTATAATCAGTGTCGTTGCATCCCTTTTGAACAGCAGTCATGCCTGCCGGCATGGACTGCGCTGATGCTTCGGAGAAACTGCATGCGCAGATTTCTCCTCGCGTGCCTGCCTGAAGGCAGGCAAAGGAGGATTCGTTCAAAAGAGATGCCGATGCATCCCTTTTGAACAGCAGTCATGCCTGCCGGCATGGACTGCGCTGATGCTTCGGAGAAACTGCATGCGCAGATTTCTCCTCGCGTGCCTGCCTGAAGGCAGGCAAAGGAGGATATTATGAAAAAATCGACAATTATGATCGCACTTGCCGTCGTACTCATGTGCGCCGGCATCACTGCCATCGTCCTGGGCGGCTGTGCCAAGTCCGGTGACGCAGGCAGTGCAGTAACCGAGGAACCTGCCGTTCTGGAAGGCACTCCCATTGGCGGCTCCGAGACCACCGTCACGGACTTCCCCACCGCTCCCGATGCGGAGGACAAGGCAGAGGACAAGGCAGAAGCGGAGGACAAGGCAGAGGATATCGCTTCGGCGGATGCCGCTGACGCAGCTCCCGCGGACGAGACCGGGAAAGATGCCGATGAGGCAGAGCTCCCCACCACCGAGACTCCCGCAGACGAAACGGACGGCGACGTATCCGGCGGCGATGTATCCGGCGCGGACGTATCCGCAGGAGATGCATCCGGGAATTAATCATTCCCCCGGCAGAGACAAACCGACAATCGAATATGGCAAACAAACAAACTCCCAAACCGATTTCCGGTCTGGGAGTTCTTTTTACTGTTCGTTGCTGTGGAAATAATCCTTCAGGCACTCGATGGGGCCGGGCTTTGCGTACTGGAAGCCCTGGATGTAGGAGAAGCCTCTGTCGATACTGTACCGGCTCTGCTCCTCTGTCTCTACGCCCTCCACCAGCATGTTGACATCGTCCTTCTTCAGCATCTGGACCATGGAGGTCATGAGCTCGTCCAGCTTCCGGTTCTCCATCGCCTTGTAGAGCACGATCTTGTCGAACTTGATGGTGTGGAAGTTCACGCTGGAGAGACGCTCGAAATTGGAATAACCCGTTCCGAAGTCATCCAGCAGCAGGCAGATGCCGTTCTCCTGGAGCCTGCGAATATTGTCGTTTACCGTCTCCAAATCCTCGAAGATGGCGCTCTCGGTGATCTCGATGCGGATCTTCTCCACCGGTACGTGGTTGGAGGTGATGATCTGGTAAAAATCCGAGCAGACGCTGGGATC
>JAILAF010000101.1 GCA_024681775.1 Lachnospiraceae bacterium
GGCAAAGGGTGTGGTCATCGGCGTCATCGCCTGCATCACCATCCTGCCTTCCATGATCCTGATCTTCGACAAGGTATTGGAAAAGACCAATCACAAGCCTCTGATGCGGGAGTTTGACAAGATCCCCGAGTGGATCGTAAAACACCACCTGCTGCTGGGTGCATTGTTCCTGGTGCTGCTGGTGCCTGCCATCTACGGCTACCGCAACACATCCGTCTATTATAATCTGGGCGATACCCTTCCGGAGTACCTGCCCAGCGTACAGGCCATCGCAAAGCAGGATGCGGTGTCCGATATGAACTCCACCTACGTGCTGCTTTTGGACAAGGACCTTTCGGAAGTAGACACCCGGAAGATGATCCGGGAACTGAAGGAGGTGGACGGTATCACCTCTGTCCTGGGAACCGACAGTCTCGTCGGTCCGCTCTTCCCGAAGGAGATGATCCCGGAAGAGCTCCTGGCGGACCTGGAGAGCGACAGGCACAAGATGATGCTGGTGAGCTCGGAATACAAAGTCGCCACGGATGAAGTCAACGCCCAGATCGCCCGGGTAAATACCATCGTCAAGTCCTACGATCCTTCCGGCATGGTGGTGGGCGAAGCGCCTTGTACCAAAGACCTCATCACCATCACCGACAAGGACTTTAAAGTGGTGAGCTGGATCTCCATCGGCGCGGTATTTTTCATCATCTTTTTCGTGTTGCGGAGCCTGTCCCTGCCGGTGATCCTGGTGAGCGTGATTGAGTTCGCCATCTTCATCAATATGGGACTTACCACCTACACCGGAACCACCATTCCCTTCATCGCTTCCGTGGTCATCGGTACTATCCAGCTGGGCTCCACCGTGGATTACGCTATCCTGATGACCACCAGATACTGCAAGGAGCGCGAAGGGGGCTGTGATAAGGCGGAAGCAACCCGCATCTCGCTGAAGACCGGTATGAAATCCGTCATTGTCAGCGCCTTGAGCTTCTTCGCCGCCACCTTCGGCGTAGGGCTCATCTCCAGCATCGACATGATCGGAGCCCTCTGCAACCTCATGGCCAGAGGCGCTATCGTCAGCATGATCGTGGTCATCCTTGTGCTGCCCAGCATGTACATGTGCCTGGACGGCCTCATCTGCAGGACCACCCTGGGGATGCCCCACGCAGGATCTGCCCGCAAAGCACATGCAGGGCTGCGGGAGAGATTCGGACACTGAACCGTTTGTTGCGGACGGGAGCTTGATGTGCTCCCGATCCGGGAGACTGATTGCCAAAAAGGAGCAAGATTATGAGAAACGTAAAGAAATGGATGGCACTGGGACTCAGTATCATGATGACCGTTTCCGTGACCGGATGCGGTCTGGAATCCATCGGACATGTCAGTGCGGAAGAGTACACGAATCCGAATGTGATCGAAGAGGAAGACCTGGAGGAAAACCTGGAGGAAAACCTGGAGGAAGCCCTGGTGGGACAGACCTCTACGGGTAAGCAAAAAGAAGAGACCGTATATGTGGTAGCGGGCGCGGATGGCGCAGCGCAGCAGATCATCGTCAGCAACTGGCTGAAAAATCCGGAAGGCGCGGACAAGCTGCAGGATGCCTCCGATCTGCAAAGCATTGAGAATGTAAAGGGGGATGAAACCTATACCGGCACTGGTAATTCCATGGTCTGGAACGCCGGAGGAAACGATATCTACTATCGCGGAACCACCGAAAAGGAGCTCCCCGTCAGGATCACCGTCAAGTATTTCCTGGACGGAAAGGAGATCGCTCCCGCGGATCTGGCAGGCAAGGCCGGTCATGTGACCATCCGCTACGAGTATGAAAATACCGAGAAACAGACCGTGGGGATCGGCGATGAGGATGCCGTGATCTACACGCCCTTCGGTGCACTCACCGGACTGATCCTGGAGGGGGAGAACTTCTCCAATGTGGAGGTCACCAGCGGAAATGTCATAAACGACGGCAGCAAGTATGTGGTTATGGGCATGGCCTTCCCGGGATTGCGGGAGAGTCTGGCCCTGGATGAGAACAAACTGGCAGATTTAGGACTCGGCGATCTCTATCAGATCCCCGATACCCTGGAGATCTCTGCGGATACCACCGATTTTGAACTGACCATGGCCCTCACCGTCCTCAGCAGCGACGTGACGGATGTCCTGGGAATGGGCGATGTCTCGGATACCGAAGGCCTCGATTCTCTGGAGGAGGACATGAACAAGCTCCAGGACGGCTCGGATGCCCTTCTGGGCGGTGCCGGTGACCTTCTGGACGGAG
>JAILAF010000105.1 GCA_024681775.1 Lachnospiraceae bacterium
ATTTCTTCCGAAACAGCGCCCGGATGCCCAGAAGGAGCAGCACCACCGAGAACAGATCCAGATGAGAGATCATGGCCGAGGAAAAAAGCAGGATGGGGGATAAGAGAAAATACACCCCCACACGGCTCCGGGAGAAGGCAGTGGCTGTTTTGGCAGAGCCGTTCTTATCCTCCCCTTGCTCACGGCCCGGATCCGCCGCTTCCAGGATCTGAGAAAGCAGTTTCCCCATCCACAGATACAGCAGGAAAAATCCCAGCTTCGCCCAGAACTGCGCTGCCGCAAAGGGAACGGCCACGTTCAGGATCCCGCGGTAAAGCAGGTACACCGGCAGACACCAGGTCCCCAGCACCGCGTAATTAAAGATCGAATAATTGGCCCCTGCCAGCAGGCTGGCACCCCACTCAGGGTACAGGTTTGCCAGCGCCCTGTCCCGGATGTAGGTATAGTAATGCAGCACGTCCCCGCTGAAGAAGGAGTCCAGGAAATCCAGAGACTGGTTCAGGGTCAGGTAAAAGTCCCTGTGGAAACAGAAAAAGAACGTGCAGAAAAAAAGCACGACACCGCCGACGATGGCGTCAGGTGCGGGGCACGTCAGCTTCGGTGCTTGCAGGTTGATTTTCTTGTTCTCAGGTAAAGCTGATTTTTTCATAATGTCTCTCGTTTGCGTAGATTATAGTCCAAAACTGTCCAGAAGATTTGCAAACTCCTCGGAAGCGGTAAATGCCTGCAGGACTTCCATACGAGTGGAGGTGCTTAAGGTCTCCAGCCAGCTTGCAAGGCCCTCTGCTTCCGGCTCACGGCCCAGAACCGCACGGTAGAGGTCGGTGATGAATTCCGTGTCGGATCTGTCGCGGTTCACATACTCGGGCGAGAAGAAGAAGTGCACGGGCAGGTCATGGGGATCCAGCTTGTTCTCGGGATCGGGCGTGCCGTTCTCATCCGGGATACCAAACCAGATCATCTCCGCCCAGCCGTAGAATCCGCCTTCCTCGGGCTCTCTTCCCAGGGCGGTCAGATACATGGCTGCCACATATTTCCGCAGGCCTTCCGGCAGCACGGAGCCGTCGGGATAGATGCCGCCTGCGTCCAGACCCAGGTCGTCAAAATGTTCCTCTCCTTCGGGGCTGATGAAGAAGCCTGCCAGAAGCTGATCCAAAGGAATACCTTCAAGCTCCACACGCTCTGCCCATGCTGCGATCTCTTCAGCACTTCCGGTTCTGCCCAGAACCGCCTGGTAGAGGATTGCCACGATCTCCTCGTAGGAGAGGTTCCGATTGGCAAATTCCTCACTCATGAGGAAGCCGCGGATGATATTTGCAAAGCTGACGGAATGATCGTCATAAACCTCCAACCAGGTCTGCAGCCCCTCTTCATCGGGCTCACGATCCAGGATCAGACGGTAAAGGTCACGCAGGACCGTCTCCTTCGGTGCGGGAGGAATGATATCGTCATCGGGCTCATCGTCCGGTTCGTCGTCGGGTTCATCCGGCTCGTCGTCCGGCCCATCATCAGGTTCATCCGGTTCGTCCGACGGCGCATCCTTGTAGGTAGCCGTGACGGTAACCGCTCTTCCGATCATGGTAAAGGCGGTAGTAGAAGCGCTACTATTTGCAAAAGTGATGGGATCCTGAGTGGTCCAGCGGTCAAAGACTTTTCCTTCCGCGGGAGCATCCGCAGTGATGGTCACCCGGGCGCCCTCTGCGAAGTTCCCGTCACCATCACCATTTACTACTGTGACAGCGTAGGTGGGTCTGCCGACCGTGACCGTTGCAACATCAGAACCAGCGCTCAAGGTATAGGAGTCCGATGCCGTAGCCGTCATCCTGCAGAAATAGTAATAAGTTCCGGTATCGGTACCGACAGGGATGTCATATTCCGCGCCGGTTGCTCCGGTGATGGCCTGTGGATTCGTCCCGTTTGTATCCTCACAGGAGTACCACTGATAGGTCAAAGTGTAATCGGGTCCTGCTACAGCGTCCGCAGACAATGTATTTCCGGAAGTAAATCCGTAAGTCAGGTTCAGGTCTCCGGGCTGAGATGTTACATGAGGTGCCGTCCAAAGAGCTGCTTCCCCGTCAGCGTCCTCATAGAATACATAGTCTCTGTCATCGCTGACAAATGCAGTCGCGCTCCCTTTTCCGGAAAGGCCGGAGGTTAATGCCACAGATGCATCCGCCGTAGTCGGAAGGGACTGGGATGTAACTCCAATTTTGGCAAATTCCGTCAGGTCATCTGCGATAGTGACGATTTTTCCGGTAGGAAGATAAACATTCTCCGTCACAGGGCTTGCGGAAGCAGGGGTTGACACCGTGTTTCCACTAATCAGGGCGCTACCGGATACGGAAAAATCGGGATCATAATGTTGGCTATCCAGGTAGATTCCTCCACCATTCGCAATACAGCCTGTACCCGTTGCACTTGCTTCATTTTGCACAATAGCGCCACCGTTCAATCGAACACTTCCGTCATACAAACAGTATATTCCGGCTCCCAGGGACTTTACGCCATCACCATCCGCAGTGATTTTGTTACCTGAAATCAAGGCATTGGCCCCAATATCCAGCGCACTATTACTACTCGATGGCTTAAAATAGATACCTCCACCTACAGCTCTCGGGTCTTCTCCCGAAACATTATTGCATCTGCATTCATTCGCATTGATGATTCCGCCTTCAAAAAGATTTGCAGAACTGAAAAAATACACCCCTCCACCCATGACTTTGCTTCCCCCGACGCAAAGATTACCGGTGATTCGGCTTCCATTCTCCATTTTCAGGTTACTACCAGCACCGACATTCACCCCACCCCCCATGGAATTAAAATCGGACTCCACAAGGTTATCTGTTATGGTGCTTCCGCCTCTCATAATCAAATCCGTTCCTGCAAATGTGATTCCGCCACCATTAGAACTATCGGTAACATCTCCTGCATACTGACAGACATTTCCGCAGATTGTGCTCCCGCTTCCTAAAAGCAATGTATGGTCAGTGCCATTGCCAACATCAAACAGGATACCCCCACCAGTGGCAAACAACCTAGAAGAATATACGTAATTCTTACAAATCGATCCGCCATAGATTTCCAAATCAGCATTTTGGGAATAGATACCTCTGCCTCTGTAATTGTTCGGATGCGTAATCATGCCCCCTTTCACGGTGACAGTAGCACCGGAAATGGGCTTGGTATAGGTGACTGCAGGACTGTGGGTTGCATCGGGATCACTGTCGTAAATCTTGAATACTGCACCAACGTTTACACGGATGGTTTCATGGGCAGATGCACCGTAAAGAACATGCCCGTTCAGGTCCAGATTCACATTACCGTTGATCTGCAGCACATCCGTCAGAGTAAGATCAGCGGTGAGCTGATAGCAGTGAAGGTCCGTATCATTCGCCCCCAGAACATGGGTGCCGGGCTCGGAAGAGATGTAGGAGGATACGGGGATGGCACCGGGAAGGGTTCCGGGAAAAGAAGTATCACTTTCAATCCCCAAGTCTGCCATCGTGAGTCCGGCATTATGAGAACTATCATTCCCGCCATAAATAATTGTTCCGCTGTTCCAGGAAAACTCCCCTCCAAAAGCCAAAACATTAGCTCCCTGCGGAGCGGTGTTGTTCCTGATCACGCCACCGGTCATGGACAATGACATAACCGCTTCAACACCGCCTCCACTGACCGTAGAAACGTTCTCTTCTATCCTGCCACCATGAATGTGGATTTCTCCAAAAGAGTTACCACTGTCTATACCTCCTCCTGAACATTGGGGGGATCCGCCAAACAGAGGCTTTGCTTCGTTTTTACGGATCGATCCCCCGTTCATAATAAACTGTGAGTCACCTTTAAACTCGACCCCTCCGCCAAACACCGCTCTGTTCTCAAGGATCTCTCCATCATTTAATTCTGCTCCGCAGTCATATTCTAAGAATAAGCCACCTCCAAGATACGCTTCATTTCCGGCGATCAAGCCGCCACTCATAACAAACGGTGCATCAGAAACTATGGTTGCATAGATAGTTTCATCAAATTTTCCTACCGACACTCCTCCACCGTGACTATTATTGTTTCCTCTGTTTCCACAAATAGTTCCGCCAAGCATTCGGAAGGTGCCCAAATCGCAGACACCTCCACCATATCCGCTTGTATATCCCCCGGTGATGATTCCTCCCGGTACAGAATCCGATTGAGTGGTGCCATCCGGCTTCGTGTAAGTAATGGCAGGAGTATGGGGTGCCGTAGAGTTACCATCCTCCAGATCCAGAGTGGCACCCTGCTCGATCAAAATGACATATCCGTCATCTTCCGCATCCGTCAGAGCTCTGTCGATCACATGGCCGTTCAGGTCCAGGGTCACAGCACTGCCATCCGGGATCACGAGGCCGCACTCTCCATTTGCATTGGAGCAGGTCACATCTGCTGTGAGCTGCACAAAACCACCCAGGTCAAAGGCCTCCTGGAGCTTTGCCCAGGTATCTGCCTCATACGGGATGCCTCTGGTGCCGGCGCCTTCAAGCGTGTTTGAAGCCACGGCTTCTGCTTTCATGGGGCTCCCCAACCCCGTCAGCATGCCCACGACCATGGCCATGGTCAGCACCACTGCCAAGCTGCTACGTCTTGCTTTCATTCCTTTCATATTTTCCCCTTTTCTCATACAAAACAAACCCTTCAACAAATGCCAACTACTGTGCATCTCAATAACCCATTTCACGGGCTCTTTTTCGTTCCTGTCACCCGATCCGTCACTCCGCAGAACATTCCTCCGAAGGCTTTCTCTCCCGAATCTCCGTCAAGAGGGTCAGGAAGAAAAAGAGCAGCAGGCTCCGCCCCAGGAAGAGGGGATTTTCCGTCAGGCTCTGGAGGAAAAAGCCCAGCTGCACCGTCAGGACAAAGATGTCCTGCCAGCCGCCCTCCTTTCGCAGAAGCCGCCGAAGAACCCGGATGATCACCCACAGATTCAGCAAAAGGAGCAGGAGGCCTGCGGGAATGCCGAAATTGTATGCCATCTGCAAAAAACCATTGTGGGCGTGGAGCAGGTGAAATCCCGCAAAGAGCCACACATCCGAGTAGGCAGGCACATGTCCGAAGAGGTTCAGTTCAGAGATCACATAGCCATAGATGGCAGCCCGGATCCCCAGGATCCGTTCTCCGGGAAATGACGGAAGTGTCAGATATAAAGGGTGCTCTGCATCCCTTCCGGGGGTGATTCCATCCGCATAAGCCAGCACCCTACCGTCGCTTTCCTCCGTCCGGGAAGGCAACGCGGCAGCAGAGGCAGTGGATACGGATGTCAGTGACATCGTCGGGATGCGTCCGGACAGAGAGGCCGTCTTGTTTTGCAAAAGGGGCACCGGCGGATCACCTGTTCCTGCGCTTCTCCACTCTCCCACCGCGGATGCACCGGGCAGTTGCGATGTATATTCCTTCAGCGAATTCTCCGTATCCTCGGAGCGCATACGCCCCAGGAAGGCATCCATGAATTCGGATAGGGAAACAAAGCGGCCGGAGTCGATCCCGTCAAAGGAACGCCAGCTGTTTTGCTCATCGTACTCGTCCCAGAACCAGATGGGATGATGACGCAGCGCCGGCACGTAACGGATGGCTCCGTAGACCGGCAGAAAGCAGACCGCTGCTGCCAGAACCAGCGCCAGCCCCTTCCGCAGAAAACCGAAAAAGAATTTCCGGTCTGCAAAGAAACGTTCCTCACAAAGTAGCCAGATCAGGGTGGTCACAAAGAAGGTCAGCATGGTACTGCGGCCCAGGCTGAAGAATACCAGGTCACAGAGCACTGCTGCCAGCAACGAAAAGAGCAGCAAGCCTGCCCTCCGCCCTTTCATCGCAGCGTCTCTCCTGCGCAGGTCCGAAAGCCTGGCCAGCACTACGGCGTAGGTCAGGTAATAAAACATGGCATTGCTGTTGCTGTTGTAGAAATACCCGTGATACCGGGGCGTGTCATAGGGGCGGTAGAGAAGCGCCCTGCCCTGGACCCAGAAAAAGCCCAGGAGGATACCATCTGTCAGCCCCCGAAGGAGCTCCTCATTGTCCTCCCGGGATGCGGGCTGCAGGAAAAGCGCACCGAACATCACCAGGAACCACAGGGGCCAGATGGCTTCATTTACGGAGAGGATGCACCATGCCA
>JAILAF010000008.1 GCA_024681775.1 Lachnospiraceae bacterium
GTGCGCCGGTTCCCTTTTTGGACAGGACACAGATGATGGCGACCAGGTAGACCAGGAACGCGCACAACAAGAAATCCGGATTATACATGCTTCGTCTCATTCCCCAAAAATGGGCTCCCCTCGGGGGATCCCATGTCGCAATCCAAACAGCAGATTACAACAGAGAATATTATAGCATACGAATTTTTAAAATACCACAGTACAAAGTGCCCAAAACAAATATCCCGGGGATCCTTGTTATATCCCAATGTTCACCATTTCGATTCGACACATATTCACAGGAAAAGGGATAAACATTTATTTATTCAGCCATATTCAGATCAGGCCTCAATCCGCTCCTTACGTTTCACACCTACCCTGCCAAAAAATGAAAGCCACATAGCTGCGATGATAAGGCACATCACGGAAATGACAGTCCCTGCCTTCACGCCCGGCGGCACATAAGTGATCTCCACCCGGTGGTCTCCTGCAGGTACCGGGATCAGGAGCAGCGCATCGCGGTAGCTGCCGTAACTGACTTCGGACCCGTCCACGGTAATGCGGAAGTCATCTTCATAGGGCAAAGTGACAAGCAGGTCAGAATCCTCCGGCATGGTCACATTTCCGGCATAATGCCCACCCTCGATCACGTCCGGGGAGAACTGCGCCTGTTGCAGCCTGGAGATGGCTGCCGAATACGCCTCCCGGTCGAAGGACACTACCATCGCATCCCCGAACTCCTTGGTTCCGGCGGCCACGATGCGGACTTCCTCTCTGGGAGTAAAAGTGCCGAGGCAGACGGCGAAAGGACAGTATTCTTCCATGAATTTCACGTTTCCTTCGCCATTGATGGACAACTTTCCGATGTAATACGGGATACGCTCCTCGTCTTCCCGTTCGATTGCCTTCGGTGCCTCATATGCAAAATACAACCAGACAGGATTGTCATCACGCGCTGTAAAAGTGATGACGCTCTCCCGAAGGATCAGATCCGCTTCTTCCTCCGTCTCAAAGGGAGGCTCAAACCGAACCTCTTCCGTAAAGTCAACAGGAACGAACACCTTGCTATCCTGATCCAAATAATCCCCCAGCACCTCGTTCTGTGCCTCAAAAGGATCCTCTGGCAATGCAAGCGCACTCTCCCGCGCCTCGTCGGACACAGCATATCCGAGACCAAGCGCATCAGGATTTTCATACAGCTTCAATGTCTTACCGGTGAATAACTGATCAAGACCAGGAATATCCACATAATAACTCAGGTAATACTTCACTCCGAAAAGTGATTCCGTCACAGGTGTCAGTCCATTGTCCGACATCATATTATAGTTCTGCGCCAGGCCCAAATCTCCGAACAGATTCATCACATTGAGATGATAGCTGGAGGAAAAATAAGATATCCCATTGTACCCGAACAGGAAGGAGTCCTCATACGAATACGCATAGTTCTTACCGATCCGATAGAAGGAATCATCCTCCGGGATATGAGAAAGCGCTTCCTGCGTCCGTTCGATCAGGCTGTCATATTCCCTGCGGTTGGCATAATGCAGGTCATTGTTCAGCCCTGTCATAAAGACATTTCCATTCAAGAAAAGCTCTATGGCAGTAAAGAGGATCCAGATTACCAACAGACCGGATGCCTGCTGTGAACGGCTCCTCAGGAAGGAACTCACCTCCGGATATGCTTCATATGCCAGCACCAGCACAAAGAAACAAATCACGTAAGAAAATCTTCCCGGGAAACAATTGGGCAGACGGAATCCATGCAATGCCATGTAAAGCGGCTCAAAGCAAAAGCCAACAATGTAAAAAACAAAGATTCCAAGAGCAAAAAATCTCTTCTTCAATGCAATCTTCCTGCAGAAGAAAAAGCATAAAAACAAAAGCAAAGCACCGGTTCCGCAAAACAAAGAGGGCAGACCATCGTTTCCGAGAGTGTCATAATGCGAAGAAAAGAACTGCCCCAACACTTTCAACAGCGGCATCTCAAAAACAGTGATTCCTCCATCGGCATCTTCCTTCAGACGGCCGCTCAGGAGTCCTGCAATCGTCGGCAACAAAATCGGCAGACTAATCCCAATGGACAAAATGCCTGCACAGAATGCACGCACCACGTAAACAGCCTTCTTTTTCTCCAGACAAACAAAGCGCCAGAAAAAATAAAGGACTGTAAAGCAGGCAGACATAAAGGTGATGTAATAGTTCAAAAGAAAAGACAACAAAAAAGAAATAAAGAAGAGAAACGGCGACCGGTCCTTCAGGATCCGTTCAATCCCCAAAAGGATCAAAGGAAGCAGGATCACTCCGTCCATCCACATCAGGCTCATCAGATACATCAGATTATAACTCATGAGCGCATAACAAACGGAAAGAAGCACGATCACAACAGGCTTTCTGCGGTCCGGATATGCATGCATCAAAAATACACTGAAGGTCAGACCACAGGCGCCAATCTTCAAAAGAGACAGAAAATACAACACATCAGGAAGCTTTGAAAGCGGGAACGCTGCGGCCAAAAACAATAGAGGATTCCCGAGATAATACGCGTAGTTCCCGACCGCGGAACTGCCAAGACTGCCAAAGGTGTTGTACCAGAAGCTGCTATGAGAAGACCCCAGATAACGCAAAGAAGCATACATCGAAGCATACTGATACTTCAGATCATAAATCAATACAGTATATGGTCCACCCGGCCAGATCTGGAGGTGGGCAAAGAAAACGATCATATACGCTACAGGGATCAAAAAGGACAAAACATAAATAAGAGACTTTTTCTTCATCTTTTTATCTTTCCAATCGAGGTCCGATATCATTTCTTTCGTATAGCAGAATCCCATATCCAACCGGATTTTTGGTGTTCACAGGCAGCTGGGCCGATGTTGCCAGATGATAGTTATAATTTAACGCCTCTTCTGTCAAATATCCGACAGATACGATGTAATCAACGACTCCTTCATCGATATATCTCTTCTTTTCACCGACGATCTCATCAATATCCAACATAAAATGCCCAAAATACTTTTCCTGGGGATCAATATCCAGATAAGCATACAGGCCGACATCAATTATGTCATTAGAAATAATGTTCGGTTCCTCAATCCCCGATGATCTAATATATTCCCCAAGCTTATACTGAACAGTAGATTCGATTGGCTGAAACACAAAACCGGCATTCCCGGAGTAGAAATAACAATAAACCGTGCATACCAACAAAAAAGCAGCAAGAAAAACGTTTCTGCTCAAATGAATTCTCTTTAATCGATCAATTAATGCATTCCCATCCTCTTCCAGGTCGTAGATCAAAAGAACAATGACAGAAAGAATAATCCCGCATCTCCATAAATCCGGGGTAAAATAGATCTGCCGTATTTCCAACCAAGTTTCATAATAGTTCAGAATTATATACAGGATCGCATGTGGCAAATATCGCAAAAAATATTTTTCCAGTTTCGTCAAATGAGCAGCCTTCGATTTAATCCATTCCCCAAGACGTACGAATATCATCATATAAATCAAAACAAGGATCATCCGGTAGGCATTGTCCAAAGCATTCAGAGCAAACAAAAACGCTGCAAGAACACCAAGAGCAATCGAAGCCACTCTGCCTTTATTACGCAAAAAAACGGCAATTCTGCCACAAAATGAAGATAAGCCTTCTTTCAAAACACCTTCAATGAATATATAGAGAAACATACAGCCAAAAATCTGGAACAAGTAAACGACAATCGTCTGGTAGCATCCATAATAAATTATGCCATATCCCAAAGAAAAGATTGTTCCAAAGAACATTGCACGCAGGGCATTCGTGCAATTCTTTCCAAGCAGGTCAAAAGGCCTGCAACAGATACAGATTACAAAAATTGCAATCAAAAAAGTCTCTGTAAAAAGCAAAAACGGTAATTTCCCATATCCGAAATAGTTCCAATAATTTGAGAGGCCGACCCAATCTGCAGTTTGACCGCCATACTGAAACAGCAGATTATAAAAATACACATGCCAAAGATCACCAAAGGCATGGTTCAAACCAAAGTACAAAAGAGCAGGCACTGACCCAAGAAAGAATCCGGCAAGAAACAGCCCTGTAGCGCGCATAAGTTCAGCTACTCTTCTGCCAATGAAATAAAAAAGCATAAGATAAATAACAATCCCGACAGTAATCCCCAAAAGCGTGTACTTGATCCAAAACATTACTGCGGAAAGGACGCCGATCAGAAGAACCTCTCCTGCCTTAATCTTACGCTCGCTTTGGAATTTAAAATATCTAAGGACAAGGAAAAGAATAATAGCGTAAATAGGCAGACAGTATTCTTCAGCATACCCTCCTGTCTGGAAATTCAGAGACGTAAAAAGAATCACAGAAGAAAGGATAATTGAAATCTTGCAAAAGAAATCATTTTCTAGAAATAGTCTCATCGTGCGGTAAGCAAAGTACATAAAGAAGGACGAAAACAAAATCTCGATGACAAAATCGCCAAAGAAACCGGTTCTGTTCATGAGATAGCCGGCCGCGTAGATCAAATACAAATAAAGCCCCTTATGTTCATAAATGTCGCGGTAAAGTACCTTTCCATGTAAGATGGCTTTACCCACGGTCCGAAAGCAAAGAGGATCAACCGTTTCGCAAAAAGGAAACAAAAATGAAAAATAGGAACAAAATGACAGGAATAATAGTGAAGCTATGAAAAACAGGAAAAACGTCTGTATTTCTTTCTTGAAAAACTTTCCGTTTAACACCATCATCTCAATGTATAAGCTCCTGTAAAATAATTATACCTTCTCCAGATCAGCTACTTCTTTCGGCGATTTTACGGTGATGGAAACAGCAGGTTTCCGGACTTCCCGGTGTCTCAGTTCCCGGAGCTGCTGCAGATACTCCAGCGTCACCTTCATGCTGATCTTAGAAGATCCCGCATTCCGCTCTTCAAAGGTATAGGGCACCTCGCATACCTTCTCATACTTCGTCATGGCCAGGACCTCCACCAGGATCTTCCATCCCAGAGGCTTCAGCTCGGCCCCTTCCAGAATCTCGCGGCGCAGCATAAAATATCCGCCGGTCACATCGGAGAACTTCCGAAGGCTCCGCAAGGACAGATTTCCGATCTTCCGGGCGGTCCAGGAGATAAATTTCCGAAGGATGTTCAGTCCTCCGTCGCTGCCGCCAGGCACAAAGCGGCTGGGCAGGCACAGGTCATACCCTTCCTCCATGCAACGAACCATGGGACGCAGAAGCCTGGGTGGGTGCTGCAGGTCTCCGTCCATTACCGCCAGGAACTCTCCCTCTGCTTCAGAGAAGCCGCGGATCACGGCACTGGACAGTCCCCTATCCGTATCCCTGTGGATCAGACGAACCTCAGGAGCGGTCTCCTGCAGTACTTTGATCCGTTCCGGTGTATCATCCACGGAATCATCCACAAAGAGCAGTTCAAAGGGAATCCCTTCCAAAGCACTCCGAACCCCTTCATATAGAGGCTTCACATTATCTCCCTCGTTAAACGTCGGGACGATCACAGACAGTTTCAACATTTCATTCGTTCCCCTTCAAAAGGTGAGGATTAGACATGGAGATGGTGGCAGGATCAAGATTCCGGAAGAGTATAAAATACTCTCCATCATAGAGCTTCTCCATCCCGGTATATTCCCAAAATCCCTGAAAATCGCTTTCCGTTCCGACCACGAAATAATCAACACTTGACAGATGATCGACGATGGCTTTGTTGGGAAATCGGTAAAAATCCAAAGAATCCACGGAGCAAACAAATTCACGGTCGGGATTCTCCAGCCTTTTTTCACCGATCTGGTCCCAAAACAGTAACTCATCAAATAGATAATAGTTCGGAGATTCATCACAGTAGGTAACAAACGGCTTCAGGTCTTCATAATAGGACATGACAAGGACAGAAGTTTCTCCGGTATCAGCCCCCAGATCACGCAACATCCCGGAAATCGTAATGATCTCATCTGCCTCCTGATCAGAGCAGTCGTACCAGTCAACAACCTCATTGTATCCGGATACATTGTTCAGAATACTGATCAGAATAACAACAGCAAAAAAAGCGCGGATCCCCTTCTCCTTTTTTTTCACAATGCAGTAATACCCGCCGAGGATCAAACCACCCATAACCACCAGAACGCTGTACAGGGAAGAAATGGCTGTTCGAAGTGAGGACAACTGATTTTGCAGATCCGGGATCAACCAATGCAGGTCATAATGATCCACACAGCTTCCTCGGTACATTCCCTTAAAGATCAGCAGATCAATTCCAAGAGTGATCAAAGAGGCGATGAGGAAAGGCTTCTTCTTCTCCTCCGATAGCAGCTGATCCTTATACCGAAAGTAGATGACCAGGAACAATGCTAATGACAAAAAAATCTGCGGGCCAAAATACCGAAGATGCAAGCGTGGCGTCAGTTTTCCGTAGTCTTCATACTGAGCGATCCGGAAAGAGATCATAAAAGCCATCAGGAAATTGCAGATCATAATAAAGAGATAGCTGCGAAGAACCCGCTCTTCCAATTCCTTTAAAAGGATCAACGGCACAAAAATTGGGAGGCAAAAAACAGACAGCGTAATCCCTACCAGATAATACAAAAAGAAATAAACACCATAGATTGTGTGGTAGGAAGCAAACATATTCTTCGGATCTGTAAGATCGCTGCTCCACCACTCATTCGGTTCATTGTCATAGGTGATCAGTTTCACAGCAACCAACAGGACCAGAAATACAACAAGGATCACTCCCGCATTGATCAGGCGCTTTTTCTCAAAGAGAGGCGTCTTTTGGCCCTCTTCCCTCACAAACAAAAAGCGAAAAACGGGATACGCCAGCTCGATGCCAACGCAAACCGCAGGCAAAATGATCCCACGCTCTTTGATGTAATATACCAGATAACAGACAACACCACACAATACCGCCAACCATAAAGAACCCTTCCGCTCAAGCATCAGATAGACCCAGAATCCCAGCATGAACATGGGAACATAGATGCTCTCACACATGAAATTGATGGAATTCAGCTGATTGGGCCAGAGAAGATATAAGAACGAAACGAAAACCGTTAAACGATAGGACAGCTCCCACTCCCTGCACATCCCAAAGAGGAAAAACACTCCTCCGCAGAGCGTCAGTACATTAAATAAATTAATGAGCCTGATCCGCAGATAGATATCCTTCACCGCAAAAAGTGGCGAGATTAGAATGCTATAAAGATTCTTCTGATAGGAAACATGCTTTCCCTGAATGGAAAAACCGTTTCCCGCCTGCAGGCTCCTGGCAATATCCCAGTCCCGGAGCTCGTCTGGATAAATCTCAACTACTTTCGTAAAATCCGCCATCAGGTACCGAATCACGCAAAAAAGGAGAAACATTCCGGTGACAAGGAGAAATGCCTGCCTGGGAGAAAAATCCTTTTTGGTGTCTTGCATCATCTTCATAAATCCCAATCCCTCATAAAGCAGTAAACAGAATATCACCCCCGCCTGTCAGACGGGGGCGATCTGAAACGTTTTGAACTTATCGAACTATTAAATCATTAATCCAGATCAAAGAGCTCGATGGTGGTGTAGGTCACAGGCGATACACTCCAGGGCGTATGGTTGGTCACGGTACCTCCCAAAGCGGTCCTGATAGTGATCTCATCCTGTACCGCGATGTAGAAGTTCGAATCAAAGTTGGAGACGGTATTGCTCGACTCGTTCTCCACTCTGGAGACGAAATCGCTGAGCTTGACAATGACACAATAGTCAACGCCGTTCTCCAGACTGGTCTTGGACTGGGCGGCAGCACCGGTACCGTGGGCCTTGTAATCCTCCCAAAGGTAAACGGTATAAGCATCAGTACGTTCATCTACCCCTTCCAGTAATACGCCATCCAAATCCACATTTCCAGCACCGGGCTTCTCGCGGAAGAATCGAACGGTTCCCTTCTTCTCACCCTGCAGGTTCATATCTGTGACTCTGAAACGAATGGTAACATTCTGATCATTCTCACCGGTAAGACCGATCTCCAGGTTCGGATCATAGTAACCGTAGATCGCGGAAGTGGATACACCGCTCTCATCCATGATATCGACATTCGGGGTACGCATACCGGTATTGTAGGATGCGATGATGGTGTTCAGGAACAGTTTCGCCTCATCCACAGATACAGCATTCGTTGTTCCGTTGGAAGCATTGTGTCCCATTCCGGTATACATGACATTCCCCTTGGAATAGAGGTAATAGTCATTCTTGGGATCGTTATCTACCAGGTGCCCTCTTTCCACATTGGTGTCGAGATTATACCAGACCACAATGTCGGACTCACCATCTCCATCGGAATCTCCGGAGAAATCCAACGTAAAGTACTGCGGGTGCGTCAGTCCCAAGGTGATCGTATTCGATCCGTTCAAATTGAACGGGAAGGTCGTGATCTGACCGGCATTGATCCTCACACCCTTCTGTGTATCCAGTCTGGCCATACCGCCATCATACCTGGAATTCAGATAATTCTGCCAATTTCCATCCTCGTGCGTGATCAAATGGGCATAAGCATAACCCTGCACCTGAGGAACCGTAGTGTTTCTTCCGGATCCGGGCGTATAAGCAATATCGTGCTCATTGTAGAGATAGTATGCACCATCTCTGGAATTTGCATCCTTGGAAGGCTCCACCAGTTTATAATTTCCATTCTGCAACTCACCGGCAGAATTCCTGGTATAAGAGACACCACGATACAAAGCAGCACTGTTGGTATTGTACTCACTGTCTGAAATGCCGTAAGTGTCCAGTCCCACATAGGAACGGATGTAGGCATTCATCTGATAACCCCAAATATAGTTATTAATATTATTTTTTGCTATATTAGCGGGCATTCCGATATAGGATGTCATATCATGGGCAAAAAGGACACTCTTACCGGACTGGATGAAGGATTTCACAAAACTGGTCTGCCATGGTTGCAGATCTGCTCCGTCCAGCGCATCGGAGAATCCCAGGATCAACATATCAAAATCGGAAATCTTATAATCATTCTCCTCCCAATTGCTCATACCTACTGTCGTGATATCCAGAATATAATCATCGGAAATCTGACTTGCAAGCTCTTGGAAATAATTCGTTTTATGCCTGTTATGAGCAGGTCCCGCAGAGGTGGCATCTACATACCGATCACCGTTCCAGTGACCGATGCTTTCCTCAAGATTGATGACATCATTTCTGCCGGTGGTAAGCATATGAACCTGCAGAACCTTGATGGTCCGATCAGCAACAGGAATTTCCTCCATGGGCTCCAGTTTCAAGTACCCAGTCGTGGAATTCCGGACATATTCATTATCCGACTGGCAGACCTCCAGTTTCCAGGTAATACAGCCATAGTAGGTGCTGGGTACCTGAACTGTGATCTCATTCTTGTTATCTGCGGACAGTCCGTTATACTGTGCTACCAGCTCATTCAGATCCGAGAATTTACCATCTGCGTTGGAATCTACAAACACCTTGCAAATATAATCGGATTTCGAAGAAACGGCACCGAGGTTTCGAATGGTGAAGGAATAAGGAATGTAATACTTCTGATCGCTGCTGGCTCTCAGGATCTTAACTTCCCCATTCGGGTTTCCATTCACAGTATAATACTCTTCACCAAGCATCAGACAGTTTTCATACTCGGAATCCAAACTCAGCTTTGCCCTATTGGCATAATACTTAAACAGCGCGGAGCGATCCTGGTAACCCTGCGCACCGTTAAGCTCACCGCTGGAGAAGACATTCTTGTCGCCCTTCACAAGATCCAGGAACTCGTAAAGGTAGGAGGAACTATCAACTCTGTATGCATTTACGGTATAGCTTCCGTCGTTCGGATTCACAGTCAAGAGCTGTTGGTCAATGATGATCGGATAAGATGCATACTTAAAGTCAAGTAACTTATTGTACGCCTCTCTGGACAGATCATTTCCGGAAAACCGATGAGTTGCATTCCTGTAGGGCCTATTAGAATTTTCCCATTCCGTCGCCAGGAACCCTACCGTCTCTATTCCACCTCGAGTCATGTCTCCGACATTGAAATACCGCAGACCATTCATGCCGGTATCATTGAATACCGTCTCATTCATCAAGGTGGTACTGTTATATTGGGTGCTCATGTTGGTGGTGGAAGCATCGAAATAGATCACATCATAAACATTGTTCAGATCATCGATCTTACTGATGAAGAGGTTCATGTTCATACAGGTGATGGTGATATTATCCTGCTTCACGCCGGTGAGGGCAGAAAAACGAGCCTTGTCCAGACCGCTGCCGGCATTATAAACCTGTGAAGCAGGCTCCACCACAAGGATGTTCAGCGCTTCCTTCACTTTCGCGATCTCGGTAGCGGACATGATGTGCCGGATGATGGTAGCATCATAGACTTCCGTAGAGAGTCTTTCGTCGCTTTCAAAGGACACATCGGAATCACGCTGCAGGTTCTCCTGGATGATCAGATTCACCACATCAGCGAGACCGCCGGCGATATGGCCATTGGTATCGTCCGTATCGGAACCGTAGAAGGTGCCGACATAGTTCTGTACATCCAGAAGGGGCGCAGTATTCCCATCAAAGAACCATGCACAGCCTCTAACGAACATAAGATCATGCTCCGTATCGATAGAGAAGGAAGGCAGGATCGCACCGTTCGTCAGGCCATTAAAGGCTCCATCATTCGCAAATCCGGACTGATCCGCATTCAGCAGGCCGATCTTGTTCATCTCTGCGCTACCCGGAACCGGATTCTCGGAAAGCATCATAAAGTTCAGGGCTCTCGTGAGGTTGGTATCCGTTGCGGTACCTGCAAGAGCAGTTCCCGCAAACCGATCGGAAATGTCCACCTGAACAGGGATATTCTCATGATACAGATGCAATGCAAAGGTCCGGGCATTTGCAACGCTCAGGTCGTCAGATGCATTGTAATAGGCGGTCAGAGGCACGCCGGTGGAATCCCCATTAGCATCCAGGGTCCAACCCATAGTTCCAAAGGTGTCATCCGTCACCGTAACTCTGGCGTTACCGCCTGCAACCACAGAAACATAATCAAACTCGGAAAGGACTCTGCCGGAGGTAGTATCGGCATTACCGATCATTGCATTCAGCTCAGAAGGCGTCACCACATAGACCTCGATACCAAAGATCGGAATCTCAGAGTAGGAATCCAGACCAAAGACTTCCCGCAGGAAGGTGTGGTGGTTCACCAGACCGCCGCAATACCAGAAGGATGCGCCGGATACGATGACGGTATCACCGGCCTCTCCGTTTTCCTCATAAGTATCAAAGAACTCATACTCGCCATCGTTACTGGTGTAGACATCATAGAGATTGGCCATGTAGACCCAGTCTCCTACCTTCACCTGGTTGTCCTGGTTATTGGTTATATACTGGAACTGCACGGAGTAGTACTCAGAAAGCTCCACGGACCAATCGAAACTCGCATCATTACCGGTGACAGAACCGGACATATCATCCCAAACTGCCTTTGCATTCCCGGCATAGATATAGTATCCACTGGTTGCCTTGGTATAGATGGGAAGCTCGGGATGATTCGCTGCCAGGTCAGAAAGATCAGCATAGGTCAACTGAGCATCAGAAGCCACATTGTAATAAACCGTTCCTGTTCCGTTGTTGACATCGATGAGACGGATGCTTCCATCGGAGACAATGTTAAAGGAAACATGCCACTTGTCAGAAGCACTGCCTGTGTGCAGGCGGAATTTACCTCTCCGCTCGGTCTGCTCGAAAGGTACCTCCGTGTAGAGTCTGTCATCATCAGCCGCAACCTCAGACAGGTCAGAGACCTCATTGTAGGGCTCAAACCGGAAGGGAAGATCTGCCTGGGACTGATTCGCATAATCCGAAGCGATGGAAGAAAGGATCTGGTCCGCCTCAGAGGAAAGCTCTGCCATAAAGGCTGCGCGATCCTCCTTGGTAGCAATCCCTGCCAGTTTCTCACTCCAGGGCTGATAGGTATTGGTGGTAGCATCATAGAGTACCGGGAAAGGTTCACAGCCATCAATGGTATATCCCATCTCGGCCATGGAATGGTCCGGAACAATCTCCAGGATGCTAAACTTCGCACTGGAATCGGAAAGGATCTCATTCCGGATGCGCTGAATGGAAAGCAGAGCGTCCTCAGCTGCCTGAGCATCGATGGTATTTCGGTCAACGGCATAATAAATCCCTCCCGCCGTGACAGAGACAACCAAGGCAACCGATAATGTCCTTTTTAAAAATGTTGACAGTTTCTTACTCATATCTTCCTCACTTAATTATAAGCTGTAAAGCGATCCGGATACTTATAATAGTATGCCTTATTATACTTTTTCGCATTGTCATCCCATCTTAAGAAAGTAAAATCACCATCTCGATCATACCAAGACTGAAGGAATCCATCCTTATTATTTCCGGTTTGATAAGTCAAATAATAATATGAGAAAGAACCGAAATAATAGTCATAAGTTACTTTTCTTAAGTAATAACACTCCGTTGCAGAAATCTCATACCTCCAGTAGGTTATACCATACTCTTGCCCCTTAATCCAGCGAGAATCTCCGGGAGCAGGCGCATACAGGCTGGAGGGTTCGGGCTTAACCGTTATCACGGAGCGCCTACTAAGCTCATCATAGACGATATTATCGGGATAATACACAGAACCGGTGCCTTCAAAGAATCGGTACTCTGTCCCATACTCTCCATCAGAATACTCAAGGTATCCGGTATAAGGCGTCTGCCAATTGCCTACAATGGTTCTATATCTCCACTGATTTACCCAAACGCCATTATCCTTGAACAAATAGGTGAGATAATATTTCCCTTCTTTTAAGATCAATTCATATCTCTCATTGGAAGAAGGCTCGTAGTAGCTTACACCGCTCTGAGAAGAATCGGTCTTCCATTCACCGGAACCAGGAAGAGGCGCACAAAGCACCGTAGGTGTCTTATTATCTCCCGTTAAGTTGCTGTTATCCTTGATCAGTTTATCCGGGAACACATTATTTCCGACAATATTAAATTGGATGGAGCCAACACATCCTTTCATTACGGACCAGGCAGCAGCCTGGGAATGGCCCATGTATGGATTCTCTTCATACTTAAGGGTAACAGTCTGACCGGAATTGTTGTCCGCAAACGCTTTATCGATAGTGAAATCAAGATAACCAATCCTGGAGTCGCTATTGGAAACCCCCTGAGTAACACTAAAGAAGTTTGCAATCCTTCCAAAATTCTTAGAAAAATCGTATTCTGATAATGCTACAGTACGACCATAATCC
Source organism: Lachnospiraceae bacterium (assembly GCA_024681775.1). Lineage (GTDB taxonomy): Bacteria > Bacillota > Clostridia > Lachnospirales > Lachnospiraceae > AC2028. The sequence continues at coordinate 13,249 of JAILAF010000008.1, forward strand.
GAGATCTTGTAGTAATCATTGTGAGAACTGTGCTCATAAAACCCGCCATTCAAATGAATAGGATTTTCTGTATCCAGATGCCAGTCTCCGGAATATCTTTCTCTTCTATACCATTTTTCGTTCGTATAACCTTCATCCTTGAAGAAATAAGACGAACTGATCTTTGTATTTGGATTAAAAATCGTAGCATTGAAACGATTAATCAAACCATCAACATAAGCGCTTTCATCATCCTCTAGTGTAAAGATTGCTTGATTTTTTTTACCTCCGGCATAACCCTGCCCAAGATAAATAACGTAATCAGAATCTCTGTCATACCCTAATTCAGAGGTATTATAATCATCGTCTCCAAAACGATTAGGCCAGTTACCGGTCTGGTTGAAGAATTGAGGCGTGCCTAATACACCGCCCCAACCACTGGTCAGGCGGAAGTATACGCGAGACTTGATATCTCCGGTTCCTCTGAGCAGACTCACATCGAGGTCGGAGCTCCAGGTTGCGCCATCTGCAGAATACTCGATCTGAACAGGATCTACCGGAACAAAGTAGGTCTTATCAAAGGCAACTTCACCGCCATTGTTGGCAGTGATCTTAATCTGAACCTCCAGGCAATCGTTATCATTCACATTACCATAACGATCTACCAGGATGCCGGAGTAAGGGAATACCACAGAATTGTCCAGATAAAGCTGCACATCATAATATTCGTTCTCAAAGACAACCTGGTTATCCACCACCTGGGTCAGCAGATAGACATCCCCGGCATTGTTATTGTACTTATTGTAAGTCCTACCACCAATCGTAATTCTTTCCGCCCCGGCCTGATTATAGGCACCGTTGTTGCTGATGGTGTTGTTAAACACTCTCGGGCAATCCGGATCGGATCTTTGCATGGCAGTTACAATGCCTTCCTCATCCACCTCGGTAGCATGACCGCTGTAGAGTTCAAAGGAAAGGACAGGGTTCGCCCCTCCGTATTTCTTTGCCATGGACTTCATGATACTGTTCAGCGCATCCATATCCAGGGGAAGCAGTCCATCTCTCTGCAGATGTGCCTTGGGATCGATGAGATCCTTATTGGCAGACTGCACCATGATGGTCTTGGTCATGCCTTCCGCACTGGTATTGGGCCGGATGGTACGATAACGGATCACCACCCTGGTGTCATCGTAGTAGGAAGTATCCTCATATGCCAGATCCTTCAGGTCAAAGCTGATACTACCGGTCGCAGGATCGATGGAGAGCTTCTCCACCACATTGCCGGAGCCGGAAGTCACCTTTGCATTCTGCAGAACGCCGTTCGCATCGTGGTAATACTCCGTCACGGAAATCTCGGAGAATCCGCCCACGTTGTTGATAATGGTGGATGCATCACTGTAATCTGCCTTGATCTGCTCATCGATATGGAACTGACCTTCCGCAGGATTGGGCGCTACGGTAAAGGCATGGGCCTGATCAGGGCCGGCACTCAGACGGGTAACGATACCGGTGGTCTTCTCCTTGATCTCCACCGTATCATCCGTATAGGTCGTGCCGTCATAAGAAACCGTTCCAGCCATGGCATTGATCTTGCGGACCCAGACATGGAGGCACTTCTCGGGGGTCATACCATCAGCTTCATCCTTACCGTTGATGTAAAGGCTGCTGACAGGATCCTCGGGATCATCGATATAAGCATAGACATAGAAGTCTGCTGCAGTCTCCTCTTTGGAAACGGTAACGATTACCTTACCATCCTTCTTCTCTACGGTACTGCCGCCGGCAGTAACGGAAGTGGAGCCCGCTGCTGCAGGATATATGCCCCAGTTTACATTTTTGAACATAAGCAGGCCGCCGGTACTGCTGACGGTAGCGGTGATGGTCTTACCGTCTTCAGAGCCGTAGGACTCTTCGTTCCAAAGCATGATCTCCTTAGGAGACACAACAATATCTCCCACCTTCACTTCATCATCAATGGGATCATCATAGATGTCGGAAGTGATATTGATGGGAACCTCGTTACGCACTTTGATCTTGTGGGTGGTGGTATAGGATCTGTCACCCTTCTCAAAGGTGATGGTATAAGCAACCGTGCGGTCGCCGCCGGGCTTGATCTCGGACAGATCCACCGCAAAGGACTTCACATATTCTGCCAGGAGGTTACCAACGGAGACAGGCGTCTCGTCCTTGGTGGCTTCGTAGGTGGAATAGGTGATCTTTCCGGTGTCCTTATCCCAGTTGATCACGATATAGCCGGACTTGTTGTAGATGTAGAGAGACTTGGTATACTTCACATACTCAAGCAGGTCGTCCTCATCCACGCCGATCTCATCATCCGTGATGATATATCCGTCCAGGACTTCTTCACCGTCCGCAGCCTGGGCATTGTACCGATAGGAAATACCCCGGTTCACGTCGATGATCAGGTCCTGCATCTCGTTGGAAAGAAGCTGTGCCTCATACTGCAGGTCGGTCTCGGTAGAGCCGTTATTGTAGCTCCTCTGTGCAGTCATGATGAAGGCGCCGATGGCCGTGGTTGCGATTCCGAGAATGGCAACGGCGACTATGATCTCAACGAGGGAAAACCCCTTGTTTTTCAATCTTCTCAACCCTTTCATTTGCGTTACTCCTTCCAAGCGTAAGTTACTTTACCGGTAAGTTGCACCAGATCCAGCTGCATGGTCCAGTTTCCTTTGGTGATATAGATCGTTGACACGCTGTTTCCCAGGTCCGTTGCGCCGACAAAAGCATTCTTAAAGCTGCCGGCAGACCGGTCAAAGGAAAAGATCAGGCTCTCATCCATAGATCCGGGAAGGGATCCGTAGGATACCACGTTCAAAACATGCTCAGCAACGGACTCGTCCTCTCCCAAAAGCTTATAGGAGACAGTCAGATTCTTCTCTCCGATCTGCTCCGGAGCGGATATCGTCACATCACTGCCCTTGGTGGTCTCCAGAGAAGCACAGACACCCAGATCCGTATTGGTCAGGATCAGTCTGGCATCCTTGAAGCTCATGGCATTGGTCCTGGCCTTTTCCAGGTAATAGACCACCTGCTTGGTACATCCTGTCACATGCCTTCTGGGTACCACCCCCAGGAGGGTGATGGAACCGATTCCGACGATGGCCAGGATAGCGATCACCGTAATGAGTTCGATCAAAGAATATCCATGATTATTCGGTTTGCGAAGATTCCTGTTCATTGATGCTTGGTCACTCCTTATGGATTCGCTTATCTCTTGGTCCAGTTGACGTAGGTAATGATGCCGTCCAGACTGATGTAATCATCGGTGGAGGAGGATACGATCCCTGCGAAGGAATTGCTGTATGCCTCTCCGTTGATGAAGAAGTCCTCAACCAGCGCTCTCTCGGAGAAGGATGCATCATCCGGCTTGCACTGCAGCAGGTACTTTACCATCTCCTCATCACTGCAGACCAGTCTGCCGGTGGATTCCTTCACGGTGATACGGCCGCCTGCCAGCACCAGTCCGCAGAAGTTCCGGTCGATCTCTGCATTTCCGGTGCAGATGATCAGCTCATAATCATCCGTGAATTCGGAGAGCTTCACATCGCCGTTCACAACAGCTGCTCTGGCCTTCGGTGCCTCGGTATTGGGATAGGAGTAGATGACTCTCTGCCCGCTGGTCAGTCTTGTCTTGACCAGATCGTAGAAGGAACTGGTAGGGTCATCAATACCGATGAGGTTCTCGTATACGCTTCTGCTCTGCTCGGTAACGGACAGGGCACTGAATCTGGTGGTGAGCTTGGAGCACAGTCCCTTATAAGCATCCAGGTACTCGGACTGCTTGTCATAGTAGTCGTTTAACTGGGTCTCGGACAGGGAGCTGACGGTCTCATCAAAGATGCTGACCTTCGTATCATCCAGCGCATAAGTCAGGATGCCGCCGGTGCTGCGGATGAAGTCCTTATCATCCGTATCGCCCAGGGTGATGGTGTTCCCGTACTTTTTCAGATACGAGAGCATATTGGCGGAATTGGTCATGTAGTCCTTGTAGTACTGCTCTGCGGCAGCCTCGCCCAGATCGCTGAAATCCAGGTAGACATAGACCACATTCTCCGTACCGATCTGGCGGAAAATGGTCTTAAAGTCGGAAGAACCGAGGCCGTAATCAGCCAGCTTCTTACCGCCTAAGGTAGCGATGGGTCTGGATACATCGATGCGATAGTATCCGGAATCGTTATGTCCGCTATACCAGTCCTTATAGTCGGTCAGGAGCATGGGGTTGCGTCCGCCGATGAGGTTTCCGTTCAGGATACCCATGACCTCAGCGGGAACCAGGAAACACATCTGGTCCGTCTTGGAAGCGACGGAGGATCCCAGGACGATGTTATTGGGGTCCGCCACAAAGGTCTGTGCATCCAGGTCGGCAGATGCCAGAGAGACAGCGGAGGAGATATAGGCATTACCGGAAAGCATGAGATCCTTCAGCCCGGAGAGATTCACTCTGGAATCAGCGGCATTTAACAGGATCGCGCTCTGGCCCTTGCCATATCCGTAATAGGAGCCGGAAAGGATCAGGCTGTCTGCATACTTGGACAGGGTGGTATCATCCTTCACATAGAGGATGGTATCCTCTGCGGTCTGCAGGGAAGTGTAGGAAGAGGTTCCCTTGGCGGATCCGTTGAGACTGATATCCGTGGTCCAAAGCTGCATATCATTCAGAGGAGCGCCTGCACTGTTGGCTGCAGTCTTCTGCGCCTCCGTGGGAGAGTTCAGATTCAGAGAGCACAAGGAATCCAGTCTGGTCTGACCCGCACTGATCAGATAGACGGGATTACAGTAGGTCAGGCTCTTGCCGCCATAGACATAGTCGCCGGTCTCCACAGTCAGCTTCGACTGTCCCGTAAGGACGATGCCGGACTTGATCTCATCCGCCTTCGGATTATCGGGGTCAGCGAAATCGGTGGACAGATTCTTCTTACCTGCATAGATATTGCCCATCAGCTTTGCACCGGTGGTCTTATCAAAGGTGACACCGGCATCGCCGATCATGCAATAGGTAAACACATTGGGAAGCACCGAGGACTCCGAGAAGGAAATGCTGGGGAATCCGATGCGGATATCCGTGATGATCTCGGAATAGTAGCCGTCCGCATCCGTATAACCGATGCACAGATCCTTCATGATCAGGCCGTTCTCGGTGATCACGATGGAGTTCTGATCATCGGGGGTCTGGCACTCCAGGGTCAGGTCGCCTGCATCATAGGCTGCAGTATATTCCTTGGACAGATATTTCAGGACGCCCTTGGTATAGACACCGTCTGCATTCAGCACGTCGGAATCATCCTTCACCAGATATCTGCCGGCATGGGCAGGATCCTGGAGCTCGTTGGTCAGGGAAGTCAGATACTCGTTGCGGAAATTATTCCAGCGGACAGTGTTGGAGATCTGCTTATACTGCTGCATTGCATCGATATAAGCGCTGTCAATGGACTCGGAAGCAAGCTCCTCCAATCCTACATGGATCTGATCCATTGCGATCTCGGCACTGTAGAAATTCGCCTTACTTCTCTTCTCTGTCGCTTTCATCTGGAAGTTCACCAGAGAGATGGACATCAGGACAGATACCAGGATCATCACCAGTGCGATGGCAACCAGCACCATGACGATTCCGGCTCCGCGATTGTCCTTATGGAATTTGCGATTTGCATTCAAATTGATCATATCCATGCCTTTTCTGTCAGTTTCTGATGGTACTGCTGAGGCTGGCCTTGGCTTCCCCGGCATCCTTCATATCCTTAAAATCATCGTAACTCTTGAACGTATCATCCTCATGGAGGAAAACATCGATCTGAATGTCATAGATGCGCTCCAGTGCGGCCTTGTTGGTAAGCGACGTCGTATGAAGCATCCCCTCCACATCCGTCTTGGGTACACCATTGTAGAGGAATCCCAGGGAGATGCCGTTGGAGGTCATCTGACAATGGCTCATCTTCGGGAACTCTCCCACCGCATTTCTGGTCATGTAATAACCGATGTTGGTGTGCAGATAGATGGAAGGCTCGTCAAAGACGGAAGGAGATACAGGAGCTGCACCTTTCAGGGTCTCCCGCTCTTCGAGTTCAAAAACAGGGTGATACATATCATCCCAGGCAAGACCGATGGACTCATAATCATGCGGAAGGAGCTTTACGATGTAGACATCCAGATCCTGTCGCTTGTCTGCGGGATACACCGCACGGACGATCTTGATCTTATCCTCTTTGTAATCCTTACGAGGATCATAGAAGAGGTAAACATTCCGGAGGCTGACATCCAGATCTACAGAATTATCGAAGGGATAATCCTTATGGAGGTTCAACTTCACCTGCTGTCCTGCCTTGTCACCCACAGCGTAGGTATAGGTGTAATTGTATGCCACCATCACCTTCTGCTCAAAGAAACTCATCAGGTTCTGAGACTCTTCGATCTGGATCAGGATCTCTCTGGAGATATTGGAAACAGAGAAGCTGGGGTCATTTGCGATGGACTGGAGCTGTGCCTCCGCCTCCGCGTCAAAGACGGTACTGTTGGAGGAGATCACATCGTACTGCGCATCCATGTTGGGGAGCTGCACCACTTCGTTGTTGTTGTAGCCCTGACCGCTGGCGATCACATTGCCGTTATCGGTATCTTCCTTGTAAGGAAGGCCATCCAGAGTGATCACCGCATCATAGACTCTCTTCTCCATCACCAGGTTCTGCAGGTAGAGGTAATACTTACCATCCTTGGTAGTGACATACTTGCCCTGGTAGATGTAGGAATCAGTGTCGGCATCATAGACGGGATGCAGATTTGCCTCATCGATATAGGAGGTCAGATCATTCCCATCCTCGTCCTTGCTCTTGGCCGCATAGGTGCCGATGAAATCCTTCACATGAGAGGGATCATCAAAAGCAGCACCGTTGATGAGATCCGGCAGGAGTTCAAAATTCCGATAGGAATAATCACTGCCGCCCACGTTAAATGACACATAGGGATGCTCAAACTGCATCATGAGCTTGTCCATATCCTGGCTCTTGAAGGCCTCCATGATATCCTGCGCAAGAGAGGTGGCCTGATGCTGCACCTTTGCCTTGGAGTTTACCTTGGCGGAAACGATAAAGCCTTCATAGAAAACCACGACCACAATGCTTAAGATGGCGATGGCAATCAGAACCTCGATGAGGGACAGGCCCTTGTTATTCAATTCTTCCGGTCTGTTTTTTCTAACCACGATTTTCTTCCCACTTACGGATTTAATAAAATCACAAAAAGACATTCGGCGTATCCCCCCGTATGTCTTTTTGCTGATACCGGTGTAAACTTACTGCGCTGCAGACTCTTCGGCAACCTCTTCGGTCTCGGTCAGGACTGCATTACGATCATACTCGTCCAGCGTTCCGAAAGGATTCTCGGTACCCTTTTCCACAGGAGTCAGGCTGGGCTGAGAGTACGGCTTGTCGGAGCCGAAGACATAGTAGGTGTCCATGGTGACGCTGCCATTCAGTAGACCATTGGCATTATCGTATCCAAGCGTCACTGCGGTGATACCGCGCTTATCCTTCAGTGCATAGATCTTTGCCACCATATCCTTTAATCCGGTATAGGTGGAGCTAAGGTTGTAATTCACGACATTGTCAAACAGCGTGTAGTGCGGATAAGCGGAAGTGATATCCATCACAACACCGCTCTCTTCTGCCACAGCATCGGCTGCGGAATAGTCCGTGGTGAAGACTGCTGCGGGAGCTGCGAAAGTCATGCCGTTAATGTAACGGAAATCAGAACCGAAATCGTTATCCAGTTCGTATGCCAGCTTCACATCATCCTCAACCAGTGCATTGGAAGGAAACTCATTGATGCGCTCCGCGATCTGCTGCTGCATCTGCTCGGTCTCTGCCACATATACCTCACGGTTTGCTTCCCACTCCTGATACTTGGCGATCTCCTCTTCCATGGAAGCGGATTCGGCATTCAGGGAAGCAGTCTGCTGCTCCATCTTCTGATACAGGAAATAATAGCTCAGGATCGCAGCTGCGATTCCCAGTACGGCGATCAGTAATCCAATCTGATTCTTCTTACTCATTTCAGCCCCCTCTTACTGTAAAGCAGATTCATAAATGCAGGTGATGGTAAAGATCACGGAAGGAACGCCTTCTGCATCAGTCGTATCGGTAGCTCCGGCGATTTGCACATCACCAATCGAATCAAAGTTTCTCAGCTCCTGGATGGCATTGGCCATCTCTTCCTTGGAACTGACCTTCATGGTCATAGTCACGGAATCCAGCACAGCGGAGAAGGTCTGAACAGATACGTCAGCAGGGAGCTTTTTCTCCATCTCTGCCAGGAAGTCCAGCAGCTCTTCATTGTGGTTGGAGGTCAAGCCGTACATGGTCTCCACCTGATCATGCACCACCTTGATGCTCTCGTGGGTCGCATAGATGGTACGGATCTCGGAGAGCTCGTTGAGCTTCTGCACATCGTTATTGTGTCTGGTCTTGGCCTCCTGCTGGTGCATGAAGGCGATGCCGAAGAGGCCACCTGCAATAGCACATCCGAGGATACCTACCAGGATGCCAACTGCCAAATAACTCTTAGAGCCGGAAGCACTCTTTGCAGAAGAAGTAGCAACTTCACTGCTACTAGCAGTCATAAACCCTACAGGATTTACTGCAGCGCCCACGCAGGCGATGTACTCACCGAATCTGCCGTCCTTGAAGGCCTTCTCGATGGTGTGGCCCTCCAGGTGTTTCAGACCCACGGTCTTGATGCCCAGCTCGTTGGTGAAGAGCTTGGACAGGCCGGAAAAGTCAGCGCCGAGGCCGGTGATGTAGATGTTATCAACGGTTCTGCCGCCGTTCCGGGATCCATAATAATCCTGAATGCGGGCAACACCATTTAAAAGCATGTTCAGAGATGCGGAGACCTCTTTCTTGGCAGAGAGGAGTCTTGCATCATCGGAAGCATCCTCTTCCTCTGCCTCACGAAGCTCCTTGGCATTGATGGAGACCTTCATGCAGGTCTTCCGGGCAGCCAGATCCAGCGCATCGTCGTAGGAAGAAGCCTCGAAAGCAGGGTTATTCACGATGGTATTGATGGCATCATTGATACCGTAAGCGATATTTCTCTGGAGAGAGATGGTGGAATTCTCCACGATGGTGATGATGGAACTGTCCTCGTCCACCTTGATCACCATCTTCACGCCGTCCTTACAGTCGTTCTTCACCATCTCATAGATGGAATTACCGCTGTAGTCGGCTGCCACCATCTGGAGCCCCAGAGCATCTGCCAGCTTCTTATAGCTGTCCAGAATGAGGCGGGGCACTGCCAGGAGCAGGACCTTTCTCTCATTGTTTGCCTGGTTCTCGGATAACTGGATGAAGCCAAGCTCGTGCTGAGACAGATCAATAGGGAAATAATCCTTGATATTGGCGCGGATCAGAGCGTCGATCTGCTTCTCCCTGACATAGGGGATGGTGACCTCTCTGGTAGCTACCTTGGAGGAAGTGATCGGGAAGACCACCTGCTTTGCGGTAAGCTTGTTTGCCTTGATCGTTTCCTTGATCAGATTGACGAATTCGGGAGTGGCCTGCACTTCACCATCCATCAGGATGTTGTCAGGCGTCTCAACCTTGGCATACCCATACACCCTGGGAGACTTGACCTTATAGTCCGTCTGGCAGATCCTGGTGTAATTGGCGCCGATTTCAATACTCAGAACTTTGCTAGCCATGTTAACCCTTTCCCCGGCTTTCCTTCCGGTCTCCTACATAAGAACTCTATCTGTAACCGTACCTCTCACGATGGATTGATTATGAGTGTACGGGAACATTCCTATTTATCATCCAAGGCCGGACAGCCTCAGATACCAGTTGATCATGGATTCGCCCCACAGGGTAGCGATCATGATCCCCACAGACAGGTACGGCCCCATAGCCAGGACTCTGTCTGCTTTGGACGCCTTCATGCGGATCACATGGATGATGGATCCGATGATGCACCCCAATCCCAAACTAAGTAAGATCAATTTCCAACCGATGAGCAGTCCGCAGACCGCCATCAGCTTCACATCGCCGCCGCCGATACCGCGGCCGCCGGTGGCATAATACAAGATCAAAAGAGGAACACTGACAACCAGGAAGCCGATCAAGTATTGCAGCCAGTCAGTGTAATCCGTCGCAACCCTGACCAGCCCCAGTGTCAGTATAAAGATGTTAAAACCAATTGGAATTTCGTACGTACGAAAATCAATCACGCTCAGTGCGATCAATGCGCTGAAGAGAAAGCAATAAAGTAGGGATTCTATGCTCAGTCCGTAACGCACTGTGATCAACACATACAAGGCCCCGTTCAGTGCCTCGATAGTGGGGTACTGAACGGATAACCTTGTTTTGCATTTTCTACATTTGCCCCCGAGTGCGATCCAGCTGAAGATAGGAATCAGATCGGTCCAACCGAGCTGATATCCACAGTTCATACAATGGGAACGCACCACCACAAAATCTTCATGCTTTGGTATCCGATAGATCAGCACATTTAAGAAGCTACCAACAACGGATCCAAAGAAAAATATGAATATGTAGAGAAGAATAATCGGGAGCATAGTCATGATGATTTACTTACTTTACTGCCTTGTATTCGGAAGCTCCAGCAGCGGTGGTCAGCTCATAAGTACCAGCCTTAACGACGCAGGTACCAGCAGTAGCATCATAAGTAACCGTGAAGTTGTTACCCTTCAGAGAGCCAACGTTACCAACAATCTTGGGAACTTCAGTGATAGAACTAGCTTTTACAGTGGATCCATCAAAAGCCTTATCGGTCTGGGTTCCGGTAAGAACACCGTCTGCAATATCAGCAAGAATGCCCTCACGGATCTCAGTAGCGGTCTGGATGTCGGTGGATCTTCTGGACTGCTCCACATACTTGATGAACTGAGGTGCCAGAACGCCAACCAGGATAGCCATGATGGCGATGACGATGATCAGCTCCACGAGGGAGAAGCCTTTGTTGTTCAACTTCTTGTTCATAATAATCTCTCCTTTTAAATGTTTGTTTTTATCTTACACATCCGTCCCTACCCGGATGAGTAATTCATCTTAACGGGCGTTCTTATAATCGTCCGCTCCTGCCGCATTTGTCAGGCAAAAAGTAGTGGCTGCTCCGCCGCCGGGATTGTCATTATACACATCACAGATCCCGTTCACCACATCGTACTTCACATAGAAGTAACCGCCCTTGTTTGCAAGATTCCCTTCGATGGTCGGGATGGAATCGGCAGAAATGCTACCTGCCATCAGGGATGCCCCATCAAATGCTGCGATGGTGGATGGGTTCAGGATCAGTGTCCCGCTTCCATCGATCTCCTGGTCAGCCATTTCAGCCAGCATGGCTTCCTTAAGCTGAGAGGCATTCTGGATATCCTTCGACCTTCTAGAGCTCTCCACATACTTGATGAACTGGGGTGCCAGGACTCCCACCAGGATTGCCATGATTGCGATAACAATGATGAGCTCCACCAGGGAGAAACCGGCATTCCTTGCTTTTTTCATCTCTCTCCTCCTCGCCATCTCCATTACAGATTATCCAAAGCACTGTACATGGTAAGCATAGGAGCGATGCAGGCACCCACCAGGACGCCAACGATGACAGCAAGGACGATGATGATCACAGGCTCCATGGCTGCCATCAGGGATGCCACAGCCATCTCCACCTCTTCCTCGTAGTAGTCAGCCAGCTTATCCAGCATCTCCTCGGTATTACCGGTCTCCTCGCCGATCCTTACCATGTGGTAGGACATAGGAGGGAAGAGGCCACTCTCCTGCAGGGGCTGACTTAAGGGCTTACCGATGGTAATGTCCTGCTTTGCCTGCTCCAGGGCTTCCTTAAAGTAAACATTGGTCATAGTCTTGGAGACGATCTCCACAGCTTCCACCAGCGGAACACCGGCACCCAGCAGGGTGCTAAGGGTTCTGGAAAGCATTGCACAGGCACTCTTGACGGTCATGTTCTTCAGCGCAGGAATGCTCAGGGAAAGCTTTCCAAAGAAATGTTTTCCGGTATCCGTAGCCCTAAAGGCACCGAAGGCGAATACCAGGCCAATAATCACAGGAATGATGATCAGCCAATAGGCTTTTAAAAAGTCACTGACCGCAACCACGCCCTTGGTCAGCGCAGGCAGATCGGTTCCCAATTCCTTAAACATTTCAGTGTAAGTAGGAATGACCTTCACCAACATAACGATGACCACAGCCACAGCGACGATGCATACAACGATGGGGTAGATCATGGCCTTTTTCACCAGGGCTCTGGTGTGCTCGGAGCGCTCGAACTGAATACTCATACGCTCCATGGAGACGTCCAGACTACCGGAGGACTCACCGGCCGCCACCATGTTCACCATCAGCTCCGGGAATACCTTGGGGTGCTTTGCCATGGAGTTCGCAAGGGTTTCGCCCTTCTCCGTGTCCACGCGGACCTCTTCGATGGCGTGCTTTAACTTCTTATTCTCAGTGGCCTCGCCCAGCATCTTTAATGCATCCAGGATGCTGACGCCGGCGCGGTTCATGGAGACGAACTGACGACAGAACACGCTCAGATCTCTGGCGGTGGGCTTGCTGCTGAAGTCCACATTCAGGTCCTTGTTCAAAGCGTTCTGCTCGGTCATGTCCAGAACGGTGAGACCGCGATTCCGCAGCTCCGCTCTGGCTCTGTCCTGATCGTCCGCATCAACGCTACCCTTGACGGTCTTGCCCAGCTTGTCGATTGCTTCATATCCAAAACTTGCCATTGGAAACCCCTCTCATTAATTGAGTATTCAAAAACCACAATTCATTTTATTTTATGGAAACCAAACGTAATATGTCAACCTAAAATCTTAATTTTTTATAATTTTTTTTAAGATTTCTTAAGGAAAACGTTTTAAAGTTTCCATTTTTCACATGTTTACAGGTCGAAGCTGATCCTGACGGCCTCTTCGTAGCTGGTGGTGCCGTCCAGGACATAAGCGCTGGCACTCATGCGAAGGGTATGCATGCCGCCCTTCAGAGCCTCTTCCTTGATCTTCTCCACACCCGCGCGTTTGGCGATGGCGCGCTTTACATCGGTGTTGATCTCCATGATCTCGTACACACCGATACGACCGCGGAAGCCGGTGTTGTCGCACTGCGGGCATCCCTTGGGACGGTACACGATCTGCTGTGCATCAGCCGGCAATCCCAGGAAATCAAGTTCTTCCGCTGTCGCCTGATCGGCCTGCTTACAGTTCGGGCAGAGGCGGCGTACCAGTCGCTGTGCGATAACGCCGATGACGGAGTCTGCGATGAGATAGGACTCGATGCCCATATCCTCCAGACGGGTGATGGTGCTGACTGCAGAGTTCGTATGCAGGGTGGATACCACCAGGTGTCCGGTGATAGATGCCTGCACGGCAATCTCCGCAGTTTCCTGGTCACGGATCTCACCGATCATGATGATGTCGGGGTCCTGACGGAGGATGGACCGGAGGGCGCTGGCGAAGGTCAGTTCCGCCTTTACATTGGTCTGGACCTGGTTGATGCCGTCGATATTCGCCTCGACGGGGTCCTCAACGGTGATGATGTTTACAAATTCTGTATTCAACTCACTGAGAGCCGTGTACAGGGTGGTGGACTTGCCGGATCCGGTAGGACCGGTAACCAGCAGGATGCCGTGAGGGTGGCGGAGAATACGGTCAAACATGACCATCTCGTCCGGCTTCAGGCCCAGCTGACTCTTCTCTTTCGTCAGGCCGGTCTTCGATGTAAGTCTCATAACCACCTTCTCACCATAGACGGTAGGAAGGACGGATACACGGATGTCGTACTCCATACGGTCTACCACCTGGGTGATACGACCGTCCTGGGGCTTTCTCTTCTCGGCAATGTCCATGCCGCCGATGATCTTGATACGGGCGACGATGGCTGCCAGGGTTCCTTTGGGGTATGTCTTCTTATTATAAAGAGCACCGTCGATACGGTAACGAACACGAACCTTCTTCTCAAGAGGCTCGATATGGATATCGGAAGCTCTCTGGCGCACCGCGGAATTGATCATGTCGGTGACCAGCATAACGATAGGAGAACTGTTGATGTCTTCGGCGCGGAGGTCTTCCTCTTCGGGAAGCCGCTCATTGGCGTATTCCTCCAGGGCTTCATCGAGATCGTTGGAGCCGAAGTACTTCTCGATGGCCAGCATGATGTCTCTGGTGGTGGAGACCACAGCCTCGACCCTGCAGTTGGATACGATGGAGATATCGTCCATGGCATACATGTCCATGGGGTCGGACATGGCCAGACGCAGGAGGCCGGGCATGGGCTCTTCGATGGGGAAGACCACATACTTCTTCAGCAGGGATGCGTTGTCCTCCCAGAGGGCCTTCATCTCATCGGTGAGGGAATAATCCTGAGGACGGACCAGCTCCAGTCCCATCTGCTGGGACAGGGCCTGTGCGATGGAGTCTTCATTTACGATACCGCGGTCTACCAGGAACTCTCCCAGCTTCTTACCGCTGCCCTTCTGCTCTTCCAAAGCGGAAGCCAACTGCGTGTTGGTAAGCACACCGCTGTTGACCAGCACATCGCCAAGTCGCATCTTTTTTCTGTTATATTCTGCCATGCTGTCCTCCGTAGTAAGCAGTACTACACAATTAAGACATCTTATTATCCCACTTTATGACGCACATGTCAAAGAAAAAATCTCAAATTATTAAATTTTTTTAAACTTTTTTTGAATTTTCATGCACTGATCTATGAATAAATATCCATCTTCCTAAAATCAGGAGTAAAATGGACATTCCGCAGAGTACGCAGCCCGGTACAAAGCCCGGAGAAAGGTACCGGAGCTCCAGGGTGTGCTCCCCTGCGGTAACCGGCACCCCGAGAAGGGCCCCCGCGTAGGGCACGGTGCTGACCTCTTTCCCATCCACCAGGGCAGAAAAGCCCCTGTCATAGGGAAGCGTCAGGAGGCAGATCCCGTCCCGGGAAGCACCTATCCTGCCGGTGATGGTCCCACGGGATGCGGTTACATCCGTGAGTTCCCCCGCAGCCAGGGTACTTAAGCCCTGCGCCAAAGCATCTGTATTGAATGCAACCAGATGGGGCGTCCGCTCCTCTCCCGCCCCCAGGATGGCGAGGCTCACCGCCTCTCCCGCATCGAAGGTGCCCAGGTACATATTGTAGGAGCGCTGGTAACCGATGAAGAGATCGGTCTCCGCGCCGTCCACATAGACCCGGATCTCGGGGGAATGGTCCTTCTCCGCAAAGGTCAGGTCCGACTCCTTCAGAAGGTCGAAATTCAGATAGACCGGTGCGCCGGTGCCTTCAAAGGTCATGGTCCACAGGAGGCCGGAGTAGAGCTCGCCACGGATCTTCCTGTCATGGACGTACTCTGCCTCGGAGGCAAACGGGATTTCTGCATAAATGTGCTCTTCCCTCATGGTCATGGCAGAAAGGAGCAGCTCCTGGTTTCGGAAGGGATCCGCCCCGGGGGCGTATACGCCGTCCGGATCTACCAGGTACCCAAGGCTTAGCGCGCCGGGGTTTATCACGGATTTGGAATAGCTCCCGGCGCCGATCTGGAGGTACCAGTCAGGGAAGGCACTGTGGCAGAGCTTATAGCGGATGCCGAAGAGGGAATCCGTCAGAGGCGTCGCACCGATCTCATAGGATTTGTAATGGTATTGCAGGAGCCCCAGGCTCTTTAGGAAGTCCAGGAAGTCCTGCGTATAGGTGGAGCTGAAGAAGGACAGGCCGCGCATCCCCAGGAGCTGCCCATCATTGGTGCAGAGCTGGTAGTCCTTCTCGGTTCGGTAGAATCCACCCTCCCGGTCAAACTCTCCCAAAGCCTCCAGTTCCGGGATGGTCACATCCAGGAAATAGGCATATTCCGTGCGGGTGGTCTCGCTCAGCTCCGCCCGCATGCTTTCATATTGGGTGCGGGCATTCAGGGTCAGCTCCGGAATGGTAAGGAGACAGATGAGCGTCGCGCAGATCCCGGGCAGAGCCTTGCTTTTGCCGGACAGGTAGCGCGTTTCCAGCAGCTCCCATCCTTCCGCCGCAAGGACGCAGAGGAAGAAGCCTATGAGAAAGGCAAATCTCCCGGGATATGCCACCGGATCCCGGAAGCCGTGCCAGACCCGGTACAGGGGGCGGAGGCAGAGGGACAGGAGCAGGATCACCAGGATCACGGCTGCTGCGAGCATCCCGCGGCGTCTTTTTTTTCCGGACAGGGCAAAGTACAGGAGCGCCAGGAGCAGGACCGCAATGGAACAGTACAGGGCAGGGAGCCCTGCGGAATACAGGGAGTCGTAGTGATCCGGGAAGAACTGCTTTACCAGTTCGTGGGGGAAGTGGACCAGGAATCTCCCGTCCGAGTAAGTGCCGGGATCCTTCCCCTTGCCTCCCAGCAGGTCCATGATCACCGGAAGCAGCAGGGGCGCTGAAAGGCCAAGTCCCAAAAGACCGCCCAGGCACAGGCGGACATAGGTTCCGATGACGGAGCCCGGAGCGAGAGCGCGCCGAATGCCGGAATCTTCAACCTCCTCGAAAGAGCAATCCTCAGATTCTTCCGTCATCTGTTCCATTTCCCGGGACAGCACCGTCATCCGGTACCACAGCAAATACAATACGGAGAATCCTGCGATCATATAGGCGGTATAGTAATTCAGCACCACCGCCAGGCCTAAGCTTACCGCAAACGGGGTGATCTTCCCTTCCTCCGCAATCTTCCGCACCCCCAGCATGACGATGGGCAGCATCATCACTCCGTCCAGGTACATGGGGATGATCCCCGCAATGACGGAATAGCTCATGAGGCCGTAGGCCAGGGAAAGAGCGAGGGTGACGGGGGCAGGGAGGCGCTTCGTCCGCAGGAGGTAATAGGCAAAGGTGCTACCGCAGAGGGCGGTCTTGATCAGCACCATCACATAGATGCCGTCCGGCAGGCCCTGCAGGGGCCAGAGCCCCGGGATCCAGGAAAGAGGCCCTGAGAGGTAATAGGCATAAAGCCCCATGTAATTGCTCCCCAGGCCGCCGTTAAAGGAGTACCAGAAGGAATTCCCGTCCTGCCACAGGTACCGCAGGGAAGCAAAAAAGGCAGCGAACTGCTCGTTCATGTCAAACATGAGTAGCGTATGTTCACTGCCAATGGTGATGCCCTCCAGGTAGAGCGCCAGTGCCAGGAGTCCTGCGCACAGGACTCCCGCAGCCGGGATCAGGAGATATTTACTTTTTGTGTCCGCCGATCTGTTCATTTCTCTCTCTGGTGGTCGCGTTTTTCTGCAGATCCATTCCTTTCAGAATAGCATTGGCGCCGAAGCGCTCCTTGATCTCAATGGCCGCCCGCTGGAGGCGATTCTCCCGCTCCAGCTCCGCCGGGTCCATGAAGAGGTCATATTGCAGGTAGGCATTGTCCGTAAGCCGCAGATAGGCGAGATTGATCCGCCTGACCATCGCTCCCGGGATCACGATGCGGTCGTAAAGCTTCTCCACCGCTGCGATGAGCTCTTTGGAGGAGCTGGTGGGACGGATGGTTTTGTCCGTGCCGTCGGTGGAGGGGAGGTTTTCACTCGTCTCATAGGACAGGTACAGGGAGACGGACTGGGTCAGCAGATCCTGCGCCACCAGCTCCAGGGACAGGTTGTCCGCCATCTCCTTTACCACGATCCTGGCATCCTCGGTGGAGTAGCCGCAGGGCAGGACCTGTCCCGAGGAAAGGGAATGGTCGGTGCTGCGGAATGCCTTGATGTCCGCGATGGTGGTGCTCTCCCGGCCCCAGGCGTGGTCGATCAGGAGCTCCGCGTCGATACCGAAGGCGTGATAGAGCTTTTCTTCCGGCATTTTGGTGATGCCACGCATGGTGGTGATGCCCATGGTGGCCAGCCTGCGGGCGGTGCCGGGGCCGATGCGCCAGAAATCCGTGATGGGCATGTGGTCCCAGAGCTGCTCCCGGTAGCTCTCTTCCGTCAGGATCCCGATGTGATCCGGGGAGTGCTTCGCCGTAATATCAAGAGCCACCTTGGTGAGGTACAGATTCGTGCCCGCGCCGCAGGTGGCCGTGATGCCTGTTTTGTCATAGATGTCTTCCATGATGCGGACCCCCAGCTCCCTGGCGGTGCAACGGTACATCACCAGGTAGTCGGTCACATCCAGGAAGGCTTCGTCGATGGAGTAGACATGGATGTCATCCTTCGACAGATACCGCAGATAAACGCTGTAGATCTCGGCGGATACATCGATATAGAGCTGCATCCTGGGCACGGCACAGATGTAATCGATGCCCCGTGGGATCTCAAAGACTCTGCAGCGGTTCCGCACCCCCAGCGCTTTCATGGAGGGGCTCACCGCCAGGCAGATGGTCTTCTCCGAGCGCTCCGGGTCCGCCACCACCAGATTGGTGGTGAGGGGATCCAGGCCTCTGGCCACGCATTCCACGGAAGCATAGAAGGATTTCAGATCAATACACAGATAATTTCTCATCTTACTTTTACGAAGAGCAGGAGCAGAGCCACCAGGGTGATCCCCGCAGAGATCATGAGGCGGATGCGATGACTCTCCACCCAGTCCGTAAAGAGCTCTCTTGCAGAGGGCGTTACCGGCGCAGCGCTCTCCTGGACGAAGACGGTGTCCGCCGTCAGGATCTGCTCAGTGCTTAAGGCTTTGCCGGTGCCATAGAGGGCAAAGGGACTTAAGTGGTAGGTGGTAAAACGCACATAGGTGGTCTCTCCCACGGTAACGATCTCGGTGGGCAGGAGCTCTAACTGGCCGTTCCGATCCGTCGTAGCCACGATCACTTCCTGACCGCTGACTGCCAGGGGCACGGGAATGGCCACGGTGAGGCCCTGGCGTCCCAGTCTGGTGACGGGCAGGCCGGTGGCATCCGTTAAGTTAAGCTGATACAGGGCACTGCCGCCGGAGAGGTTGTAGGTGTGAAGGGATGATGCCCTCTCCATCGCCGCATCCAGGGCGATGTCGGAAGGTGCGCCGATCATGGTAAGCTGGTAGCCCCCCTTCTCTCCTGCCAGATAGGCCTGCGCATCGGAGACCCCGGTGACGGGGACTTCATACTCGGAGCCCAGGGGCGCTGCGGGATCGGGTGCGCCGGCAGGATCGCCGGAAACTCCATCCGCGCCGCCGGAGGCCGGATCCTCTGCGCCGCCTGCAAAAGCTCTCTCCACCACGCCGCCGGAGGCCGCAGGATTGGCGCCATAGGAAGCGTTCTCCTGACGGAAGGCCTTGTTGGAAAGGCGCTCTGCGGTGGGCTCATGGGTCATCTGCAGCTCTGCGCCTCCGGCATTTACCGTAACGCCACCGTCAAAGGCCTGTAAGCCCAGGGCATTCACGGACTCCGGCAGATCCACAGTGCTTAACGCGCATCCCGCGAAGGCTCTGTCTTTGATATTTTGCAGTCCCTGATTCAGATACACTTCCCGCAGGGAGCTGCATCCGTAAAAGCTCTCCTCTCCCGCACTCACCATGGAGTCAGGGAAGCGTACGCTTTCGATCTCGGTATGTCCGGAGAAGGCTCCGGCCGCAATGACCCGGGCGCCTTCCGGCAGGGTCACCTCGGGAACCGTCCCGCGGTAGGATACGATGACGCCGCCGCTCATGAGGAAGTCCCCGGTGCCGTTGGTGCCGTCCGCCAGGAACTCATTCACCCAGGCCGTATAGCCGAAAGCCTGGGGCTCCACGGTCATGACGGTAGCGGGGATCTCCACGGACTGGAGCCTGTCGCAATGGTAGAAGGCGCCGTAACCGATCTCCGTCAGTCCCTCCGGCAGATCGATGTGATTGACGCTGCTTCTGGCGTAGGAAAACTGCCCGATGGATGTGATGGTCTCCGGCAATGTGATATGGTTCAGGTCAGAACGCTTATAGTAGGCCTGATCCGCCACGATCCTGCCATCCACGATGGTGTACTTCGGGATAAGGCTGTCGGTCACAGCGGAGCGGGTGCCGTTTTCCGCCACCTGCGCCTCTCCGTCCTCTCCCTCGGGGCTCACGGGCTGATGGTTGCCGTAGTAGACATTGCCATCCGCATTGTCCATGAAAAAGACGGCGCGGTTGCCCACGATATGAACGCTGGAAAGCTGCTTTCCCGCAGATCCGCCCGTCACATAGAGGTTGGCATCGGAACCGTAATAGGTGCCGTCGCTGCTGGGCGTAAAGTGAAAGGTCAGGGGATCCTCTTCGGGATCACCGGTGGCACTTCCTTCCGCATTTCCGGCTTCCGCTTCATCTCCGGCATCAGAGCCGCCTTCCCCTTCCCCGTTTTCCGGCGTCGTCTCGTCTCCGGTGTACTCCGCCACATCCTCATACTCCGGCATCTGGGCCTGACGCACATAGAAGTCGGTGGCGTATTTGTAGGCAGCAGTGCCTTCGATGGCATGGATCACCAGACGGGAGCACCCGTCAAAAGCGGTCTCGTGGATATGGAAGGTCTGGTAGGGAATGGTGATGTCCGTCAGGTTCACATCATCCTCAAAGGCCTTGATGCCGATGGTGGTGATGTTCCCGGGAATGGTCATGGTGCTTAAGCCCTTGCAGTTGGCAAAGACATAGTCTCCGATCTCCTTCAGCCCGCTTCCGATGGACACGGACTGCAGGTTGGCACAGCCCCAGAAGGCGTAGGCTTCGATCTTCTCCACACTGTCCGGGATCGTCACGGAGGTGATGTGGGTATTGTCCTTGAAGGCATCCGTCGCCACCGTCAGCACCGAGGAAGGGATGGTGACCTTGCCTTCCGTACCGGTGTATTTGGTCAGGACTCCGTCTGCCGTAATACTAAAATTGGAGGCGGATGTTGCCGCATCCGCCTCCGCGTAAGGAAGCTGCAGCACCACCAGCGCCAGGATGAGCAAAAGCACACCCATCAGCTTTCTTGTTTTCATTTTTCGCTACCCTTGCTTCCTGACTATTTTTACAAAGCTTACTTGCCGGCCTTTACAGGCTGCAGGTTTTTCCGGTCTCTCTTCAGGAAGAGGACCAGACTGATGGCAAAGAGGCCGATACTGAAGAACCACTTGGGATGGATACCGTCCGCCGTCTTCGGGGAGGAATCGATATCACCGCCGGCCACAATGCTGTTGGTATTGACATAGATCACATAGGGCGAGAAGTGCGTCGCCGTAAAGGTCATGCAAGGCACGTTGTTGATGGTGGTAAACTTCGGTGCCAGGACGCTGAGCTGGTTGTCGATGATGCAGGCGATCTTGTTGTTGCCCGCATACTGGATCATGGAATCGGGAATGGGCAGGGTGATGGTAATGCTCAGGCCCGTGGTATCCGTGATCTTCGAGGTACCGGCTGCGTCGTACAGAGAGATGTCCATGGGGAAGTAGGCAATGTTGTCGATATTGCCGTACTCGGCCATCAATGCCGTCAGGGCTGCCTGTGCCGCTGCAGAGTTCTCCGTGATCTTGATGGTAAAGTTGTCGGAGGATCCGTTCACCGTTGCGGAGACCACGCCGGTGTTGCTCAGGCCGTTCTTGTCGATGACCACCGTGGTGCCGCCTCTGGTATTGGTGCCGGAGTTACCTCCGCCGTTACCGCCGCCCTTGCCGCCACCGCCGTTGCCGGAGTTGCTTCCGCCTCCGCCGCCACCATTGCCGCCGTTAGAGCCGTTCTTAAAGGATGCGGTCACGGTGCAGTTCTCACCGGGCATGGTGATCACGGTTGCGGACAGGACCTTGGACGCGATCTTGGTCGCTTCGGGAGATACGCTCCAGGAGTCAAATACCTTGCCGCTGGCGGGATCGTCGGCCACGATGATGACCTGCGCTCCCTCCACGTAGCTGCCGGAGCCGCTACCGTTCACCACCGTCAGGGTGTAGTACTTTTTCTTGGTGTCGCCGTCGGGGCCGTCGTCATCGCCATCGCCATCGCCACCGCCGCCGCTGCCCTTGGTGTAGACAGCTCTGGTGTCAAAGCTTGCTGTGACATTGGTCAGGGGTCTGTCCCAGCCGGTGAAGGTGTAGCCCTCTCTGGCAGGTCCCTGGATGAAGGGTGCGTCCTCTCCCGCTCCCACAGTTGCGGAGTAGAAAAGGCTCAGACCGTCGTAGGTGTAGTAGTTGACAGTGAAGTCACCGTTGTAATCGGTGTTAGACACGTACTGTGCCACGGTATCCATGTCATTCTTGATATTGGTCAGGGCACGGTCCCATCCGGTGAATGTGTAGCCTTCCCGCTCGGGTCCCTGGATGTCCGGCGCGTTCTCGCCGTCGATGACCTGGATGGTGTAGTACAGGGTCGCGCCGTCAAAGGTGTAGTAGTTCACAGTGTGGGTCACCACATCCTCTTCCACGTACTGGGCGTAGGTGTCGATGTCCTGAGTGATGTTGGTGAGGATCTGGTCCCATCCGGTGAAGATGTAGCCCTGCCGCTCGGGGCCCATGATGTAAGGCGCATCTCCGCCGTACTCCACCTCATAGGTCTTGAAGACATAGAGCCCATCGTAGGTGTAGTAGGTGACGGTGCAGGTCTCGGTACCTTCCTTGTACAGAGCGATGGTGGAGATGTCGGACTGGACATTGGTCAGGTCCTTATCCCAGCCGGTGAAGGTGTATCCGTCTCTGGCGGGGCCGTTGATATTGGGTGCGTCCTTGCCCGCTTCCACGATGGCGGTGTAGTACAGGGAACTGCCGTCGTAGTTGTAGTAGCTGACGGTGTAGGTGGTGATACCGATGGCGGAATAGGTCGCGTAGGTATCCAGATCCGTCGCCACCGCGTCAATGGGGCGGTCCCAGCCGGTAAAGGTATAGCCCTCTCTCTCGGGCGGGGTGGGCGCGAGTCTGGTCAGGTCGCTGCCTCTCGCCACCGTCTCGGTGCCCAGGAGGGTGCCGTCGTAATCGTAGAAGTTTACAGTGACGGTATCCTCGGAGTATTGTGCAAAGAGGTTCAAGTCACTGTGTACATCCTCGTACCCCAGGTTCTGCTGGCTGTCCCACCACCGGATGAAGAAGTAGCCGGATCTGCCATGGACCGTGGGAGGAACCGCATCATGGCCCTCGATGACGGTCTGGGAATCCACCATGACCATTTGGTCAGGGGAACTGTCAGTGTAGTCCCAGAAGACCACCGTAAAGGTTGCAGGCAGCTGGGATACGGTATAACCGTTGGCATCTGCGTAAGCAAAGGTCTGGGAATCCTTCGGTGCGTACACTTCCACCACAGAGTTTCTGGTATGGTCGGACTGTTCGGTGAGCCCGTCAAATCCGGTGGACTCCATATGATCCAGCGCATGGGTGGAGAAAATGGTATTGCCGTTGTAAATTTCCAGGTCTACCAGCTTCTTGGTTCCGTCGAAGGCGTAGTCCTTGATGGAATTGTTGGAAGCGGGCAGGATCACGCTGGACAGATCTACGGAATCCTTGAAGCAGAATTCCGGCACGGAGGCGATGCTGCTTCCGCTCAGGTCTACATTGGTCAGCGGCGTGTTGCCGAAAGCTTCGCGGCTGAGGGCGGTCACGCCGGAAACATCGGTGGAACGGATATTTCTGGAGGCTCTGCCTGCCAGCACTTCGATCAGGGTCGTCTTGCCGCTGCCGTAGATGATGGAATTCTCGCAGGTGTAGTTCGTGTTGGCCCCGAAGTCCACATGAGCCAGGTTCGTGCATCCCCAGAAGGGAGCCACCGCCATGTCGGAAACGGAGGAGGAAAAAGTAGCACTGCTTAATGCCGCATCATTCTCGAATGCATGATATCCCAGCTGGGAAGCATTCTGCAGGGATACGGTGGCCAGGGAAGCGCAGTTACCGAAGGCCCTGTCACCCATGGTGCCGATGGGACCGGTGCCGGAGACGTCCGTCAGATCAGCGCATCCGAAGAAAGCGCCCGCATCCAGATCCACGGTCTCGGTTCCGCGGAAGGTAAGGGTCTTCAGGTAGGAAGCACCCGCAAAATCGCTGGTATTCGGATCAATGGTCAGATCGATCCAGTATTTCCCGGTATCACCGCTGTGATAGCCGAAGGTGGTCCCGTCAGAACCGATATTGGCCTGGTGGTGCGTATGGGTGCCGTCAGCTGCATCGCCGGAAGTGCTCACGGTATAACCGGTCTCCACCTTCGTCAGGCCTTCGATCACCACATCCATGGCATCGGCCGTGGTGGTTACCTTGGTCTTGAAAAGTCCATCCTTGATGGCATCCACGCCGGAGGGGATGGTCAGTGTCTTCGCCGC
Organism: Lachnospiraceae bacterium; assembly: GCA_024681775.1. Taxonomy (GTDB): domain Bacteria; phylum Bacillota; class Clostridia; order Lachnospirales; family Lachnospiraceae; genus AC2028. The sequence continues at coordinate 37,396 of JAILAF010000008.1, forward strand.
ATTCAGGAAGATCTGCTGCTCCTCGGTTAAGGAAGTCGTAGGAGAAGTAGCATTTGCAATGGCATTTGCCGCAGCGTCCTGCTGATCTGCCGTCAGGTAATCCGCAGTCGCATAGGTCGAAAGTGTGGAATTGGTAGGGAAATCCTGCAGCTCGGGATATCCCGTTCCGGTGCCGCCGTCATAGACATACTTTACGGTAAGGCAGGTGGGCCATCCGGAATAGTAAGTGATAAAGCTGGTAGCCTGGTTGCGATTGTTGTAATTGCCGTTCACGTTCATCGCATACAGGTACGGGGTGGAGCTGTCGGAGATCTCTCCCACGAAAGCAAGCGGCACCTTGGGGGTATTATCCGCATTCGTCATCGACCCGCAGTTTGCTGTAGCAGGCGATACGTGAATGGACACATCCTGGGTCTTGAAGGCTTCGTTTCCGATGGAAACGGAAGGATTCTCAAAACGGACCAGCCGCAGGTTATGACAGCCCTTAAAGGCCTCATCTCCGATGGACTGGATATTGGCAGGAAGGGTCAGGGTCTCCAGCGTACAGTGATCCTGGAAGGTCCTGGCTGCGATGGATCCGATGTAATAGGGTCCGATCCAGTTGGGGAAGTCCAGGGTGGTGATATTGTTGGAGTTAAAGACCGCAGACAGCAGCGTGTTGCTGGAGTCCACCTGGAAGGTCACGGTATCCGCCGCCGTCGCACCACACTTCGTGGTCCGCTCATAGCGGTCTTCGCCGTAATACTTGTAGGAAAGCTCATTGGCGGTACAGGTCTGATGCAATGCGCCCAGAGAATTGGCGCTTCTGTCCTTGCCCTCGAAATAGAACTTCTCCGTCACCTGCTCCTTGAAATCGTCCCAGGTGAAAGTAACGCCGGAATGGTTCGCTGTCGTAAGAGAGCCATCCGTGTATGCCTCGGTAGAGTCATAGAAATCGATGGTGGTATTGCCGGTGGAGATCCAGTTCAGTGCATTACAGCCGGCAAAGGCGCTCATCTCCACCCCCTCGGTAAAGCCCTGAGGGAAGGTGATATCTGACAGCTCCATGCAATCCCAAAACGCATAATATCCCAGTCTGGTGAGGACCGAACCGGTATTGTTCCCGCCGGTAAGGTCGCAGGACTGGAGGCTCCAGCCGTTCTGGAACGCTCCGTCGCATATCGTCTCCACGGAGTTCGGCAGAGAGAAGTTCGACATGGAACGGCAGTCCTTGAAGGCATAGGCACCGATGGTCTTCAGACTACAGACATCCGGAATGGAAACACCGGACATACGGGTGCAGGCGTCGAATGCATGATTGCCGATCTCGTTTAAGCCGTTTCCGAAATTGAAATTGGTAAGACCGGTACAGCCATAGAAAGCGTAATCGCCGATGCTGGACAGGTTCCGGCCGGTGATCAGCGTACCGATGTTACCGTGATTGGCGAAAATACCCTGATTTGCGCCGTTGGCATCCGTGATATCGCCTGCGATCTCCCAGGACGTGGATCCGGTAGTGCCATCGGTGGAGGAGGTCAGGTACTGATTTCCGATCCAAATAACAGTAACGTTATGAATCCATTGAAAAGCCTGATCGGTTGTAGCAATCGGAGCTGTTGATCCATCCGGCTTATAGTTGGCCGTCGGATAGTAATAGAAGGAAGCAGGGTCGTTCGTAAACTGACTCCAGGTACTGTAAGTATCGTAATAGCAGGGATAGTAGGAGTAGGTAGTGACGGTCTCCTTGGCATAACGCTTTCCGTCATCCGTCTCTGTCGTCAGATCATACAGCGGGTTGTTATCTTCATCGAAAAGAGGAAGATAAATTCCACCCTTCAGGACATAATCGCCTACAGGGCTCTCCACATAAAGGCCGGTCTCCGTGGTTTCGGAAATGCAATAGAACAGGTAATTACCACTCTGTCCAACAGCACAATAACCGCCGCTGCTACCCTGGTTGTCATCGTACTGTTTATAACCGTCCACGGTATCCGGGATGGTCAGCGTGTTGTTTTCAATGGAACCGTTATGGGAAAAGCCGAGAATAATTGCACTGCGGTTGGTGGCACTGGGATTGCCGTACTCATCCACATACGCAAACTGATACCAGCCGTCACCGGTGGTATAGATGGGCGTTTGATAGGTGTTCCCGTTTCTTGTGTAGGTCTCCTGTACATGAGGGATCTTGGTATCGATGGTCACGCCGGTATTGCCGGTGGCACCGATCTTATATTTTGTATTTGTGCCAATGGTAAGAGTTGCGGGATCAGCCTGCGCTTCACCTCCCGAATAAGATCCGGTGGGAATCGCAGCCACCACAATACTGGATGCCAGGAACAGGGCTCCCAGCGTCTTGCGGATCTGCTTCTTCATTACTCTCTTCTTTTTAGCCATGTCTCTCAGTTCTCCCTTTTTTTGGCTACAACCACGAAACGACCGTTGGCCTCCTCATAATCGCAGGTGGACAGCGTGATCAGGTGGTCTCCGTACTCAGCGGTGACACCCGTGTCGTAAAGTGACATGGCAGCCATCTCATCCATGTAGGAATCGAACTCGACTGCACTGTATGCCTCATAAAACTGATAGTATTTAAAGGCGATGGAGTCCTCCGTATCCAGATGGGTCCGGAAGACATACATCACATCGTATGTCCCATGTTCATAGATGGAATCAAAGCTGATGGTCTTATGGTTCTCCCAGAAACTCTCCTTCTCATATTTGTCCAGCTTGCCAAACATGGCGCCGCTCTTCATATGATGCCCGTAGATGATCAGGTTGGTGGAGGGCTTTGCAACATCACAGCCGCTGTCTATGAACAGGGTCCCGTTCCGGTTATCCTTGCCGTCAAAGCTGTGATTCAGATACCAGGAATCAGCATTCGGGTTATCTGCAGACAGCTGCATGACAGGAAGACCCTCGTCAGAGAGTATATCGGCTATTTTGATCCATCCGATTAGGTTTCTATTCTTTTTTAATAAATCTTCGAATTCGGGGAGCACCTCCGGCAGAGCGGTATCCACCTCGTCCAGGGTAAAGGTCGCGGTCTGCTCCTCTTGCGTTTTGTCCGGCTTTGCGGGCTTTCCGCTGAGCTCCGCATCCGCGTTTTCCTTCAGGGTGCTGAGCACGGAGAAGGTCTGGGAATTCCGATAATCCAGCCAGTAGTAGAACCCGATGTAGCCGATGCAGATCACGGCCACCACGGCGCTCAGTGCCACGATAAGGCGGCGGCGCTTCTCCTGCTTTTGCAAAATGGCGCGGGCGCCGGCTTCCACCTCGGCGGAGACGGGCTTTTTGGCGGCGCTTTCGTCCTTATCGTTTTTACCTGCGGTTTTCCCGGCGACGCCTTTCCTGCCGGCAGCGTTCGGGTCCCGCTTTTCCTTCCGGATCAGTTCATCCAGCTCTTCCAGAAAGTCGTCTCCCAGGATGGTATGGAATTTGATCTTTTTGTTTGCAATGTCATTCCGGAGGGCGGTGAGCTGCTGCAGGTTCATGGATTTTACCTTCTCCCGCAGCAGATCGATGGCCTTTTTGTCGGTTTCCGCCAGCTTCGCATCCGCAGGGGTCCGAAACTGCCTGCCCTCCACAATGTATACTTTTGGTGCCATAAGGTCTGTAGCCTACTTTACAACGATATTGACGAGTCTGCCGGGGACATAGATCTCCTTCACGATGGTGCCGGTGATCTTGCCTGCAGCGGCTTCCTTCGCCATGGAAATGGCGGTCGCCTGATCCACATCTCTGGGTGCTTCGAAGGTGGCACGGAGCTTGCCGTTTACCTGGACTGCCAGAGTGACGGTATCCTCCACGCACTTCTCCTCGGAGTACTCGGGCCACTGTGCCGCATAGATCCGGCCTTCAAAGCCGCGGAGCTGCCACAGTTCCTCGGTGATGTGGGGTGCCACGGGGTTCAGGAGCAGCAGGAAGGTGCGGTACTCACCCTTCGTGATCTCGCCCTTCTTGGTAAATTCATTCAGCAGGGTCATGAGCTGTGCGATGCCGGTATTGTACTTCAGGGTCTCGAAATCGCCGCTGACCTTGCGGATGGTCTGATGGACCTTCGCCTCCAGATCGGCGCTGTATGCATCGCCGTCCTTACAGATATCCTGCAGTTTCCAGACTCTCTCCAGGAATCTGCGGCAGCCCTTTACGCCGTCCTCGCTCCAGGCAGCCGCCTGATCGAAGGCACCGATGAACATCTCGTAGGTGCGCAGGGTATCTGCGCCGTACTCATTTACGATATCGTCGGGATTGACCACATTGCCGCGGGACTTGCTCATCTTCTCGCCGTTCTCGCCCAGGATCATGCCGTGGCTGGTGCGCTTTGCATAGGGCTCGGGGGTGGGAACCACCTTCTGGTCATAGAGGAACTTGTGCCAGAAACGGGAGTAGAGCAGGTGCAGGGTGGTATGCTCCATTCCGCCGTTGTACCAGTCTACAGGGAGCCAGTATTTCAGGGCCTCGGGAGAAGCCAGCGCCTTGTCGTTCTTCGGATCCGTATAGCGCAGGAAGTACCAGGAAGAACCTGCCCACTGGGGCATGGTATCGGTCTCACGCTTTGCGGGGCCACCACAGCAGGGGCAAGTGACATTCACCCAGCTGTCCATGGCTGCCAGAGGGGACTCGCCGTTGTCGGTGGGCATGTAGCTCTCCACCTCGGGAAGTTCCAGAGGAAGCTCCTCTTCCTTCAGCGGCACGAAGCCGCACTTGTCGCAGTGAATTATGGGAATGGGCTCACCCCAGTATCTCTGACGGGAGAAGACCCAGTCTCTGAGTTTGAAATTCACCTTGGCATGGCCGATGCCCTTCTCTTCCAGGAACTCGATGATCTTCTTCTTCGCATCCGCCACGGAGAGACCGTTCAGGAAGCCGGAGTTCACCAGGGTTCCGGAGACCACATCGGTATAGACCTGCTCGGTTACGGGCACGGGGCTGCCGGCCACCACTTCGATGATGGGAAGGCCGAACTTCTTGGCAAATTCCCAGTCTCTGTCATCGTGGGCGGGCACAGCCATGATAGCGCCGGTGCCGTAGCTCATGAGGACATAATCGGAGATCCAGATGGGGATCCGGGTATCGTTCACGGGATTGACCGCCTTCAGGCCCTTGATCTCCACGCCGGTCTTCTCCTTGGAGAGCTCGGAGCGCTCGAAATCGGACTTCCGGGCAGCTGCCTCGCGGTAAGCCATGATCTCGTCCCAGTTCTCGATGGAATCCTTGTACTTGTCGATGTAAGGATGCTCGGGGCTCATGACCATGTAGGTGGCGCCGAAGAGGGTATCGGGACGGGTGGTGTAGACCGTGAGCTTATCCTCGGTGCCGTCCAGTGCAAAATCCACCTCCGCACCGGTGCTCTTGCCGATCCAGTTCTTCTGCTGGGTGGCGATCCGCTCCACGTAGTCCACTCCATCCAGGCCGGAAATGAGCTTGTCCGCATACTCGGTGATCTTCAGCATCCACTGGCTCTTCACCTTGCGGACCACGGGCGCACCGCAGCGCTCGCATTTTCCGTCCACGACCTCCTCGTTTGCCAGACCTACTTTACAGGAAGTGCACCAGTTGATGGGCATCTCGGTCTTGTAGGCAAGACCTGCCTTGAAGAGCTGCAGGAAGATCCACTGGGTCCAGTGATAGTACCCGGGATCGGTGGTATTGATCTCACGCTCCCAGTCGAAGGAATAGCCCAGGGAATGGAGCTGCTCCTTGAAGCGGGCCACATTGCTCTTCGTCACGATCTTCGGGTGGATGTGATTTTTGATGGCGTAATTCTCGGTGGGCAGTCCGAACGCATCCCAGCCCATGGGATACAGCACGTTATATCCCTGCATGCGGCGCTTTCTGGCCACGATATCCAGGGCGGTATAAGGTCTGGGATGGCCCACATGCAGTCCCTGTCCGCTGGGATAGGGGAACTCTACCAGGGCATAAAACTTCGGTTTGCTGAAATCATCCGAGGTCGCAAAGGCTCTCTCGTCGTCCCAGATCTTCTGCCATTTCGGCTCTACCTCATGATGATTGTAAAGTTCTGCCATGATTCCAAATCTCCTTCTGATTTTTACTTGAAACATCAAATTTCATTCAAATTTCATTATAGAAAAATCCGGACCTGTTTTCAATCCTTATCTTCTATGGTATAGAGTTCGTAGCGCCCTTCGGATATCTCCGTATCCAGGTCCAGGAGGAGAAATCCGCCGTCTGCAGAAGCGCTCTCTCCGGCCTGCCCGGCAGCCTCTTCGGACTCGATCCCGATGGCGATCTGATACCCTGTCATCTCCTCCGGCTTCTCCACGGGGATCCGGAAAAGGGCGTGTAAGGAGGCTTCCGCCCCCTCGTAGAGCGCTCGCAGATCGATGTCCTGCTTCGCACGTTCAAGCACCTCTCCCTCCGGACTCAGCAGATAAAGACACACCGGCAGATCCCGGTAAACAGGAGCGACACCGATATTTTTCAGGGTCACCTCTGCGGTGATGGTACGCTTTACATCATCCCGCGTGAAGGTGCCTTCGGTCACGGTGTAGCGGTAGCCTACCCTGCGCAGGATCTGCGGGATCGCCTCCTCCGTCACTTTCTTCAGACGCTTTGACGCATCGTCCTCCGCCCCATCATCGTGGGGGATCTTCGGTCCGATGAAGCTCATATGGGACGCCTCCAGAAGCTCCAGAGTCCGCTTTAAGTGCCGTCCCAGCATCTCCTCCATGGAGAGTGAGCT
>JAILAF010000017.1 GCA_024681775.1 Lachnospiraceae bacterium
TGCGCAGGGACTGGGCTGCGGGAGATGCGGTGCGTGACGCGGGCCTTACGGAACCTGCGGGAGTGGAGCAGTTTAAAAACCTGTCCTACGGTCCTTACGGAGAAGCCAATCTCCTGGATGTCTTCCGCCCTGAGGACCGGAAGGGAGAGGTGCTTCCCGTCATCGTGAACATCCACGGAGGCGGTTTTTTCTATGGGGACAAGGAGCTGTACCGCTTCTACTGTCTGCACCTTGCAGAGTTTGGCTTTGCAGTGGTGAGCTTTAATTACAGACTGAGTCCGGAGTGGCATTTCCCTGCCCCGCTGGAGGATACGCTGGCGGTCATGAACTGGATCGGAGCGCATGCCTCTGAGTACGGACTGGATCCGAAGCAGGTTTTCCTGACAGGGGATTCTGCCGGCGCGGAGCTTTCAGCGCATTATGCCTGCATCGCTACGGACCCTTCCTTTGCGACAGCCTTCGGGTTCGTTCCTCCCGCATCGGTGCAGATCAGGGGCGTCTCCCTGGCCTGCGGCCTCTATGATCTGGTAGGGGAGATCGGAAAAACGGACGAATTTGTGCCCAATTATCTGGGGGATGGGATTCCCGACGACGACCCGAGACTCATGCTCCCGGATCATGTGACGGATGCCTTTCCGCCCGCCTATGTTTTTTCCAGCGTCAATGATTTCCTCCACGATGCCTGTGAGCCTTTTGCCCGGCTCATAATGGACCGGGGCGGATACGCCGAGTCCAGGATCTACGGAACAAAAGAAGAGACAGAAGTGTCGCATGTATTCCATCTCAACATGAGACTTCCCATCGGCGAAGAGGCCAACCGGGACCAGATCGCCTTCTTCCGGAAACTGCTGGAGGTCTGATCCTTCCTGATCGTCAAAAAATACAGCAAAAACAGGGGTCGGACCATTCGCACGTAAAGGGGGTCCGGCCCTTTGCGTATGTTGAAAAAAACCGCGATTTTTGGTAAACTTTTAGAGTTGTATCTCATCGCGTAAAAGTGCGCGGCCAAAGCAAAGACAAACGTGTAAGGGGGCAGATCCATGACGCTGCGTTCGATCTTACTCGGAATCCAATATATCTGCATCGTCGGCATGTTTCTGGAAACCTGGATCATTTTCCGCAGGTTGAAGAATGATCTCCATGCTTATCTGCTCATGAGCTGCATTTCGGCTCTGATCAACAATATCGGTTATCTCCTGGAGCTCACCTCCACCACGGAGGAGGGCTTTCTTGCGGCGCTGAAATTCTCTTATTTCGGTCGTATCTGGTACGCTTTTTTTCTTTGGCTTTTTGTTGCGGAGCTGGTCCGGATCAGAGTCCCCAACAGTGTGCGGGCCGTCCTGCTCCTGACCCATGCGGGCACTTATCTGGCCATTCTGACATTAAACGCCCACAGTCTTTATTACACCCACCCGCAGTTTAAGACCGACGGCATGTTTGCCAGACTGGAGCATGGAAACGGCATATTGCATCATATCCACATTGCCATCATGCTCTTTTACATCGTCTGCGGCATCGCATGGCTCATGATCGCCTATCACCGCGAGACCAACAAAGTGGTCTCCAGGCGGCTCTTCATCGTCACCATCGCAGTGTATCTGGAGAGTGTCTTTTTCCTGATCCAGATCATCGGCATCCCGGGCCTTACCGGGGATTACGACGTGACCATTCTGGGATTTTTCCTGGGCACCATCTTTATGCTGGTGGCCATTCTTTCCTGTGATCTGCTGGGGACCGGAGAGATTGCCCGGGACTTTGTCATCGACAAGATCTCCGAAGGTATCATCGCCGTGGACAAGCTGGGACGGGTCCAGTACTATAACCGGCCGGCGGCGGAGCTCTTCCCGGAGCTGAGCCGGATCCCCCTTCTGAGCAATGGCAAGCTAAAGGAAAACCGCTCGCATCACCTGCTCCCCGCGGAAATCTCCCGGGCCCTGAAGGAGGCTACCAGCATCACCGTGGGAGACCGGATCTATCTGCCGGAGGAGAATGAGCTCCTCTACGAGGGCGAGAGCTTCGGAAAGCTTTATGTCCTGGTGGATGAGACCGATCACTACAGCTACATGGAAGAGCTGAAGCGCCAGCGGAGGATCGCGGAGGAAGCCAGCGAGGCCAAGAGCCGTTTCCTGGCGAACATGTCCCACGAGATCCGCACCCCCATCAATGCGGTGCTGGGCATGGACGAAATGATCCTCCGGGAGGCCAAAGAGGAAAATATCCGCCAGTATGCGGAAAACATCCGCACGGCAGGCACCACCCTCCTGAGCCTCATCAATGACATCCTGGATTTCTCCAAGATCGAGGCGGGGAAAATGGAGATCATGCCCGTGGAGTATGCCTCCAACTCCATCCTCAACGACCTGGTGAATATGATCCGTCAGCGGGCGGAAAAGAAGGGGCTGGAGTTCCGGGTGGAGGTGCCGGAGGATCTGCCCAGCATCATGAAGGGGGACGAAGTGCGCCTGCGGCAGGTGGTGACCAACATCCTCACCAACGCCGTGAAGTACACGGAGGAGGGCAGTGTCACCCTGAAGGTGGACTGGGAAAAGACCGGGGAGAGGGAAGTGGAGCTTTACATCGGCGTCCGGGATACGGGCATGGGCATTAAGGAGGAGGATATGGAAAGGCTCTTCCAGGCCTTCCAGCGGGTGGACGAGGAGCGGAACCGCACCATCGAGGGCACGGGGCTGGGCCTCAATATCACCCAGCGGCTCCTGCAGCTCATGGGCAGCCGCCTGGAGGTGGTGAGCCGCTACGGCAGCGGCTCCGTCTTCTTCTTCAAGGTGCGCCAGGAGGTGCTGAACTGGGCCCCCATGGGCAACTACGAGGCTGCCTTCCGCCAGCATGTGAGCCAGCAGGAGACCGATCGGGAAAGCTTCGTGGCACCGGA
>JAILAF010000051.1 GCA_024681775.1 Lachnospiraceae bacterium
TTCTGTGCTTGATTTGGCCAATCAGTTAAAAGATGAGGAAGACTATCTTAAAGCAATTGATAAGTTAGATGCCGGATTGGAAATCATTTCGGATGATCCGGAAATGACTGTTCTGCGGGGACAATGTGAAGCGTTATATGCGATTAATGTTGTTGCCAGGGCGGATGCCTTGCTGGATGAAAAGGACTACGAAGGTGCCAGTTCTTTGCTAAATGAGGCATTGGCGGTATTCCCGGGAAATGAGGTTTTGATAGATAAGGCGAACAAAGTAGAAGAAAGCAGACCTAAGTATTTGCTGGATATAATGGAACCTTTTGAGAAGGTTTATTATGAAAAATCGCCATTGATCATGGGAGGAAACACATATGATCATGGTTTTTCACTACATAATTCTTTTGAGTCTTATGCGTATTTCCAGTTAAACGGTCAATATGACACCTTGGAATTTGATTTTGGGCATGTTGATGGAAGTGCCATGAAAAATGCGACACTATATATCATTTTAGACGACGTGACTGTTGCAGAAATATCCGGCAAGGCGAATGGTGCGGTGGAGCATTATTCAGTAAATGTTGCAGGGGGGAGTGTAGTACAATTCTATTTTCCAGGTGGTTGGGGTCCAAAATACGGAATCGTTAATGTTACAGTGCAATGAGCAATATTCGAATATTTCCATTTATATGATGAAGAATGCAGAGGCTGAAATGGATTGGGATAAAGATGAACTTGACTATACGGTTAATGCTTGGGAGCAACTGTATGATGTTGTAGACAATTCATATTTTTTTGAGAAAGATTCTGAGCTGATTTTTCAGGCCCTCAAGAACCGGGTTCGGTTTCTGTCGTTTGGAGAATTCTTAAAAAGGTATCTCTATAAAGCGGCGCAACTCCAAGAGCACTTTGAAGATGTTCCTTTGGAAACCTATCAGCAGATTATAAAAGATTCCTTTGCAGATAATGCGACACCAAAATCTTTTGGCGAAACTACAGCAAAACTAAGCGCACTCTCAAAGAATTGGTTGACACAGCGCACAGTCAACAGGAAGGTAGTATTTTTGTTAGGTTTTGGTCTGGCGATGAGTGTCGATGATGTTAATGAATTTTTGCAGAAAGCGCTTCGGGAACAGGGGATCAATCCCAAAGATCCCTTTGAGGTTATTTGCTGGTACTGCTACAAGAACCACTACACTTTTCCAAAGTATGAATCACTTTGGACTACCTATCTGCAGACACCTGCGAATGAAGTTGATATGAAGTTACTATTCTCGGATCGCACTATTCGCTACAGAGAAGGCATGGGAACAATTGAAAATGATGCGATTTTGATTTCTTTTCTGTCCGGTCTGAAAACCAAAGACAACAAAAGCAGTTTCAGCGTTACAGCCAGGGAATCCTTCCTGGAATTATATGATCAGTCCAGAGATCTGGTGGCAAAGCTATTAAATGAACCGGATGCTTCAGAAGATGGAAAATCGCCTGGCATGAAACAGTATCGTAGGGAAGATATCACACCGGCTGACCTTGAACATGTTATCAGCGCAGCGATTCCAATCAATAAACAAGGAAACCTTGCACCAGGAAAAGCCTCCAGTTTAAATGATTCATTTGATGGGAAACGATTTAGCAGGCAACGGCTTACTGATATTTTGTCCGGAGCAATGGACGTAAATAGGTTTGATCTGATTACGCTATGTTTCTTTGTTTATTCGCAGAGACTAGATGATTTCGCAAACAATAAGAGCAGGTACATCGCTTTTGTTGACGAGATGAATTGCATTCTTAGGAATTGCGATATGGGAGAACTGTATGTTGCGCATCCTTACGAATGTTTTGTGCTGATGTGTATTTTGTCTGAGGATCCACTGGGAACTTACGCAGATGTATGGGAATTATCCTATTTGAATCAGCAGGAAAAACAGCCGGATATGAGAGGGTAATATCCATATTACAGAATGGCGGAAAGCAGATGCTATATTGTGATTGTAAAGTAGTTCTTGCAGATTTCTTAGATTATGGAGGATAGATAAATGAACGAATTGTTGCAGAAACTAGTAAATGCAAATCAAATATGCAATCAGTCATATCAGCATTACTCGAATGCTAATCAGATGAGGGAAAAGGCTCAAAAAGAGTATGCCATTGCAAAAACAAACAAGATCTGGACCGCTATTATTTTAGGGTGTCTTCTTTCGGTTGCAGTGTTTTCGATTATTGAGTGGATTTTGGAAATGCCATTTGTTTATAGACATTTGGGAAATGCTTTAACAGTCATTTTTCAAATTAATACGTTTGGCTTTTCGGTTATCCTTTTTATTGTATCGAGTGTTGTGATTAATAGTCGATATCGAAAGAAGAATATCGCTGTATATGAACAAAAAATCGCTGAGGCAGATGCGGAGGAAGGACTTGGGACAAAAATATTAATCGATAATTCAGAAGCGATGTCTGTTATTCCGAATGATTATTGGTTTCCGCTTGCTACAGATTATTTGGTAAAGATCGTTAGTGCCGGACGAGCTGAGACAATCAATCAGGCATTAACAATGCTGGATGAGCAACTTCATCGTTGGAAAATTGAGCAAACAAATGATCAGATCCTTGCTCAGCAGCAATCACAGACAGCGGCGCTTAAGGGGATTCGGACAAGTAGTGCAATTAATGCTACTGCAAACGTGTTGAGACTTTTGGACAGGCTATGATTCAGCCCTACAGATGGGAGAAAGGAACAAATAATGAAAAAGTATATTAAATTAGTCACTCGTATAGTATCCCTTGTTTTGATCATTGGTTTTTTTATTCCCTGTTTTACAGTGTCTTGTGCGTCCCAATCAAGGGATGTCACTGCAATCGGAGCTACTTTCGGGTATGGCACAAAAGATACAACTATTTCTGATCCGAAATTTATTCTCTTATTCCTGCTGATCATCCCGATCGCTGTTTTGATTGTGGTTGCTCGGAAGACCATTAGCGAAATGGCATCTTCTATTGCTACTGGTGCTATGGGGTTTGCGGATTTCCTTCTTTTGATGGGCTTTAAGAGCGGCACAGAGAAATTTGCTGCCTCCTATCACTGTACAGTGGAAACGAAATTTGGATTTGTATTGAATGTCATAATGTCGCTGGCACTGATTGGTGCTTCTGCTGTATCTTTATACTTCCTGATGACAGGTAAGAATCCGGCTTTACCGATGAAACCGGCAGGTGGCTGGACGTGCGCAAAGTGTGGAAGTGTGAACTTGGCAGAATATAAGTTCTGCACAAAATGTGGATCAGAAGCACCTGCACAAAACAGTGTCCCGGATGGAGTATGTATTTGCGGGAAATGCGGAGCGAATAATCCGGCTGATAATCTGTTTTGCGTAGGGTGTGGTAATAAACTGAAGGAAACTACATCCACGGAGACTGCTTCGGAAGACTGATGAAAGAGGGATAAAACTATGGGTAATAGGATCTTTCGATGTTTGATTTCTTGCGCTCTTGCTCTGGGAATGTTTTTCAGTAGTACTATCAGCAGTTTGGCGATAGAGCCCATGGAGAGCAATCGTTATGTGGGTGAACCGTCCCCGCAGATTTATGGCTTCGTGGAGAGGATGTATGAGTGCTTTTTGGGCAGACCTTCTGATCCGGAAGGAAAAGAAGGATGGGCTGCAAAACTGGCTTCCGGTGAGATTGATGGAGCCTCCTTTGTATACGGATTTGCACACTCCCCTGAGTTTACGGACATTTACAACTCCATCAGCAATGAGGACTTCGTAACACTACTATATCGCTCATTCCTGGATCGCGAGCCGGATGAGGCCGGGTTTTCCGAATGGGTAAAGTATGCCACAAATTGGATGCCTTTGGATTGGATGATTGCCGGATTTGTTAACTCTCAGGAGTTTTCGAATCTTTGCGAGGCTAGTGGGATTTCTCGGGGAAACTATTCTTGTCCGAATGTAAAAATCTCTCGATTGGATGGAGCGGCTGTTGGTAATTTTGTGGAGCGATTCTACGTTGAAGCATTAGGCCGATCTGCTGAAGCTGAGGGGAAACGACACTGGGCTACTAAGATTGCTATTGGAGAGATCGCCCCTGCCGATTTGGTTTATAGCTTTTTGGAATCGTTGGAATTTCATAATCGCGAGGGGGGGCTGTCAAATACAGAATATGTCGATTGCATGTATCATACCTTTTTTGACCGCAATCCAGATGAAGAGGGTCTGTCTTATTGGGTTAGTGCCTTGGATTCCGGGGAAAAATCCAGACATGATATAATCGATGGATTTGTTGGAAGCCAGGAGTATATCAATATGATTTGGAAATTCTTTTACCCTGACTCCGATGATGATGGTATTCCGGATTTGGATGATCCTTTGCTGGAAAGATTACTGAAGAAAGGATACCTGGCATACCATTTTGGCTACTATGAAGGCGGACTTGGCGGAAAAGTAGTTGCAACAGATCAAGATAAGGCTTGGGGATTTGAGGTTGGTTCTGTTATTCCGGATTTGTCTCTTGGCGAATTAAGGGAGAGATATAGCAATCTTGATGAAAATGACAGAGATGAATCCGGAAAAAATGCATTAGACAGATGGCTGATATCTGTTGGAGAGCCGCTCTATGTTACCAGCGCCGAAAATCATCTCCCATATACAGAAGATATGGTAAACGCAGAGCTTCCGGTGTTTATATATTTGGAATACTTCGTTGATCCTGATACAAATGAGTTTTGGTATACGGCTCATGTAAGCCCATATACATATTATCGAACGGAACATTTTGTTTCTCCGTATTACGGGATGACCGATATTTGGAACAGGGCAGCGTTTAACCGGATCAGTGAAACGGACATATATGGAAATGAGAGTGCATTCAACGGTTTGATTACGATTACCCGGGATGAGATTGCTGAGATCATTCGAAACGATGATTATACCCCCAGACGTAGAGGAGAGTTGACTAGGTTTACGGACTTTTACGATTTCACGGTTGGAAATATTATTGACAAACGATAACTGATTTTTTGGAGGACAGTATATGTATTGCGGAAAATGTGGTGCAGAAAATGAAGATGGAGCTAAGTTTTGCAGACAATGCGGGCAGCCGCTTCAGGCGAGTATGGTTAATTCCGCTTCTCAAAATGCCATTTCCGGAGAAGAAGCTAAGCAGAAAATGAATCAGATCCTTGTAAAACTCAAGGCACTTCCAAAAATTGCATGGATTATTTGTGGATGTTTGCTGTTGGGAACAATTGTTTTCGGAAGTATTGTTTCTAAGGCTGCCAAAGTCATCAAACTGGATAAATACCTAACATTTGAGGCGTCCGGGTATGACGGATATGGTTCTGTGTCTGCCGTGATTGATTGGGATGGAATTCAGAGAGACTATGGGAAAAAGGTTGAATTCACTGCTCTGGGGAGTGCTGAATATGGGAAGTCCCTATCCGGCAAAACGCCTGTGGATGTGATGGAAAGCAGAATTCATGTCAGATTTGATAGGAATACTGACCTTGCCAATGGAGAAGAACTGACGTATACCTGGGATATTGATGACAGCTTGGGAACGTTTGTGATTTATCAGGAGAAACATAAGGACGGTACCTATACGGTTACTGGCCTAACAGAGTTAGACACCTTTGATGCTTTTTCCGATTTGGAAGTAGAGTTTAGCGGGATTGCACCTGATGGTAAGCTGTACTTTAAGTATGACGGAGTAGAACTGCAGGACTATGATTTTAGCTGTAATAAATCCAGCGGACTCAGCAATGGTGATAAGGTTGTCATCACGTTTGACAAAAGTAAAGTAAAGAAATACGCAGAAAAATATGGGAAGGTTCCGGAAGCGCTGGAAAAAGAATATACAGTTACGGGACTCATCAGCTATGTTAATCAATTGAGTGAGCTGGATGCGGAATCATTGGAGTTGATGAAAGCCCAGGCTGAGGATGTATTTGCTGCATATGTGGCGAAAGATTGGGCTTCATCATCAGAATTGGTATCATTGGATTACGTAGGTGAGTGCCTCCTGATTCCCAAAAGTACTTATGCCATGAGTCGGAATTACCTGTATTTGGTGTACAAGGTGAGTGCGAGGAACTTTATCTCCAATGAGAATGGTTCTTTCGATCAAATCAGCGAAATCTATTGGTTTATCGATTATAGCAACCTGACTGTTGATGAGGAAGGAAAAGTCAATGTGGACGTAACCTCCTACTCTACTCCTAATGCTAAGGTTAAAGTCGATTCTCATATCCGGTCCGGATGGGATACAGCTTGTTGGTATTACCATGGGTATGTTTCATTGGATGAATTATATAAAGCACTTGTGACCAGTAATCTGGATGAGTATACCCATGAAGAGAATTTTAATGAGACCTTTGTACAATAAGTAAGAAGGGCAAATCAGTTTATCATTATAAGGGCAGCCCTTTGGTAACGGAGATTTATAAAATGAAAAAGAATTCAGTGCCGGTGGTAGCGCTCATGATCGGAGGCGTTCTGGTTGCATTACTCCTTTTTTGGGGGATCCAATCCATTAAGAAGGCTAAATCGATTGATCCGCAGACGGAGCTGCAGGAATATGCAGAATTAACTGTAGATGAATCTTCACAGGAAGCAACTAAGGAAGAAGCAATAGAAGAGTCGATATTGGAAAAAGAGACCGAAGATTTGTCTGATTTAGAGTCTGAGCGTGCACCTCTTGTCGAGTATTTTAATTCTCATTATTCAGAGCGGCAGGCTTATCCGTATTTTGTAAATTTGGATGGAGATGCCGATCAGGAAATGATTGTAGTTGTGGAGCCGGAAGGTATCGAAACCTGTTATTACGATCATTTTTGCGATAATACGGAACTGGTCATCTTTGATCAAGTAAACGGTGAGATTAAGGAAATATTAAACGACCCTGTCAACAAGAGATATTTCCTTCTCTTTAATGAGGAGGAGACAGGCTTTTTAATCTATTCTACCTTACCGAATTTCACATTTTATGAAGAAGAAGACTCCGAAGAATTTTACGAAGTACATATAGAATCCGGACAGGTTATTTCTGAGGCGATTTCCGAAGAAGCATACAATGGTTTGCGGCCTGGGGCAATATCTCTGAATGAATTGCTGAAAAACGGAGATCGAACCAGGATGCTGATCAGGCCGATTTCATCTGCAGCCGCTTATGATTATTCCTCAGACAGAATGCATTTGGTTTCCAACCTGGCAAAAGAAGAGAATATGGTTGTTAACGATGCAATGTATATCAACGACGGAAGCGGTTTATGCCTTTATGCTTCTTTGGGGCCTGCATTTCCTGATGTTTGCAGAGATTATTCATTTGATGATACCGACTATTATATAGACGGATTCTTTGAGGTGGTGTGTGTTGACGAGAGCTTAAACCTTTACAGGCCCGGAAAGATTATGCTTGCGGATCCTGAAGATGAATATGGTGATTCTGACCTTACTGTCAGCCAATATGGTGTTTTTCATTTTGGCGAGATTGAGCACTATTATGTTGATGTAGAAGGTGTAGAATTTGAAACACAGTATAAGTATGGTGATGTGGGCGGAGATAAAGGCTTGCTGGATTCGGAAATGCTGTTTATACAGGGCGAAAACGGAGTCCAATGTGCTTCCTACAGAAGTTGGTGGGATACCTGTACCGCAACTGAGTACGTGGATATCGCATTTGAGGACGGTATGTATAAGCAGTATGCTGCCTACGAAGTTTCGTCCACGGAAGTAGAGGCTGAGGCAACAAATTGGGAAGATGTTTACAGCGAATGCATGAAGGACATTTATGCACTCGATAGATTTTATATTTTCCCGGATGATGAAGGCGTAGACATAATTGTCGACAACGTTTCCTTGAAGGATATCAAAAAAGGGGTGAACGGGAAATTTTATTTTTCATTTACCTATCATGCCCAGGTAAAATGGTGGGTTGCTCCGGAATATGATTTTGTTGGATATTATACATACAGAGTGGAGGGGAACAAACTGATCAGAGAGAGTTTTGTCGGTGGTATAGATAAACTGGAAACATCCACTTTGAATCTCCCCGTAATATATAATTGATCAGCTATGTAAACAAAAATGCGTAAAATCCCGGGTAATTCACCCGGGATTTTTTCTATCCCCTTGCGTGTTTTTTTTGGTATAATGTATCTATCTGTGACTATGGGAAGGTATCGCTATGCGGTCGAAGCTGGAACACATCCTGGAGGGGGATTTCACAACTGAAGAGCGGGCTCTTGATTTCTCCTGTACCAAGGTGGAGATCAGCATTTCGCCCCAGGAGCCTTGCGAGGGGAGCTTCCATGTCCTCTCCAGGCCCGGCACAGCCACCACCGGCTTTGTCACTTCCAGTGACATGCGCATGGAGCTCATGCAGACGAGACTGTCCGGCTCCGATACCGAGATCGGCTATCGCTTCCACTCGGAGCTCTGCCTCGAGGGGGACGTGATCAAAGGATCCTTCCATATTATCAGCAATCTGGGGGAATATTACATTCCCTTCGTGGTGACGGTGGAGCACCCTTACGTGGACTCCTCCATCGGCCAGATCCGCAATCTGTTCCACTTTGCCAATCTGGCAAAAAGCAACTGGAAGGAGGCCGTCACCCTCTTTTATTCTCCGGACTTTGAACGGGTCCTGACCGGCAATGACGAGCAGTACCTGGAAGCCTATCATGCCCTCTCCGCCATCCCGGAAAACGAGAGAAATCTGGAGGAATTCCTCCTGCATATCAACAAAAAACAGCCGCTGGAGTACCTGACCAGGACCCCGGAGCTGAGCTTCACCTTCAGTCCTTCCACGGCGGGTCTCCAGGAGAAGGAGATCGAGATCCTGCGGAACGGCTGGGGCTATACCCACCTGGAGATCGAGACCTGCGGCGAGTTCCTGTTCACGGAGCGCACGGTCTTAAACGATGACGATTTTCTCGGGAACATCTGCTACCTGCGGCTTTTCTTTGACATCTCCCACATGGGCAGCGGCAGACACTATGGCAAGGTGATCCTGAAGGGAGGAAGCATCCGTCTGGAGATCCCCGTAGAGATCCATCTGGGATCCACGGTGCCGGGAAAAAGCACCCAGCGAACAAAGAAGGAGATCGCCTGTCGCATTTCGGAACTCTATCTCCAGATGCGCTTAAAGCAGCTTTCCACCAAACAGTGGATGAGCCGCACCGGCAAGCTGGTGGAGCAGCTGGCGGATATGGACGGGAAGGACATCATGGCCCGTCTCTACCAGGCACAGCTCCTCATCACCGACAGCCGCTCCAACGAGGCGGGATGGCTCTTGGACCAGTCTGCGGACCTGCTGGAGGAGGCACAGCGCGACCGGCTCTATCCGGAGAAAGAGCTGGATTTCATCTTTTGCTATCATTCCTACCTCACCACCCTGGTGCGCACGGAGGAGGAGTATGCCCTGTCGGAGGCCGCCAGAGTAGAGCGGGTGTACCGGCGGGGAGACTATGACTGGCGTGTGGGCTGGCTCATGCTCTATCTGCCCACGGAGGTCTCCAGATCTCTGCCCAGACGTTGGGCACTGCTGGAAGAGCTCTACTACAACGGCTGCACCAGTCCCATTCTGTATATGGAGGGACTGCTGGCGCTGAACCAGAATCCGCTGATCGTCCGGAAAGTCTCCGGTTTTGCTTCCCAGGTGCTGCTCTTTGGCGCGAGACGCCATGCGCTGGCACAGGAGTCCATGGAACAGGTCCTGTTCCTTTTTGAAAAGGAGCGCACCTACCAGCCTCTGCTCCTCCGTGCCATGACACTGCTCTACAAGGACTACGGTGACAAGCGGCTCCTGCAGGAGATCTGCGAGCAGCTCATCAAGGGCAGACGCTCCGATGCGGAGGCGCTGGAATGGTATCGGCTGGGCGTGGATGCACAGATGAAGCTGCCGAATCTCTATGAGATGTACATGGCCAGCATCGATCTGACCGGGATGCGCGAGATCCCCAGACCCGTCCTTTTGTATTTTTCCTACGCAAATCAGCTGGATGCGGAGCATACGGCCTACTACTATCATTATCTGATCCGCAATCGCCGGGAGGTGCCGGAGATCCTGGACAGCGTCCGGGAAAACATGGCGGCCTTTGCCCTGGACCAGATCCGAAAGGGCCGCATCGACAGACATCTGGCCGCCATCTACGACGAGGTCCTGCAGCCCTCCCATCTGGAACGGGGGATTGCTCAGAGCCTGGCGGATCTGATCTACTCCGGGTGGCTCACCACGGACCATACCGGTATCCGGAAGGCGTACGTGTACCAGAAGGGCTTTACGAAGCCCTGGGAATATGACATCCGTGACGGAAAAGGCTGGGTCAGCGTCTACGGCAACGATTACCTCATCACTCTGGAGGATGAATACGGTAACCGGTATCTTAGGTCCGTGGACTATACCCTGGAGAAGCTGATGCTGGCAGGCAGGTTCCAGCGGCCCATTGCTGAGCAGGTCTGGGACAATCCGAGACTGAACTATCTCATCTGCCTGGGAGAGCACGGTGACGTGGAAGCGCACAAGGACAACATCAGCCGGTTCCAGTTCCTGGCGGAGTACGATGCTTTGAGTCCCGCCCTGCGCAGGACGCTGGCCTTCAAGGCCCTGGACTATTACCGGGAGGCCGGCGAGGACAAGCAGGTTCAGATCGCCCTGCGGAAGCTGGATACGGCGGGCATGAACGCCGTGGAGAAAAACAGATACTTTACCTTCCTGTGTTTCCGGGAGGATCTGACGGAGGCCATGGACTACCTGGCGGACAATACGCCCTATTTTGCGGAGCCTGCACTTTTAAAACGGGTGCTGGATCAGGTCCTTTCCCAAGAGCGGGAGATGAGTCCCGTCCACCAGCGGGTGCTGTATTTCGGCAGCGTCAGGCTCCTGAACAGGGGCAAGGCTGACACCCCCACCATCCTCTATCTGATGGAGCATTATCAGGGGCTGTCCAAGGAACTGCGGGACATCTGGCGTACCGCCGGCAATATGAATCTGCCCAGAGCGGCATTGGAAGGCAGGCTGCTCACGCAGCTCCTCTTTACCGGCGCCTTCGTGGGAGAGCAGGATGAGATCTTCCGGAGCTATGCGGAAAACGACGGAGACGAGCGTGTGGTGCTGGCATACCTTCTGCAGAGCACACGGGATTATTTTGTAAACGACAGGGTTGTCAGTAATTTCCTGTTTGAACAGCTGGAGAAGCGCTTTCTGGAGGGGGCTGAGCTCCCGGAGGTCAGTGCGCTGGCACTGCTGAAATACTATACGGAGAATCCTTCCGTCCTCACCGATGAGAGCAGAAAGCTGGCACTGCATCTGCTGGACCGGGAGATGAACCACCGGGTCCACATGGGATATTTTAAGACCTTCCTGGACGACGGGCTCTTCCCGCCGGGGAAGATGCGGGACCGGCTGGAGCTGATCCTGGACGAGCTGTCGGACAAGATGGTGGTGGAATACCACGCAAGGCCCGGCTGCGCTGCGCGGATCCACTATGTGATCGCAGGGAACGGCAGGGAGGATTACGAGTACGAAGAGGAGTACATGCAGGAAGTCTGTGACGGCGTGTGCTTTAAGGAATTTGTGATCTTTTTCGGTGAGAGCCTGCAATACTATATCACCGAGGAATACCGCGCGAAACTTCCGGACGGCAGTGTGACGGAGGAAAGCGAGCTCACCCAGAGCGGTGATCTGCAGAGGAGCGATATCACGGGCGAGGTCCGGGAGGGCAGATTTGACGCCATCAACGACATGCTCATCAGTCTTACCCTGCAGGACTACGGCACCTTTGACCAGATGCTGGGAGAGTACAGACGCAAGGAATATCTGAACGGAGAACTGTTCCGGTTATTGTAGACAGAAGCTTGAAAGAAAACGCTGACGCGCTTTTCTCTTCTCGGAGGAAGAGCTATGCTGAAGATCCCCGGGCCCTTTGGAAGCGGGAACAATCGATATATCGTTGGCTTTGACCTGGGCGAACTGCGCAGCGGCATCAGCTTTATGCTTCAGGACGGATCGATGGAGTCCGTCTCCGCCGTGCTGGGGGAGGAGCAGTTTGCCATCCCTACGGTGCTGGCAAAGCGCCTGGGGGCCGGGCAGTGGTTCTATGGTGCGGAGGCCGTATCCTTTGCGGAAAAGGAGGAGGGCATCCTGGTGGATCACCTCCTGAGCAGGGCCATCAGCGGGGAGAGCGTTCTGGTGGACGGCAATCTCTATCAGCCCGTTTCCCTCCTGACGCTTTTTGTGAAGCGCGCACTGAGCCTCTTAAACCCTGTGGGTTCCCTGGATCATATCGTGGCCATCCTCTTTACGGTGGACACGCTGGATGCGGACCACATGCGGGTGCTGCGGGAGATGGCTGCGGGTCTGAAGCTCAAGACCGACAAGGTCTACTTCCAGAGCTATACCGAGAGCTTTTACCATTACATGATCGGACAGCCCCCGGAGTTGTGGATGGGCGGCAGCATGCTGATGGATTACAGCGGAGAGCGGATCCGGGTGCTGAAAATGGCGACGAATCCCAATACTTCGCCCGTGGTGGTCTACATCGACGAGACGGAATATCCCTTCTCCCGGATGCCCAGGACCAATATCCCGGATGAGGACTACGAGCTGCGGCAGCTGGATCAGGCCTTCCTGAATCTCTGCGAAGAGGTGCTGTCGGACAACCGCCCCACCAGCGTCTTCCTCATCGGAGAGCAATTCTCCGACACCTGGATGAAACAGTCCCGGACCTATCTGGTGACGGGTTTTCGGGTGTTCCGCGGCAGCAACCTCTACAGCAAGGGGGCCTGCATGGGCCTGCGGAACCGTTTGAATGCCACGGAGGAATCGAAAAATCACGTTTTCCTGGGCAATGAGAAGCTCAGTTCCAACGTGGGTATGAAGATCCTGCGGCAGGGAGAGGAGGTCTACCTGGCACTGCTGGATGCCGGCGTGGACTGGTTCGAAGCGGACCGGGAGTTCGACCTGTATCTGCAGGGCGGCAATCAGGTGGAGTTCGTCATCACCGGGCTGGTAAAGGGATCCTCCCGCATCGCCCGGATGACGCTGGAACATTACGAAGGAGAGCTTTCCCGCTTCCGTGCCCATCTGCACCTGGCGGACGAAAAGCATCTGGAGATCTCACTGGAGGATCTGGGGCTGGGAAGGATCAGGCCCTCCTCCGGTAAAGTATGGACGGAAATGGTGGAGCTGGATTAATGCGCATCTGTATCAGCATCGGAGAATACACATCAAATCCATATTATGTGCCCGGTCTGGAAGTGCCTGCTTTCTGCATTGAGGAGCTCTGCGTCCTCCTGACGGAAAATGCGGTGCTGCTGGACGAGACCCTGCTGAGCAGATCCCTGGTGGACTGGATCCGGCTGGAGTGCTGTCTGCCCGAGCTGGCGGATGCCCTGACGCCCCTGGTGCAGAAAAGCGGTACCGTGAGCGCCCTGGTGGTCATGATCCTGGAGTATGTGGGGCTTTACTCCCCGGAGGAGATCGGCGAATGCCACAAGGTGCTGCTCTCCGGAGCGGGGCTTTCTTCCATAGAGAAGCATAAGCGACAGATCGACGGGATGGTCAGGGAGAAAAAATACCGTCAGGCAGTCCGGGGATATCAGTCCCTGGTGCGGAAATGGGAGGACGTAAAGTCGGATGACGCGGCAAAACTCCCTGCGGGAGAGGTGCTGGCCTCCATTCACCACAACATGGGTGTGGCCTACGCCGGGATGATGAAATATCATCTGGCGGCGGAGGCATTCCTGCGGGCGGAGCAGATCTGCCCCGAGGAGCGGGAGCATTCCATGTCCTATCTGGCGGCAAAGCGCATGGAGCTTTCCGATGAAGAATATGTGGCGCTGGCGGCGGATCACCTGGATCAGTTCCGCAATTCCCTGGTACTGGAAAAAACAATGGATGCCTTAAACAAGGCCTGGAAGATGTCCCCCGAGGCAAAACGCCTGGAGGAGAGAGGATCCGTCCATGATACGCAGTCCGAGAGCTATTTTGAGGAGAACGGACGGATCATGGCAGGTCTGATGGCCAGCTACCGTGAATCGGTGGGAGAGTAACGGATGGGATTCTGGAAATACCTGTTTTCAAGAGAACGCTTTTTGCGAAAGCGCGAGAAATCCCGGGAGGAAGAGGACTGGGAAGAGATCTCCCTGAGCTCGGAAACCGTGGACTTTCACGATCAGGAGCAGCGCAGCCGCTATATTTCCGACTGTCTGGAGCAGATGGCGGAGGCATCCCGTGAGGCGGAGCTTTTGAGCGGCGAGTACAATATGGTCACCTCCTACCTCACCGACATCGAGGAGATCGAGGCACTGCCCGAGGCGCAGCGACAGGAGGTCAATGCGGCGGCTTCCGCCCTCGTCGGCCTGGAGCGGGATATGAAGGCCTTTCGGGAGCGGACCAACAAGCTGACGGATGCGGAATACTACACCCTGCGGAAGCAGGAGGACGAAGTGGAGGAGGGCATTGCAAAGCTCCGGGAAAACGAGCAGATGGCCATCCTCATCAAGAAGGACCTGCGCCGGCTGGACGGAGAGCGCCACGCCTGCGAGTTCCGGGCGGAGGAGCTGGAGGGCCAGATGAACAACGCCAGGGGGATGGTCACCATCTTCCTGACAGCCTTTGTGGCGCTGATGAGTCTGTTGCTCATCCTGCAGTTCGGCTTGGGGATGAATGTCTTCGTGGGCTATATCCTTGCCATGGGCGCCGTGGCAGTGGCCATGACCGTGGTTTACGTCCGCTACACCGATGCGGAGAAGGATCTGCGGAAAGTAAGCCGGGAGTTAAACCGAATCATCCAGCTGCAAAATACGGTGAAGATCCGCTATGTGAACAACCGAAAGCTCCTGGAGTATCTGTACCTTAAATACAATGTCAGCAGCGGAGAAAAGCTGGAGAAGCTCTGGCGGATCTACCAGCAGGAGAAGGAGGAGCGGCGGCAGTACACGGAGTCGGAGGCCAAATCCGACTTTTACTCCAAGCAGCTCATCACCACCCTCCTGGGATATCGGGTTCGGAACCCGGAGCGCTGGGTCCACCAGGTGGAGGCTCTGCTGGACAAGCGGGAAATGGTGGAGATCCGCCATGCCCTGATCCTGAGACGTCAGTCGCTGCGGGAACAGATCGAGTACAACCGGGGGCTGGCTACGGAGGCCAGCGACGAGATCAAGCGGGTGGCGAGAGAATATCCCGGCTACGCGCGGGAGATCCTGGAGATGACCAATGCCTTCGAGGCTGTGGGCAGAGAGTAATGCGGCAGCCGCATGAATTCCATGGCTTTTGTGGAAACTGACGATTGTATTTTACCGGTGAATTCGGTATTGTGGTATTTGGTGTTTAAAATACTGCGCGGAGGATTGTTTGAAAGAAAACGCTGATGCGCTTTTCTTTCAAACCGGAATTGGTGCATATAAGTGCACCAATTCCCCAATTCAGGGAAATCGCATACGCGATTTCTCTTCATGGAGGAGAAAAATTAT
The DNA here is from genome assembly GCA_024681775.1 of Lachnospiraceae bacterium. Lineage (GTDB taxonomy): Bacteria > Bacillota > Clostridia > Lachnospirales > Lachnospiraceae > AC2028. Next base: position 15,459 of record JAILAF010000051.1, read on the forward strand.
GGAAATGAAGCCGATCAAAGAGGGAAAAGTCAGAGAGATCTACGAAGCGGGCGATCACCTGATCATGGTGGCGACCGACCGCATCAGCTGCTTCGATGTGATCCTGAACAATCAGGTCACGGACAAGGGAAAGGTGCTGACCCAGATCTCAAAGTTCTGGTTTGACATGACCGGAGACATCGTTCCCAATCACATGGTTTCCACCGATGTGAAGGATATGCCAGAGTTCTTCCAAAATGAAAAGTTCGAGGGACGCAGCATGATGTGCCGGAAGCTGGAGATGCTTCCCGTGGAGTGCATAGTCCGCGGCTACATCACCGGCAGCGGCTGGGCAAGCTATCAGAAGGACGGCACCGTCTGCGGCATCCGTCTTCCCGAGGGACTGAAGGAGTCCCAAAAGCTCCCTGAGCCCATCTACACTCCTTCCACCAAAGCAGAGATCGGCGATCATGATGAAAATATCTCCTATGAGCAGAGCGTTGCGCATCTGGAGAAGTTCTACCCCGGCAAGGGTGAGTATTATGCGTCTCAGCTCCGGGATCTGACCATCGCCCTGTATAAGAAGTGCGCGGACTATGCGCTGACCAAGGGCATCATCATTGCAGACACCAAGTTCGAGTTCGGCCTGGATGAGAAGGGCAACATCGTCCTGGGTGACGAGATGCTTACCCCCGACAGTTCCCGTTTCTGGCCCCTGGATGGCTATGAAGAGGGCAAGAGCCAGCCTTCCTTTGACAAGCAGTTCGCAAGAGACTGGCTGAAGAGCCATGAGGGCCACAACTGGACCCTGCCCCAGGAGATCGTGGACAAGACCATAGACAAATATCTCCAGGGCTACGAGCTTCTCACCGGAAAGCCCCTGAAATAAGAAACAATTCTGATCTATTGACAGAATGTCAATCGAAAAAGGAGTGTATATGGCAACCGATATTTACAGCAGTCCTCTTTCCGAGCGCTACGCCGGCAAGGAGATGCAGTACCTGTTTTCACAGGACAAGAAATTCCGCACCTGGAGAAAGCTCTGGATCGCTCTGGCGGAGACTGAGATGGAGCTGGGCCTCTCCCAGGACGGCAAGCCCGTTATCACGCAGGAGATGGTCGATGAGCTGAAGAGCCATGCGGAAGACATCAATTACGATGTGGCAAGGGAGCGGGAAAAGCAGGTCCGCCATGACGTCATGAGCCATGTCTATGCTTACGGACAGCAGTGCCCCAAGGCGGCAGGCATCATCCATCTGGGCGCCACTTCCTGCTATGTGGGCGACAATACCGACATCATCATCATGAAGGAAGCGCTGCAGCTGGTCCGCAGAAAGCTGCTGAATGTCATGAAGGAACTGGCTGATTTTGCTGATAAGTATAAGGATCAGCCCACCCTGGCCTTCACCCATTTCCAGCCTGCACAGCCCACCACCGTGGGAAAGCGCGCCACCCTCTGGCTGCAGGAATTCGCCATGGACCTGGAGGACCTGGACTATGTGATGGGGAGCCTGAAACTCCTGGGATCCAAGGGAACCACCGGCACCCAGGCATCCTTCCGGGAACTCTTCAATGACAATGATGAGATCATTGATAAGATCGATCCCATGATCGCAGCAAAAATGGGCTTTGAAGCGTGCTACCCCGTGTCCGGGCAGACCTATTCCCGGAAGGTGGACACCAGAGTGGCGAATGTCCTGGCAGGCATCGCAGCCTCCGCCCACAAGATGAGCAACGACATCCGTCTGCTGCAGCATCTGAAGGAAGTGGAGGAGCCCTTCGAGAAGAATCAGATCGGTTCTTCCGCCATGGCATACAAGAGAAATCCCATGCGCAGCGAGCGCATTGCATCCCTGTCCCGCTATGTGATGGTGGATGCTTTAAATCCCGCCATCACCTCCGCTACCCAGTGGTTTGAGCGGACCCTGGACGACTCCGCCAACAAGCGTCTCTCCATTCCCGAGGGATTCCTGGCAGTGGACGGCATCCTGGATCTGTGCATGAACGTGGTGGACGGCCTGGTGGTTTATCCCAAGGTCATCGAGAAGCACTTCATGGCGGAGATCCCCTTCATGGCTACCGAGAACATCATGATGGATGCCGTGAAGAAGGGCGGCAACCGCCAGGAGCTCCATGAGAAGATCCGCCAGCTTTCCATGCAGGCGGGCCGTACCGTGAAGGAAGAGGGCAAGGACAACGATCTGCTGGAGCGCATTGCCGCAGATCCCGCCTTCGGCCTGACCCTGGAAGAAATGCAGGAGACCCTGCGCCCCGAGCTCTATGTGGGTCGTGCGCCCCTCCAGACCACCAAGTATCTGGAGACGGTGATCCGTCCCATCCTGGAGGCCAATGCGGATGTGCTGGGTATGACAGCGGATATTAAAGTATAAGAGGTAGAGGAGAGAATTATGGTTAAAGCAGTTGTAGGAGCGAACTGGGGTGATGAAGGCAAGGGCAAGATCACCGATATGATGGCGGAACAGGCGGATATCATCATCCGGTTCCAGGGTGGTGCCAATGCCGGCCACACGATCGTGAATGGTTACGGGAAGTTTGCACTGCATACCCTTCCCTCCGGTGTCTTTTACGGACACACCACCAGCATCATCGGCAACGGTGTGGCGCTGAACATCCCCAAACTCATCGAGGAAATCGATTCCATCGTGGAGAAGGGCGTACCCAAGCCGAAGATCCTTGTGTCCGACAGAGTCCAGATCGTGATGCCCTATCACATCCTCTTTGACCAGTATGAGGAGGAGAGACTGGGAGGCAAGGCCTTCGGTTCCACCAAGTCCGGCATCGCGCCTTTCTATTCCGACAAATACGCCAAGATCGGCTTCCAGGTCAACGAGCTTTTTGACGAGGAGCTGCTGAAGGACAAGGTACATCGCGTGCTGGAGGTGAAGAACGTTATCATCGAGCATCTCTATCACAAGCCCGCCATCGACGAGGGTGAGCTTCTGGAGACGCTGCATCAGTACCGCGACATGATCGCAGAATATGTGACGGATGTGTCGTCTTTCCTGGACAAGGCACTGAAAGAAGGCAAGACCATCCTGCTGGAGGGTCAGCTGGGTACCCTGAAGGACCCCGACCACGGCATCTATCCCATGGTCACCTCTTCCTCCACCCTGGCAGCTTACGGCGCCATCGGTGCAGGGGTTCCTCCCTATGAGATCAAGCAGATCGTTACGGTCTGCAAGGCATATTCCTCCGCAGTGGGCGCAGGCGCTTTCGTATCCGAGATCTTCGGCGACGAGGCGGATGAGCTGAGACGCCGCGGCGGCGACGGCGGAGAGTACGGTGCTACCACCGGCAGACCCCGTCGTATGGGCTGGTTCGACTGCGTGGCATCCAAGTACGGCTGCCGTCTGCAGGGCACCACGGATGTGGCATTCACCGTGCTGGACGTGCTGGGCTACCTGGATGAGATCCCTGTGTGCGTAGGTTACGAGATCGACGGTGAAGTCACCACCGATTTCCCTGTCACCACAAAGCTGGAGAAGGCAAAGCCCGTTCTGAAGACCCTTCCCGGCTGGAAGACCGAGATTCGCGGCATCCGCAACTACGATGAGCTTCCCGAGAACTGTCGCAAGTACATTGAGTTTATCGAGGAGCAGATCGGATATCCCATCACCATGGTCAGCAACGGCCCCGGCAGAGAGGATATCATCTATCGTGAGTCTCCCCTGAAGAAGTAAGGGGTGCGATCAGATGATAAGGAACATTGTATTTGACATCGGGAATGTCCTGGCAGACTTCCGCTGGAAGGGATTTATGCAGGACAAGGGCTATGACGAGGAGATGATAAAGCGCATTGCCAAAGCTTCCGTCATGACCCCCTACTGGGATGAGTTTGACCGGGGTGCCTGGTCGGAGGAAAAGACCCTGCAGGCCTTTATCTCCGAGGATCCCGGCATTGCGAAAGAGCTCCGGGAAGCATACTCCGACATCAAAGAGATGGTGACGAAGCGGGACTATGCCATCCCCTGGATCCGGGAGCTGAAGGAGCGGGGATACCGTGTGTACTGTCTCTCCAATTTCTCCAAGAAGGCTTATGATGAGTGCCGGGAGGCACTGGATTTCCTGGATGAGCTGGACGGCGGGATCCTTTCCTACAGAGAGCTTATCGTAAAGCCCAACCCCGCTATCTATAACCTGCTGCTGACCCGCTATGATCTGAAAGCTGACGAGTGTGTCTTTTTTGACGACACGGAGCGGAATGTAAAAGCAGCCATTGAATGCGGGTACCATTCTTTTGTTTTCACCACATTAGAGCAGGCGAAAGCAGACCTTAAGACTTTGGGTGTTGATTGACCGTTATGCGGCCTGCCGAAGCACATCGGCAGGCCGTTTGTTTTCTGATCTGACGGAGGCGCCATGTTTCAGAGCAAACTCTTTAAACGGCTGTTTTTCAGTTACATCCTCATCATCACCGTCAGTATGGTGATGTACTCCGGCTTTCTCTTCCTCCAGAGCAGGAAGGTGAGTCAGGAGCAGTCTGCCCGGATGGACGAGTATGTTCTGCGGGGTGTGTCCGACGAGATGGAGGATCACCTGCAGGGAGCCATGGAGGCGGTGCAGAATCTCCGGTATTCCTCGGTGATGCGGGACCTTTACATGTCCGTGAAGCTGGATCAGACCCTTACTTCTTTTCAGACCTACGCCGTGCAGGAGCAGATGCGAAGCGTCTTCGCCTCTCACAGCAGCGGCATCTACAATATTTCTCTGTTTCTCTACGGCAGCGATGTGGCCTATACAGGAGGCGGTACCATTTTTCTGGATACGCCTTTTCCGTCGGAAGAGTCCCTGGGGGGATCTCTTCCTCTGCTGACGGTGGATACCGCCGCAAACGCGCTGCAGATTTCCGACAATTCCCGCTACATCTATGACAGAACCGACATTCTCTACGCGGACCGTTTTACCTATCAGAACGGCCCCGGCGTGGGCGTCTGCTGCGTGATCATCGATCTGAAGGAGGTGCAGCGCAGCCTTGCGGAGACACTGGGAGAGGATCATGCAGTCCGGATCCTGTATGACGGGCAGGAGATCCTGTCTCTGGGCAATATGGAGAAAAAGCGGATGACCCTGACCTCGGAGTCCCTCCATGTGCCCGGGCTTTCCTATGAACTCTACGCGGCGCCCCTCATCACCCTGGAGGAGGGACTGGCCTTCTGGATCATGTTCCTGCTGATCCTGCTGGTGAGCGCCGGGTTCGTGGCCCTGGCCTATTTCGAGAGCAAGCGCTACTACCGTCCCATCGGCTATCTGGAGCGCATGGTGTCCGAAGAGCCCGGGGAAAAGCCGCAGGAGGAGCCGGGGACGGAGAGTTTTGCCTCCTCCCGGAGAGACGGGGAGATGGATGACATCATTGACAGCATCCGTGCTCTCATCGTTGAGAAAAACAGCTACCGGGAGCGGATGGTCACCATCGGCCGCTACGCCGAGACGGGCATGCTCCATTCCATCGTGTCCGGCGGCGAGGGCGGAGAGAAGATCGGTATCCTCTCCAACGAGGAATACCTGAACCTGAAGCATTCCTATTACATTGTCTCCGCGGTGAATTTTGCCTATGACGACAGCACGCCGCTGGAGAAGGATCTCCGGGGAGAACTGGAGCAGGTGTTTAAACGGGCGGCGGAAGGGTACTCTACCGAGGAAATGCACATCGCCTGGTATTTCCGGGATGTGTGCAACGCCTACCTCATCGTGAACTTCGATGAGCTGGAGGACAGTGATGAGCTCTTCTTCGGCCTCCACAGACAGATCGGTGCGGCACTGGCGGACCGGCATATTCTGGTCTCCATGGGCATCGATCAGCGCAGGGATGAGCTGACGGAGCTGAAGGAAGCCTGCGAGTCCGCACTTTCCGCACTGGACGGCGTTCTTCGGGACGGCCGCGGTGAGGTGTTCTTTGCTGAGGAATCGGCGGGAGAGCACATGGACTACTACCTGCCGGAAAGCTTCCGGGAGCGGCTGAAAAACTGTCTGGAAAAGGGAGACCGGCAGGGGATCCACGAGCTGCTCTTCGATATCTATCGGAAGAATCTGAACCTGGACGCGCCGGCGGAGGTGTACCGTTCCCTGTTGGACGAGGTCTATCCTGCCATCGTCAAAACGGTGCGGGAGATCTCCGGTCCTTCCATGACCCACCTGAACATCCGCCGCACCGACGGTCTCATGACATTGCAGGAGATCTTCGACTACTATGATGCGGTGCTCATGTCCGTCATCGATCTGACGGAGCAAAGCCGTGCGGCAGGAGGAGAGGAAGAACGGCTGGACGAGGAGATCCTTCGCTATGTGGAGGAGCATTTCTGCGACAGTGAGCTTTCCCTGCAGCAGCTTTCGGACCTTTACGGCGTCAGCAACAAGTACCTGGTTCTGCTCTTTAAGCGCAGATACAATATGACCTATCTGCAATACCTGCAGAACAAACGCATCGCCAAGGCGGCGGAGATGATCCGGCGGTCCGAGCAGCCTCTTTCCGAGATCGGATTTGCGGTGGGGTATCCCAACCAGCTCACCTTCCGCAGAAACTTTAAGGCGGTGATGGGGGTGAACCCCAGCGAATATATCCCGGAGAACTGATGACTGGGAAATACCGATTTTACAGCGCTTTCCGGGGGCGGAAAAATATGAACCCCCGGAAAATTTTGTGTCTGTCCCCTGGAAACTACCTGCCCTATAATGGCATTCGTAGAAGTCAGTTTGATTCCCCACCGGAAAACGGAGAGCAAACGAATGGCAAAAAAGAAGCAGGACAAGTCCATAGGAAAGCAGACGCCTTTCAAAAAGCTTCTGCACAGGGATCGTTACCTTCTGATCATGCTGATCCCTGTGGTCTTGTACTATCTGATTTTCTGCTATTTTCCCATGACAGGCATCGTCATGGCCTTCAAGAATTACCGCCTGGGCTCCGGCCTGGCGGGCGTCTACAACAGCCCGAATGTGGGCTTTAAGTGGTTTCAGCAGTTCTTTGGTTCCATATATCTGGGGAGACTGGTGCGCAATACCTTCCTGCTTCAGTTTTTCTCCCTGATCTTCGGATTCCCCATTCCCATTCTCTTTGCCGTTGCGGTGACCCAGGTGTCCCGGAAGGGCCTGCAGAAGGGAATCCAGGTCTGTACTTACCTTCCCTATTTCATTTCCACCGTGGTGGTCTGCGGCATGATCAACAATTTCCTGTCCCCCACCGGCGGTATCATCAACAAGCTTATCAATATGATGGGCTTTGAAAGCATCAACTTCATGAATCTGCCCCAGTGGTTCCGTCCCATCTATGTGATCTCCGGATCCTGGCAGAGCTTCGGCTTTAACTCCATCATTTTCGTGGCCGCCATCATGGGCATTTCTCCCGATCTGTACGAAGCCATGAAGGTGGACGGAGCCAACCGCCGCCAGCTGATCTGGCACCTGGTGCTGCCCTCCATTAAGCCCACCATCATCCTTCTCCTGATCCTCTCCCTGGGTACCATGATGAGCGTGGGCTTTGAGAAAGTATATCTGCTCTACAATACCGCCATTTACGAGACTGCAGACGTCATTCAGACCTACGTGTACCGGCAGGGCATCGAGAGCAGTAACTATAGCTATGCGACGGCAGTGGGACTCTTTAATTCCGTCATTAATTTCGTCATTGTCTTTACCGCAAACCGTATCAGCCGCAAGGTCAGCGATACGGCAATCTGGTAACCTTTGGGAGGCCCCATGCGATTCGGAAAAAAGCTTCGGGCAATCAAATATCATCAGGGCCTGGTGGGAGACCTGATCTTTGACCTGGTGATCGGCATATTTTTGCTGATCGCGGTGGTGGTCTGTGTCTATCCCTTCCTCTATGTGGTGAGTGTGGCCCTTTCCTCCGGGGAAGCGGTCAACAAGGGACTGGTGGTGCTGTTCCCCGTGGACTTCAGCGCCGAGGCCTTAAAGACGGTGCTGGGATACAAACAGCTGTGGATCTCCTATGCAAACACCCTCTTTTACACCGTGGTGGGGACCTTCTTCAATGTGGTCTTTACCTGCCTGGCAGCTTATCCCCTTTCCCGGAAAAAATTCGTCTTCCGGAAACAGATGAATTTCCTGCTGGCATTTACCATGTATTTTTCCGGCGGTCTGATCCCAATCTACATCGTTGTCACCAGGCTGGGACTTTATAATTCCCGCTGGGTCATGATCCTGCCGGTGCTGATCTCCGCTTACAATGTGATGATCTGTCGTTCCGCCTTCGAGTCCATTTCCGAGGAGCTCTTTGAGGAAGCGGCCATCGAGGGGGCCAACGATTTTTACATTCTGGGAGAGATCGCGGTGCCGCTGATCAAGCCGACCCTGGCAGTGCTGACCCTGTACTATGCTGTGGCCCGCTACAACGATTTCTTCAGTGCGCTGCTCTACATCAGCGATTCGAAAAAGGAGCCGCTGCAGATCTTCCTGCGCCGGATCCTGCTCCAGTCGTCCATGGAGATCATGCAGACCACGAACATCAACATGGGAGCCGTTTCCCAGTCCACCATCCAGGTGCGCTATGTCTGCATCGTGGTTGCTGTGGTGCCCATCATGCTGGTGGTGCCCCTGGTCCAGAAATACCTGGTGCAGGGAACCATGCTGGGTGCCGTAAAAGGCTGATCGTCCGGGTTGAAGCAAGCCCCCGGACTCGGTATAATAGAACTAAGTTCTGCTGTAAAAAGGAGGATTACCATGAAAAAGAAAGCATTGTCAGTACTTCTTGTGTCTGCCCTGGCGATCGTTTCCCTGGCAGGTTGCGGAGCTTCCGGCAGCGGATCCGGCGGCGGATCCGGGAGCAAGGAACCCACCTATTCGGGATCCGGCCCCATCACCGAAAAAGCCGGTACCCTGAAGATCCTGGCGCAGACTTCCAACTATTCCAACGTGGATATCACCCAGGCGCCCATCGTAAAGAAAGTGTTCGAGGAAGCGAACATCACCCCCGACTGGCAGCTGCTGGATTACAACAGCTATGAGGATGCCATCACGCCCATGCTTTCCGCAGGAAACGTGGATGCGGATATCATCAAGCTTCCCGATAACGATCCCAACCAGACCTATCTGAAGTCCGGTATGTTCGTTGCTCTGGATGAGTATTTTGATTACATGCCGAATTTCTCCAAGTGGCTGAATGACCACCCCGTGCAGAAGGCTGAGCTGACTGCAGAGGACGGCCACATCTACTACGTGCCCGGTGTCAACGTGGCGCATGACTATCAGCCCGTTCTGATGTTCAATCAGGTATGGCTGGACAAGGCAGGTAAGACCGCTCCCGAGACTCTGGATGACTTTACCGAGCTCCTTCGTTACTACAAGGCCAACGATATGAACGGCAACGGAGATGCCGATGATGAGATTCCCATGAGCATCATGGCTGACTTCCTGCCCTACATGTTCGGACCTGCTTTCGGTCTGGATCTGATCAGCGGCTTCCAGGCAGATGACAACGGTGTCGTTACCTACGCCGCAGCGGATGCCGAAAATTACAAGGCATATCTGCAGTACCTGAACAGCCTCTATGAGGAAGGCCTCCTGGAAGTGGAGTACACCTCCATCGACAGAGACAAGGTCATCGAACGTATCTCCAACGACCTTACCGGCGTTGCATTCGACTTCAGCTGGGCAATGTCCATGATGTATTCCAACGTGCTGCCTTACTATGACGGCACCGCAGCTACCGCTTTTGTCGGCACCAAGCCTCTGAGCGGCACCCACGAGGGATTCTACGTAGGCCGTAACTTCCTGTCCGGTATGTTTGGCGTCAACTCCAAGTCCAAGCAGATCGCCCTGGCTTGCAAGTTCCTGGATTATGCCATGAGCGATCACTGCCAGGATTACTATCAGTGGGGCTTCGAGGGTGAGACCTTCACCGTGAACGCAGACGGCAGCCGTTCCTACACCGAGCAGGCGCTGGACAATGACTGGCTCCAGGCCTTCGGTATCAACCCTGCATTCGTCTTCCCCGCACAGCAGTCCGTGGAGGCAACCGATATCCTGGTAGCTGACTGGCATGCGCTGATCAATGCGCAGCAGCGTCAGTATGTGGTGGATCCCTGGCCCATGATCTACTCCACCACTGAGGAGAGCGATACCCTGAACATGTACATGACCGATATTCAGACCAAGGTGAATGAGGATGCCACCGCATTCATCACCGGCACCAAGAGCATCGATGCAGAGTTCGATCAGTATGTGTCCGAGCTGAATTCCCTGAACCTTTCCGAACTGGTCTCCATCAAGCAGAAGCAGTACGACCGGTATCTGAAGGCACTGGGCAACTAAACGCATATTCCTACTCCCATAGATTGGGGCGGGCGGCTGAGGCTGCCCGCTCCTTTTCGCTACGCTTTCTTTTCGCATTTGTGGTAAACTGTATTTGACGCGGGAGAGAGCGTGCGCGTTGGTGCGCGGCTTCCTGCGGAACTGACCGGTAATAGCTTCATTGACATGGGAGAATGTTATGAGAAAGAAAATGCTACTGGGAAAGAAAACGCTGGCAGCGCTACTGGCCGTAACACTGCTGCTGTCCATGACGGGATGCGGAAAGAAAGGAGCTCAGCAGACGGCTCCTGACAACTCTGTCACAACTACCGCACAGCAGCCGGAAAGCAACGGGGCAGATGCCCAGGTGGATACGGGCGCAGCAGGAGAGGATGCAGGCACCTCCGGAGACGCTGCTGCGGATACCGCTGAGAAGCCGCAGTTATCTATGGAGATCCGTTCCCACTACCTCCGGACCGCAGAGGAATTCTCCACCCCGAATGAGGAGATGATCCCCTACGCCTATGTGCTCTACCAGACCCTCGAGCCTTCCGGGGAGACGGCAGAGGCCTATCCGGAGCTGGCAGCAGCCCTGACGGATTACAACAACGGCGCGGATGAGATGGCCATGAGCACGCTGGTGGACGGCGCTTCCCTGATGGAAGAGTACCTGGGCTACGAAGCCCAGATGTACGGCTCCAACGAGCGCTGTGATAACCTGACCATCCACAGGGCGGACAGCAGGCTCTTCAGCTTTGAGGTTTCTTCCGAGAGCTGGTTCAACGGACCTCATCCCAATACCATATTCAACTCCTTTAACTACGATCCGCAGACCGGAGATTTCCTGCAGATCCGGGATGTGATGTCCCATCCGGAAGAGCTCCCGGAGATGATCTTTGATCACCTGGAATGGCTGGATGATACGTATGTTTTTGAAGAAGAAGAAAACATCCGGATGAAGGAGCGCATCAGGGAGTATGTGGCGGATGACGTTCTTTGCTGGACCGTGGACGAGAAGGGCATCGCTGTCACGTTTGATGCCTATGCGCTGCAGTTTTACGCCTTTGGTCCCATGTGGTCGGTTCTGACCTTTGAGGACTATCCGGATCTGCTCCTGCCGCAGTATGTCTGCGACGAAGAAACAGCCCCCTTCGAGGACCGTTTTGTCGTTGCGGAAGCCCCCGAGGAGATTTTTGAACTGCAGGAACTGTATGCGCTTTACGGCAATCCAAACGAGGCTTATGAAGGCAGCGGGGATGCGCAGGAAGCTTACTATCTGGTGGAGAATCACGGCTGGGAGGCCTACATCAGCGATGCTGCCGACAGGTCAAAGCCCGATTCCCCCATCACATTAAAGCAAAGCTCCAAAGAGGCCATTGATTTTGCGGAGAACTGGGCGTCCGCCCATGACCTGTCCCTGCCCGTTACCGTATATCAATATCCGAACTTTACGGACGGGATCTATGAATATGAAGTGACCAACGAAGAGGAAACCTGCATTATGGTGCGGGTGCGTAACGCCGTCACGGGAGAGTACATCGGGGAATATGATTTCTCGGAATATCTGAATCCCCCGGACACCGATTACAATGACCTGTTCTGGGATGTGACCCAGACACGGATCCTGAACTGCCAGGCCATGGGAGGTATCCTCTATGTCTCCATCGGCCACAGGACCTATGCTTCGGCCCAGCCCCACAAGGCTTATATCGTGGCGGTGGATATGCAGGACGGTTCGTTGCTCTGGCGGAGTGCAGAGCTCCTGTCCAACGCCTACAACATCGTCCTGACCACGGATACCATTCTCTGCGGGTACGGCTTTACCAATGAGCCGGATTATCTGTATGTCCTGAACCGCAGGACCGGCGAGGTCTATGACTCCTACAAGGTGGACAGCAAGATCGACTACATCCTTTTTGATCCGGAGGCCTACACGGTACGGATCTTCACCTACAATTACACCTACCTCTTTGATATGATCGACAAATAAACGGTCGGCATTGGAAGACGGGCATAAAAAATCCGTGATCGATACTTCGGTCACGGATTTTTTCATGGGCATAAGTTTTTGATGTTCCCGGGATCGGTTATTCCTTTGGTTCCCCGGGCGCCTGCGCATCTTCCGGCTCCGGGGGCGGCATCACGGGATCGCCGATGGTGCGCTTGCCCCGGTTTCTGTCGATGAGGAAAATGGTGATCCAGGTCATCAGCGGCACCGCCACGGTGGCATAGAGGCAGAGGGCAAATAGTTTGCTCCCGGCAGTGGGATCAAAGAGCGCGGCAAAGAGCGTGATCAGATACATGGCCACCAGCAAAACAACGACCAGGAGGGCGGCGATGCGCTTGGGGGTCATCTTTTTTGCTTCCTTGTTGCTTTTGGTTTCTTTCATTTCCGACATGTTCGTCATTTCTCCTTTAATTCCCTCCGGTCAGAGAGGGGTAATAATACAGATCACATTCCGGGAAGGACTGTCTGACAAAGCCGGATGCCAGCAGTTCATCGCACAGCTCCGGGAAGAGCCCGGGTTTAAAGACATAACAGGCAGTGTTGTCAACGCCGCCCACGGAAGCGAAGGTGATGTTCCGGAAGGAAGCGGTGGTGTGATAGGCAAAATCGGAAGGATCCTCGATCTCGTAGGGGCTCACTTCCGTGGTCAGAAGGTACCCGATGGGCGGGTCGCTGCAGTAGACGGTCTCCGCGGGAACGCCGGCTCTTTCGATGAACCGGAAGGCGGGAGACATATCGCTCACGAAATATTCCTGCAGTTCGCCGGACTCCCGGAAGGTGCCGAAGTAGAAGGCTGCAAAGCGGATCCCGTAAGCCAGGTACAGGCAGGAGATACACCCCAGCGTACCGAGGAGAACGCGCTTCCTGATCTTGCTTCGCCGCCCTTCGTCCTCCCACGCCTTCGGAAAGTATTTTTGCATCACCGGCCCCGCAATGAGCGGCAGTCCCTCTACCGCCTCCGTGATGAGAAAGGCCGCTGCAAAAAAGGCGGGATTTAAGGTGTAGGTCAGGGCGTTGATGCAGTACTCAAAGGAAACCACCGCAAGGAACCACAGCGTGATGAGGGGCCGCAGAAGTTCGGGAGACGGCTTCTTTGAAATCTCCTGCATGCCTGTGTTATCCAGGTTTCCCGGTCTGCGGGACGCTTTGTCCGGCCTGCCGCCACCCCGCTTCAGGTTTTCCATGAGCCGTACCAGCCCGCGGAAAAAACCCAGGGGCAGCAGGATCAGGGAAGGCTTTAAGAGATTGGGGAAGCCCGGCAGGGAATCGAAGGTCAGATCATCCCCCACCAGCAGTGCATCCTTCATCCGCAGGATCTTTTCCACGGTGGGCCGTCCGATTTCGGCCCCCCGGTAGCGGTCCAGCTTTGTCAGGGTGAAGATCCCAATCTTCATCTCCGGCAGATCCGTCAGATTGATGACCTGGATCAGGAGCAGGGGCAGCGCCAGCAAAAAGAGGGGCACCGCCATACAGATCCATCCCTTCAGAGAAAAAGCCCGGATCCGCAGGAGATAGATGAGGGAAAGCAGCAAAAAGAGGGGCAGGATGATGTAGGAGAGTGCGTAGGAATAAAGCAGGATCCCACCGGCAACCCCCGCCGCAAAGTATTTCAGGCAGACCTGCTTTTCGCTTTGCAGTGCATCCGTCAGGGCATCCAGGAATACTACCGACAGTCCCAGCATCAGGTTGCAGTCGTAGGCAAAACGGGAGCTCATCACGAAGTAGGGGCAGATAACGATCAAAAATGCCGTAAAAACGGTGTAAAAAGAATCCTTCCCGAAGAGTCTGTCCGAAAGCCGCACGCCCGCTGCCCACACCAGGACAGAGCCCAGAGCGGCAGGCAGCCGCAGCAGAAACTTGCTGTAGCCGAAGAGACGGAACAGACCTGCGCAGAGAAAGGCGTAGAGGCTGCTCTGGCCGGAGCCGTAATTGGTCAGGTAAAGGGGCCAGCTCTTCAGGTACCGGTCCACTCCGTAACGGGCGAGGCTCAGAGCATCGTACCCGGCGCCCGCTTCGTCGATGTGAAAGCCCGCGGGAAAGTCCGTGAGCCATGCGAAACGACTCATCAGCAGAGCGGAGAAAAGCACCGTCAGAAGAAGGATTTTGATCTCTTTTTTGTTGGTTGTCACAGAGGGAAATTGATTGTTTCTCATGGGTACATATTACCATATATGTGGGATAACAGACAGAATGTCTGTTATCGGGAAGGAAAAAAGTTCTTTCCTTGTGAAATGTGGTATAACAGACATAAAGTCTGTTATCGAGGAGGATATGCGTTTTACGCTTGCAAAATGTGGTATAATGTAGTGCGAATTCGACCGATCAGAGGAACTTGTTATGGAAGGTAGCATTATCGAATACATCAGGGATTACGGCGGGCAGAGCTTTTCGGAGCGCCCCTTTTGCGACGTGGACGCCCTGGTGCTGAGCCAGTTCTGCTATCTGAAGTTTGACGGGCTGGTGCCGGGCCCCGATGAAGACCGGGACATCGCCCTGCAGGACCTGCCGGAGAGCCCGGAATACGAATCCCTTTTCTCGGATATCCGCTATGAAAAATCCAACCGTCCCCTGCTGCAGGAGCTCCTGCAAAGCAGGCGCTTCGGCGCTATGCGCCTGCGGGGGTATGTGAATCTGGTGGAGACGACGCCTCAGGTGCAGTTTTCCGCCATTACCTTTTTCCCGGACGGGGCAGACATGTTCGTGGCTTTCCGGGGCACGGACGAAAACATGGTGGGCTGGAAGGAAGACTTCAACATGACCTTCATGGATGAGGTACCGGGCCAGCATCTGTCCGTGGAATACCTGGAAAAAGCAGCCACCTGGAGTAAGGAATCCTTCCTGGTGGGAGGCCATTCCAAAGGCGGGAACCTTTCGGTGTACAGCGCCATGAACTGTTCTCCGGAAACGAGACAGCGGATCCGTAACATTTATTCCATGGACGGGCCGGGCTTCCGGGATGAAGTTCTGGAGGGCAGTGCCTACCTGGAAATCCGGGACCGGATCGTGAAGATCCTTCCGGAGTCCAGCATGGTGGGGATGCTGATGGAGTCGGACTCCAATTACAGCGTCATTAAGAGCAACAGCTTCGGCCTCACCCAGCACAATCCCTACACCTGGATGGTGGAAGGTACGGACTTTGTCCGGCGGGAGAAGGTGGACAGCAGAGTGCTGGCCCTGGACGATGCGGTGAACGACTGGATCCTTGCCCAGGATAATGAGAGCAGAGAGTCCTTTGTGGATGCGGTCTACGGGATCTTTTCCTCCTGCGACGCGGACACGCTGATCGACTTTAATGCCAGCAAATACCGGAACATGTCCCAGGTCCTTTCCTCCCTGCGGGGACTGGACGAGCAGACGGTAACGCTTCTGCGGCGGATCATCAAAAACCTGGTGGAACTGTCAGGTGCCTATATGAAAACGGAACTTTCCGATGAAGCGGCCACCGCCAGAGAGGATTTAAAACGCGGTGTGGAGCGCAGGAAGGAAGAAGTGATCCGGGGCGCGGAACGCCGGAAGGAAGAAGTGATCCGGGAGGCGGAACGGATCCGGGAAGAGCGCACGGAAAAATCCGAGCGGAAAAAGGAAGAACGGGCGGAGAAAGCAAAGCGCAAAACAAAGCGTAAGGCTAAGAACGACGCGGAACAGAGCGGCACGGAAGAGAGCGCAGGCCCTGATAAGCAGTAAAGGAACAAAACATTATGGAACGGATTGCGGAAGAATTGATGGCCCAATTGAATGCGGACACAGCCTTCACGATCCGGCTGGGAGGACTGGAGATCCCCGTTGCGGAATCTACCGTCATCAGCTGGGTGGTGATCGGGATCGTGTTGATCCTGTGTCTCATCCTGACGGCCGACCTTAAGGTCAAGAACATCTCCAAACGCCAGGCCCTGGCGGAACTCATCGTCACAAAGCTGCAGGGCATGGTGGAAGGCATGATCGGCGAGGAAGGAAAGGAATATATTCCCTATCTGGTGTCGGTGCTGATCTTCATCGGATTTTCCAACATCATCGGCATCTTCGGGATGAAACCTCCCACCAAGGATATGAACGTCACGGCGGGACTGGCCATCATGAGCATTGTGCTGGTGCAGATCGCTTCAATCCGGAAAAAGCGGGTGAAGGGATGGCTGAAGAGCTTTGCACAGCCCATGGCGGTGGTGGCGCCCATCAACATCCTGGAGCTGGTGATCAAGCCATTGTCCCTGTGTATGCGACTCTTTGGTAATGTGGTGGGTGCTTTCGTCATCATGGAACTGTTAAAGACCGTGGTACCCATTCTGGTGCCGACGGTATTCAGCCTGTATTTTGATCTCTTTGACGGACTGTTGCAGGCATATGTCTTTGTATTTTTGACCAGTATGTACATTCGTGAGGCCGTGGAGTAAGCGGACCTCGAAAAATCAATCAAACGGAGGAATGAATTATGGTAGCACTTGGAGCGGGAATTGCGGCACTGTCATGTATCGGAGCAGGTTTGGGACTGGGCATCGCCACCAGCAAGGCTTGTGAAGCCTGTGCGAGACAGCCTGAGGCTGACGGCAAGATCATGCGTCTTTTGCTTTTGGGCGGCGCCCTTGCGGAGGCAACGGCTATTTACGGATTCGTTATCGGTATCCTGATCATTCTGTTTATGGGGGCATAAAACCTATGCTGAGATTTGACATCAACTTATTGTTCACGGTGATCAATGTCCTGATCCTCTTTTTCGTGGTATGGCGTTTTCTCTTAAAGCCCATCAACAAGATCCTGGATCAGCGCAAGGCTGAAGTGGAAAAGCAGTATGCCGACGCGGACGAAGCGAAGGAACTGGCAGAGCGGGCCAAGGAAAGCTATGAGAAGGGCCTTGCGGACATGGGACAGGAGCGTTCCCGCCTCATGAGCGAGAGCCAGGCCAAGGCCAGCAGAGAATACGAGAACATCATCGCCACCGCCCGGAGCGAAGCGGAGACCATCCTCTCCAACGCCCGGATCAACGGCGAAGAGGAAAAGCGCCGCCGCATCAAGCAGGCCAGCGAGGAGATCGCCGTGCTGGTAACGGAGGGTACCGCCAAACTGGTGGCTTCCAAGGACAGCGCGGAGAACGACAAAGAACTGCTGGATGAATTCCTGAGAAGAGCCACGGAGGACAATGCCACGGAGTAACGGCATCCTTCGGAAAGGATATGAATCGTGAGTAAGAAGAAAAAAATACCGGAGGCCGTGCTCTATTATGTGACTCCGCCCACGAAGGAACAGCTGGCGGGAATCCGTGCGTTTGTCAACGAAAAATACGGAGATAAGACCGGTAACGGGCCGGAGATTCCCTTTACCGCGGAGCAGGACACGACCCTTGGAGGCGGATTTATCCTGCAGGTGGGTAATGAAGTCTACAACTGGAGTA
The DNA here is from genome assembly GCA_024681775.1 of Lachnospiraceae bacterium. Taxonomy (GTDB): domain Bacteria; phylum Bacillota; class Clostridia; order Lachnospirales; family Lachnospiraceae; genus AC2028. The sequence goes on from JAILAF010000051.1 coordinate 33,092, forward strand.
CCGAAGGCAGAGTCGGTGCTCTGAAGCGTAAGATGGACAGCCTGCGCCGGAAGCTGAGCTATGAGAACAGGGATGTGATTCCCTTGATCCATACCACTATCAGCGAGTTCGAGCTCAGCGCCAAGTTCCGTACCATCGGCATGGTCACTTATGTAGGTGACGGCATCGCCCATATCGAGGGGCTGAATCACTCCAAATACGGAGAGATCATCCTCTTTGAGTGTGGCATCAAGGGCATGGTGCAGAACATCGAGGAAAATTCCATCGGCGTCATCCTCTTCGGTTCCGACAGAGAGGTTCGGGTGGGCTCTAAGGCTGCCAGAACCTACATGAGCGCCGGCATCCCTGTGGGAGACGGCTTCCTGGGCCGTGTGGTAAACGCCCTGGGAGAGCCCATCGACGGCAAGGGCTTCATCGAGGAGGACGAGTACTTCCCCGTGGAACAGCCCGCACCCTCCATCGTGGACAGACAGAGCGTGTCCGTTCCCATGGAGACCGGTATCCTGGCCATTGATTCCATGTTCCCCATCGGCAGAGGTCAGCGTGAGCTCATCATCGGCGACCGTCAGACCGGCAAGACCTCCATTGCCATGGAGACCATCCTGAACCAGAAGGGGAAGGATGTGATCTGCGTCTATGTGGCCATCGGACAAAAGAACTCCACCGTGGCCAGCCTGGTGAACAATCTGAAAAAGCACGGTGCCATGGACTATACCGTGGTGGTAAGCGCCACCGCATCCGATCCTGCACCCCTGCAATACATCGCACCCTATTCCGGCACCTCCCTGGCGGAGTATTTCATGCATGCCGGCAAGGATGTGCTCATCGTGTACGATGATCTGTCCAAGCACGCGGTGGCTTACCGTATGCTGAGCCTGCTGCTGGAGCGTTCTCCCGGCCGTGAGGCTTATCCCGGAGACGTTTTTTACCTGCATTCCAGACTGCTGGAGCGCAGTGCCAGACTGTCCGATGAACTGGGCGGCGGTTCCATTACGGCCCTTCCCATCATCGAGACCCAGGCGGGAGATGTATCCGCCTATATTCCTACCAACGTGATCTCCATCACCGACGGTCAGATCTACCTGGAGAGCGAGCTCTTTAACCTGGGTACCAGACCTGCCGTGAACGTGGGCCTGTCCGTGTCCCGTGTGGGCGGCGCAGCCCAGACCAAGGCCATGAAAAAGGCGGCGGGCAGCATCCGTATCGATCTGGCCCAGTTCCGCGAGATGGAGGTGTTTACCCAGTTTTCCTCCAATCTGGATGAGGTGACCAAGAGCCAGCTGGCGCACGGCCGCGTGCTGATGGAGCTCTTAAAGCAGCCCCTGGGCAGACCCCTTTCCATGGCGGAGCAGGTGGTGACCCTGGTGGCCGCCAATGCGCATCTCATGGAGGACATCCCCGTGGAGAAGGTGAAGGCCTTCCAGATGGAGATGCTGGAATTCTTTAACGCGGAAGCGGATGCCGTCATGCATGAGATCACGGTGTCCAAAGTACTGAACGAAGAGACGAAGCAGACTATCATCGAGAAAGCGACGGAATTTGCGGAGGCCGTAAAGAAGAGATAAATGGCAACGATGCGTGAACTTTCTGCCCGCATTCGCAGCGTGCAGGATACCATGAAAATTACAAATGCCATGTATATGATCTCCTCCACGAAGCTGCACAAGGCGAGACGGGAGATGGACAACAACTCCCCCTACTTTCTCGCCCTGCAGAAAATGCTGGCCCACATTCTGGTGTCCCTGCCGGAGATCGACCATCCCTACCTGGATCTGCGCCCCGAGAAAAAGGGGAAGAACCGGGTCCGTGCCATTGTCGTCATATCCGGTGACAAGGGACTGGCAGGCGCCTACAACCACAATGTGCTGCGGCTGGTGGAGAGCATGCTTTCCGGTCCGGAACAGACTTTGCTGTACGTGGTGGGAGAGGTAGGAAGGTCCTATTTTGCTTCCCGCCGGATCCACATGGAGGGACAGTTCCGTTACACTTCCCAGAATCCGACTCTGCACAGGGCCCGGGTCATTTCGGAGAAGCTCCTGGAGGACTTCCGGGAAGGCGCCGTGGACGAGGTGGATCTGGTCTATACCACCATGCCCAATTCCATCACCAGCGTTCCTGCGGTGATGCCCCTTCTGCCCCTGCGGAAAAAAGATGTCCTCAGCAGACTGCCGAAGAACATTAAGATCCCGGAGGAGGAACTGAATTTCCAGCCCTCCCCCCAGAGCATTCTGGACAATATGGTGCCGGATCTGCTGGTGGGCTATGTGTACAGTGCGCTGGTGGATTCCTATTGCAGTGAGCAGAACGACCGTATGATGGCCATGGACGCCGCAAATCGGAACGGGCAGGAGATGATCCGCACCCTGTCCATGGAATACAACCGTGTCAGACAATCCGCCATTACCCAGGAGATCACGGAGGTGATCGCCGGAGCGAAGGCGCAGAAGAAAAAGAAAAAGCAAAGGAGGCCCGAGGGTTAAATGACAGTACCGGGAAATGTGGGTACCGGACACATCCTTCAAGTGATGGGACCCGTTGTGGACGTAGAATTTGATGAAGATTGCCTCCCCTATATCCAGGATGCGCTGACCGTCAAAGTGGCCGGAAAAACCCAGGTCATGGAGGTGGCGCAGCAGATCGGAGAAGGCGTGGTGCGCTGCATTATGTTGGGCGCCAGCGAAGGGCTGTACAAGGATATGGAGGTCACTGCTACCGGCAGCGGTATCAAGGTTCCTGTGGGTAAGCAGACCCTGGGACGCCTTTTTAACGTGCTGGGTGAGCCTCTGGATAAGGGAGATGAGCTGGTGGGCACCCGTTGGGAGATCCACAGGCAGGCTCCCAGTTTCGAGGAACAGAGCCCCGTGGTAGAAATGATGGAGACCGGCATCAAGGTCATCGACCTGCTGGCACCCTACGCCAAGGGCGGTAAGGTTGGCCTCTTTGGCGGTGCCGGCGTGGGGAAAACGGTGCTGATCCAGGAGCTGATCACCAACGTGGCCACGGAGCACGGCGGCTATTCCGTCTTTACCGGCGTGGGAGAGCGTTCCCGCGAGGGTAATGATCTGTGGTGCGAGATGAAGGAGTCCGGTGTCCTGTCCAAGACGGCCCTGGTCTTCGGCCAGATGAATGAGCCCCCCGGAGCGCGTATGCGCGTAGCGGAGACGGGTCTTACCATGGCCGAGTACTTCCGTGACAAAATGGGGCAGGACGTGCTGCTCTTTATTGATAACATTTTCCGTTTCGTTCAGGCGGGCTCCGAAGTATCCGCCCTCCTGGGACGGATGCCTTCCGCCGTGGGCTATCAGCCGACCCTGTCCACGGAGCTGGGCGCATTGCAGGAGCGCATCGCTTCCACCAGACGGGGAAGTATCACTTCCGTGCAGGCGGTGTATGTGCCGGCAGACGATCTGACGGACCCTGCCCCTGCCACTACCTTCGCCCATCTGGATGCCACCACTGTCCTTTCCCGTAAGATCGTGGAGCAGGGCATCTACCCTGCCGTGGATCCGCTGGAATCCACCTCCAGGATCCTGGAAGCGGACATCGTGGGCGAGGAGCATTACCGTGTGGCCCAGAAGGTCCGTGAGACCCTGCAGAACTACAAGGAGCTCCAGGACATCATCGCCATCCTGGGTATGGACGAGCTTTCCGAGGAGGACAAGGTGACGGTGTACCGTGCCCGCAAGATCCAGAGATTCCTGTCCCAGCCCTTCCATGTGGCAGAGGTTTACACCGGCGTTCCCGGTGTGTACGTGCCGATCCATCAGACTATCCGGGGCTTTAAGATGATCCTCAGCGGCGAGCTGGACGATCTCCCCGAGGCAGCTTTCTTTAACGTGGGTACCATCGACGATGCCATAGCCAAGGCAGAACGGATGAAGCACCCCGAGGCGGAGCAGAAAGATGAGTGAGCCATTTCACCTGAAAATCTATGCGGCGGATAAAGCATTTTATGACGCGGATGCCGTTTCCGTCACTATCCCCGTTACCGACGGGGGCATGCAGATCCTGGCCCATCACGAGCCTCTGGTGGTGGCTACGGTCACCGGCATCATCAAGGTAGACCCGGGAGACGGGGAGCCTCTGATCGGTATCGCCGGTGTGGGCTTTACGGAGATCACCCGTAACGAGGTGGTGGTGCTGGTGGACAGCATCGAGCGCCCGGAGGAGATCGATGAAGCCAGAGCCCGGAA
>JAILAF010000086.1 GCA_024681775.1 Lachnospiraceae bacterium
GAGAACTGAGGCGCACGTCTTGCTGCCTTCAGACCGTACTTCTTTCTCTCCTTCATACGAGGATCTCTGGTAAGGAAGCCCTCTTTCTTCAGGATGGGTCTGTAATCAGCGTCTGCCTCCAGCAATGCTCTGGAGATACCGTGGCGGATAGCGCCTGCCTGACCGGTGAGGCCGCCGCCCTTAACGGTAACGATCACATCGAACTTGCCCAGGGTATCGGTAGCAACCAGGGGCTGACGGATAACGGTCTTCAGAGTCTCCAGGCCGAAGTACTCCTCAACGTCTCTCTTGTTAACCGTGATCTGGCCCTTGCCGGGCAGCAGATATACTCTGGCAACGGAGGTCTTTCTTCTGCCGGTGCCGTAAAACTTCTCAGATGCTTTAGCCATTTATACTATCCTCCCTTAGAATGTAAGCACTTCGGGCTTCTGAGCAGCATGCTCATGCTCAGCACCCGCATATACGTGCAGCTTGGTGAACATTTGTCTTCCTAAGGGTCCCTTGGGGAGCATTCCCTTGACTGCCAGCTCAACAACCTCACAGGGGTTCTTTGCCAGCTTCTCTCTCAGGGTCTCTTCTCTCATACCGCCGACATAATCGGAGTGATGATGATAAACCTTCTGATCCAGCTTCTTACCGGTAACCTTTACCTTGGAAGCATTCACGATGATTACGTAATCGCCGGTGTCCAGGTTGGGCGTGAAGATGGGCTTGTTCTTGCCTCTCAGCACGGAAGCAACCTCAGATGCCAGACGACCAAGAGTCATATCGGTTGCATCCACAACGTACCACTTTTTCTCGATAGCGGATGCGGTAGGCATATAAGTTTTCATGTTATTCATCCCTCTACTATTCATTCGAAGCTTGCATTCCGGCATTTCCCACACCGCTGCGGGTCCTGCGATACGACTGCGCCGCTTCAAGCGCTCCTGTCGTACCCGGGGTATTTTCGCTCCAACTGCGGATGTCCGGGCCACAGTTTCCATGCGAAGGCGCTGACTCGTCTGAGATTTTAACGGGAAAGCACCCATACCGCCACATTTGGACATTTTACAACAAGCGCCCGCACAAGTCAAGCACTTTTACAGGTATTCGTACCCCATGAGAAAAAGGCCCTCCGGGGGAAGGGTGGGACCCGCCTGTCTGCGGTCTCCGGAAGCCAGGATCCCTGGCATCTGCTCCGGCGTCTTTCGCCCCATGCCCACGTCCGTCAGGGTGCCTGCGAGGATCCGCACCATGTTGTACAAAAAACCGTTCCCGGTGACCCGGATGGTGATAAGGGCGGGCTCCAGCGGCGGCCGCTGCGGCACCGGCGAAGCGGAAGGCTGCGGGGCGTTGCCTGGGGTGGCGCCTGCGGAAGGCGGAATGGGCGTCAGGGAAAAGAGCTCCGGCGACAGCGCTCTCCGCTCCAGGTCAATGTCATATACGGTGCGCACGGTGCTTTTTGCCTGGCTTCCCGCAGCGCAGAACGTCGCGTAGTCATGCTCCCCGCACAGAAGCTTTCCCGCAGCCGCCATGGCCTCCGTATCCAGCGCATGGTAGGTGTAATGGGCAAACCTGCACAGGTCCGGCAATGGGATGGGAGCCTGCAAAATGCGGTACTCATAGGTCTTGCGGCATTCCACGTGTCTGGGATGCCAGTCCCCGGGGACCTCGTCGGAGCACAGCACCCGGATATCCCCGGGGAGAGCCGTATTCAGCGCATAGCGGATCTTCTCCGCAGGGATCCTGGACGCCGTATCAAACACGGCCACATTGCCGTAGGAGTGCACGCCCGCGTCGGTCCTGCTGGCGCCGATGACCTCGACCCGCTCTCCCAGAATCCGCTCGATGGCGCTGATCAGCTCCGCCTCTATGGAATTGCCGTTTTGCTGCAGCTGCCATCCGTGGTAGGCGGTCCCGTCGTAGGCCACCCGCAGTCTGATCCGTCTGCTCATGTTTTCTTTCCTCTAAAGGGGTGAAAAGCGGCGGAGATTGTTCCGCCGCTTTGAAAAACTGCATTTACAGGGAGGTCAGGAGCTCCGTCATCACGCTCCAGCGTCCCAGGAAGATGCTGATGACCAGATAGGCCAGGAGGATCAGGTATGCCGCATAATCCCTGCCTGCGTAGATGAGGGGCTTCATCTTGGTCCGTCCGTCGCCGCCCCGGTAGCATCTGGCTTCCATGGCCATGGCCAGATCGTTGGCTCTGCGGAAGGCGGATACAAAGAGGGGCACCAGAAGGGGCACCATGGCTTTGGCCCGCCGTACCAGACCGCCGCTCTCGAAATCGGCACCTCTGGCCAGCTGTGCCTTCATGATCTTGTCCGTCTCCTCCAGGAGGATGGGGATAAAACGCAGGGCGATGGCCATCATCATGGCGATCTCGTGCACCGGCATTTTGATGACCTTCAGAAACCGAAGGCCCTTTTCCAGACCGTCCGTCAGATGGTTGGGGGTGGTGGTGAGGGTCATAAGGGAAGCGCCGATGATCAGCATGCACAGCCGCAGGGCCATGGTGATCGCCAGCTTCAGGCCCTCCACGGTGATGGTGATCTTCCAGAAGCTCACCAGCACGGTGCCGGAGGTCAGGAACAGGTTAAAGAGGATCGTGATCATCAGGATCATCATGATCCCCTTCATGCCCTTGATCATATACCCGAAGGGTACGTGGCTCAGTCGGATGCACAGGATCAGAAACAGGAGCGCTACCGCATAGCCCGCAGGGTTGTGGAAGCAGAACAGGCTCACCAGGTACAGCAAGGTCCCCAGCAGCTTTACCCGCGGATCCAGCCGGTGCAGCACGCTGTCCGTCTGATAATATTGTCCAATGGTAATGTCTCGAATCATTTTCCTACTTTATTCCAAACGCCTGCAGGATGGTGCTTGCAGCCTCCTCCACCGTGGTGGCATTCTCATCCACATCGATGCCGGCCTTCTCCAGATCCCGCAAAATATAAGTCACCTGCGGCGCAGCCAGATGCATTTCCTCCAGCTCCTCCACATGGGAAAATACGTTTCTCGGTATGTCGTCAAAAGCGATGCGTCCGTGATCCATCACCAGGATCCGGTCCACATATTCCGCCACATCGTCCATGGAATGGCTCACCAGCAGGATGGTCATACCGGACTCCCGCTGCAGGCTCTTTACCATGCCCAGGATGTCCTCCCTTCCTTTCGGATCCAGACCGGCCGTGGGCTCGTCCAGAATGAGGACGTCAGGCTTCATGGCCAGTACCCCTGCGATGGCCACCCGGCGCTTTTGTCCGCCGGACAGGTCAAAGGGGGATGTGTAAAAAAGCTCCTCCGGAAATCCGACCTTCCGCAGTGCCTCAAAGGCCCGGAGCTCCGCATCCTTCTTGGAAAGACCCAGGTTCTTCGGCCCGAAGCATACATCGGAAAAAACATCCGCCTCGAAAAGCTGATGCTCGGGGTATTGGAAAACCAGTCCCACATGGCTGCGCAGGTCCTTCAGCTTGTAATCCTCGTCGTAGATGTCCTGGCCGTTGTAGTAAATGGTACCGGAGGTGGCCTTCAGTAAGCCGTTTAAATGCTGCATCAGGGTGGATTTGCCGGAGCCCGTGTGCCCGATGATGCCGATGAACTGGCCGTCGGGGATCTGCAGGTTGATGTCCTGCAGGGCGTGCACCGCCTGCTCCGTATCCTGACCGTATATGTAATTCAGATGATCAACAATGATTGCCATAGATTTCCGTAACTGTTCCCGGTCCTGCGATGCCGGATCCGGGTCATTTCAGACCTCGCAATGCCTCTACCAGTTCCTTGCGCTCCAGGATCCCTTCCGGAATGGGAAGGCCCTTCTTGCGCAGCTCGTGTGCCAGCAGGGTGACCTGGGGCACGTCCAGCCGCAGCTCCTTCAGTCGCTCCACCTGAGAAAAGATCTCCCTGGGAGTCCCCTCCATCACCAGCTTGCCGCCGTCCATGACGAAAATCTTGTTCGCATGGATCACTTCCTCCATGTAATGGGTGATGAGGATCACGGTGATCCCCTCCACGTCATTGAGGCCGCGGACCGCGCGGATCACTTCCTTCCGGCCGCTGGGATCCAGCATGGCCGTGGGCTCATCCAGCACGATGCACTTGGGATGCATGGCCAGAACCCCTGCGATGGATACACGCTGCTTTTGGCCGCCGGAGAGACGGTTGGGAGAATGCTTGCGGTATTCGTACATTCCCACGGCCCGGAGGCTCTCCTCCACGCGCTCCCAGATCTCCTTCGTGGGGACGCCCAGATTCTCGGGACCGAAGCCCACATCCTCTTCCACCACCTGTCCGATGATCTGATTGTCGGGATTCTGAAAGACCATTCCCACATTCTGGCGAACGGCCCAAAGGTTCTCCTCCGCGGAGGTGTCCTTACCGTCCACCCAGACAGTACCTTCCGTGGGGTAGAGAATGGCATTTAAATGCTTTGCAAGGGTGGACTTGCCGGAACCGTTGTGCCCCAAAATGGCCACAAAATCCCCCTGGGCGATCTGAAGGCTCACGTGATCCACGGCAGTACTGATGCCTTCCACATTGCCCTCTTCGTCCCGGCGGATATATTCAAAAACAAGATTCCTGGCCTTAACGATGTCCATGTCTGTCCTTTCCTGTCCTTCAAAACATCTTACCTATTTTACTAAAAAACCCTCCGGGGTGCAACAGATGGGTACTGCTTTCCTGCTCATTTTGTGCTATTCTGACTGTATGAATAACGATAGAAAGACCATCCTTACCACAGTCCTTACGATCATGGGCATCATCCTGATCGTTGGGCTGCTGACGCATTTGAAAAAAGCAAACGAAACCACCCTGGCAGACTACGCCGCGGCCAATCCCGAGGTTGCCTATGCCGCCCGGGAGGAAG
>JAILAF010000091.1 GCA_024681775.1 Lachnospiraceae bacterium
TATTCCCGCTTTTCGATTCGCCCGGAATATGGTATATTGGTGTCTGTTATGAGCAAACAGACACGGGTGAAAACGGAACAGAAAAAGCAGCGAGGGATTTCAACATGCGCCCTCATGGCCCTGTCTTTTTTTGTACCCGTCCTGATCATGGCTCTGGCCTATGCCGGCAAAGGCATCTACCCCGGCGGCCCCTACACCGTCCTCATCATGGACATGAAGTCCCAGTACATGCCCTTCTATGCGTCCCTCCGCTACATCGGAAACTCGGACAACTCCCTGTTCTTCTCCATGTCCGGCGCGCTGGGCAATAACTTCTTCGGCACCTTCGCCTACTACCTGTCGAATCCCCTGGTCTGGCTGTCCGTCCTCGTTCCGCTGGAGTACCTGCCGGACTACATCTACTTCCTCACCCTCTTTAAGATCGGTGCCTGCGGTGCAGGCTTTTGCTACTTCCTGTCCCACTACAAAACGAATCCGGACGCGGAAGAGGAGAGTGGGAAACACCCCCTGATGATCTTCCTGCTGTCCTGCTGCTATGCCCTCATGTCCTACAATGTCACTTATGCCATGAATCTCATGTGGCTGGATGGCGTTCTGCTCCTGCCCTGGATCATCGCCGGTATGGAGCGGATCCTGGGCGGAAAAAAGCCCACCATGTTCCTGGTGAGTGTTGCCCTGTCCATGATCTGCAACTACTACATCACCTTTATGTCCGCCGTCTTTGCGGTGCTGTATCTGGCTGTACGATTGACGGAACTGCATAAATGGAACCTGAAGCTTCTGGGGCGTTTTGCTGTCAGTGCTGTGCTGGGGGCTGGAATCTCTATGCCTGTGGTGCTGCCCGGGGTGATGGCGCTTGCACAGGGGAAAATGAGCGAAGATGCGGAAAACTTTACTGAAATGTTTCGGTATCCAATCTGGCGTATGTTAAAACAGTTCCTGCCGAGCCAGTATGATTCGGTGGGAAATGAAGGGCTGCCGCCGTTATATTGCGGAATGGTGGCACTTCTCTTATTGGTGATCTATTTCGCTTTTTCAAAGGATCAGAAACGTGCGAAAGGACTCTATGGGGTGGTCCTTCTTTTTTATGTTGTTGGATTATGCGTGGTGCCGGTAGACCAGTTTTTACACGGATTTCGGGAAATCAATTGGTATCGCGGCAGATATGGATATGTTGTCGGGTTTTTAATTCTATTACTTGCTTATCGAGCCTGCGGGACAGTTCCCAAAAGCATCCGTACGTATGTGGACAAATATGCTACAAAGGCAGTTGTTGCAGCGTATGTTTTAGTGGAACTATTGCTGAACTGCGGAAACGTCGTTTCGGGACTTCAGATAGAACTACATTATGCTACTAGAAGCTCCTATGAAAACGTCATAAGTAACAAAGGAATGCTGATCAAATCGATTGAGGATGACGGTTGGTATCGGATATCTGACACTGAGGGATATACAGCAAACGACGGAAGCTTATTTGGATTTAACAGCTTCGGATATTTTTCGTCTTCATATAATCTCTCTGTGATGGATTTTCTTGGGGCTATGGGAGAAAACCAATCATATCACCTGTTGATGGATGGGGACCGAACAGATTTCGAAGATAGTCTATTTGGCGCTAAATATAAAATTTCCTATATTCATGATACACATATATACTCGGCGATAAAGAATGCCGGATCTTACGTTTTGTCACAAAACCAGGATGCGCTATCTCTTGGGTTTATGATAGACTCTGCTCGTCTTGAATCGCAGGAAAACTTGACAGAAGATCCGTTTCACAATCAAAACATCATTTCAAAAGAACTAGCTAGAATCCGGGAAAACATCTTTGAGAATATTGACTATTCGGTATCGTATGAAAACGACAGTGACAGTTATTGTGTAAGAGAACTGGATGCGGTAATGCCGACGGATGGAGATGTTTGGATCTGTTGCGAGTGGGATGGTTCAAATGGAACAAAGACTTCCGGTGTACAGGTTAACGGAACTGATATGGGTAGATTTATCGGAGAGTTCGATGCCTATCCTGTATTTTTGGGACATTACAAAGAGGGGGAGACTCTGGAAATTCAGCTGGAGGCAGAAGCACATTTCGGGGAGGCTTTCCTTGTCTATGAAGTGCCGGAAGTATACGAAGCTGTTATGAAGAGATTGCATGAACAGGAATGGAAGATTACCGCACATGACGGTAAATCCATTACAGGAATCGTTGATGCCAAACGTGATGGGGAGATGATGATCACACTTCCGATGCTTAATGGATGGAGCATCAAGTGCGATGGCGAAAAGGTACATCCGCTAAGCTATCGAGATGCACTGATCCAATTCCCGTTGACAGTAGGAACACATGAAATAACGATATCTTACAGAGCACCCGGGATGATTGTTGGTGTGTGGATTGGTGGTATTTGTATAATCCTGTCCTTTGCTTTTTCGTCGCGATGTCTTGACAGGCTTTATGAAAATGGTATCGTTACAAAGGGTTAAGGGAGAACGCTGTTTTGTATTTGGTTGATTTGAGAGAAAAACTGAGCAATAAAGATAAGGACCTGAACGCAAGAGAAGCCTGGATGTTGCTTACACTGGCTTTTCTGCTGTTCTGTGCTGTCCGCTTCCTGCTATCAGACTTTCCAAAGGCAGCCTTTGTTTACCCTGACGAGCTTCGCTATTGGGATATTCCGCGCGGATTATATCAGGGGCAGGGCATAACTCTTCAAGGGATTCCATACAATCATCAAAAAATTGGTTACTGCCTGTTGTATGTCCCTTTTTTTGCAATATCTAATGTTGCATTACGTCTGCGCCTGATCAGTCTAATGAATGTAATCTTGCTTTGCAGTTCCTGCTTTTGGGTTTTTCTCATCGCCAGAGAGTGGGAACTGAACTATAAACGTTCGCTTCTTCTGGGCGTTCTATGCCTTTTGTGGCCGAATCAATTGTATTCTATGACCCTGATGTCGGAGAATTTCTACGTTCCGGTATTTCTAGTTGGATTTTGGCTGTATATTCGCAATGACAGACATCCGCGGGTTTGGAGAGCGGCTGTTTGCGGAGTGTTCTGTTATCTGAACTATTTCATCAAGGAAAGAGGTATTGTGCTGCCACTTGCTCTGGCAGGAATTGAAATCGGATTTCCAATCATGCAATTCCTTTGTAATCTCCGCAAGGGTCAGAGGCATCCGATATATCAGAAAAAGAAAATCGTCAACATGTTAGTAATGTTGACTAGCTTTTTTGTGATTTCCTTTGTTGTAAAGAAGTTGGTGTTCCAAAATCTGCCAAATGAATGGTGGAGCGGAGTCAGTGCAGCAGTTATTTTTGAGCCTAAATATTTTGTTTATGGATGTTATTGCGTACTGTATTATCTCGTTGTAGTGACCATCGCTGTTTTCTGCGTGCCGGTTTTTGCTCCAATTGTCATATATGATGATATGGAGGAATCGCATCAAAAGAACTATCTGCTTTTGATGATGATGAATGTGCTTATGGCGGGGATGATTTCTTTCCGGATAGCTATGTATGAAGATTATGGGAAACTACAGCCTCGTATGCATTTGCGTTACTATGGACCGCAGATTTTTCTCACATTGGGACTGTTCCTGGCTGTTTTGTACTGCTATCAGGGGCGTTTTGCAGAGAGAAAGATACAGAAAAAGTATCTTGTTCTTGGATCGTTGTGTTTGGGTATTGTACTTCTTGTGTTTAAGGGGATGTATCGGGGAAGCTGCGTGGACCACTACGACCTTCATTGGACCATCAGTAATCCTTTCTACGAATACCCATTTGATACTAAGTATGCGATACAGGCAATCTATTCTGTCGGTGTCGTAATGGGCATTCTGGTTTATGGTGGGTATTATTGTTTTCGACGGGATATGATCAAAAGATGGTTTGGAGTCTTTCTTGGAACTGTCATTGTGCTTTGCATCGTCAACCAGATTTCTGGATATGATGAGGTGAAGGGCCAGTATTTGGTGGATCCAAAAGAGATAGACGACATTACTGTAGTTGCAAGTCTAAAACAAAACAATCCAGAGGCTTCTTTTCTAGTAATGTCTTCCTATCAGGACCTTAAGGTGTTCAATACCTATTGCGATAGCACACCTGATATGATGCTTGGAACCGAGACAGATTTTTGGAAACAGATTGATCGAACAAATCCTGAATTTGTTTGCAATTCGTATGATGTGGAATTACCCAGTTTCGTGATGAATAGTCGTGTGATCAAACCTCAAAAGATAGATTATTACGCTATTGGAGGATCGGGAGATGAACGTGGAGTTTGGACATACTCAAATGTGGAAATGGTTTATGAAGGCGAGCATTATTGCATATATCGAAATCTAGATCCTAAAGTAATATATGTCAAAAGGGGTCATGATTGATAGAGTCGAAGGCTGGGAATCGAAAATGTTGAAAAAGATAAAAGAGAATAATACAACACATATCATAGCCTTATGGATAATTATTCTGTTTTCTATATTAAGAATTACATATCTTTTTGTAAACGAAAGAAATGGGTTTCACTCCGACGAACTCTGGAGCTATGGATATGCTAATAGCTTTTACAACCCATATATATACGAAATCAGGGGGGATAACCGTGTTGATCATTTAACTACTCAAAATATAGGTGAATGGATATCGGGTGAAACACTAAATGACTATATCGTTGTAAATGAGGGAGAGGAATTTAGATTTGATTCTGTGATTGATAACAAAAGAGGAGACAACAGTCCGGCGTTGTACGAATTGTTGCTTCATTTTGTGTGCTCTTTTTTCCCTGATGTATTTAGTTGGTGGTTTGGATTCTCTATTCAACTAGTTTTTTTGGTTCTGACATTGTTGATTCTATATGATACAGCAAAAAAACTTCTTTCAGATGATGATTCGCGAGTCGGAGAGTGGGGGGCGGTTTCCTGTTGCTTGTTGTATTCTTGCTCGATAGGCTTTACTAATACCTTTTTGTTTATTCGTATGTATGGAATGTTGACTTTTTTCTGCTTATGCCTTGTCAGGGTATCCTTTGCGTTCATTAAATATTCTGTTCTGTCGTATAAAGGGATAATAAAGAGCACGATAGCTGTCTTTTGTGTAACTCTTTTGGGAGGGTATACACATTTTTACTATTTTATCTTTGCGTTTTTTTATACAGCATTTTTTTGTGTAACTTTAGTATGGAAAAGGTGGAAAGAAGCAATTACGTTTGGGTTGTTACAGGTGATGGCGGTTGCCTTATACTTTTTTGCTTATCCTGATGCGTGGGTGATGCTAACCACATATAGAGAATCGTCTAAACCTGCTGCAAGTGGCTTGCTGTACATTTGGGACATACGTTTGGCATATACTTTTTTATTTAGAGGAACCTTAGGCATTGTATTTGATTTTAATAGGGTGGTATTTGGGCCATTGTTTGTGGCGGGTATTTTTTTTCTGCTTGTGTTATTTATGTTTGGTTACGTTTTTCGTCATGAAAAGTGGGTTAAATCAATTATTCGAAAAGCTAAGGAATGGATGCATAGACATAATATAGTTGATATTGCACCTTATATTGGGCTATGTGGAACTATTCTAATTTACCCTGTCTTTGTCGCTAAGTTTTCTAATTTCCGTTCAATGGGAGATGTGGCAGATCGTTATTTGATGAGTCTATTTCCGTGTGCTTCAATACTAATTGCATCTGTTTTGTATAGAATTCTTGTGTCTGCATACAATCATGTCGTTGTTTTGCTCTCAATACTGACATATGTTTTTTTGATTACTCTAGGCATAATTAATCATTCTTCGTACTTGTTCTCGGAAATGAATACGAAAGAACTTGAAGATATATGTTACAAACGCGATGTTGTTGCGTTGATGCCAGCAGATTGGGAATTGACGTGGCTGGCTGGACCACTTAGACTTTCAAATGAAGTGTACGCCTTTAGCTACAATGTGGAATTGAATCCGGAGGATGGAATTCGTCAGTATTTCGAACAAGTTCCTGACACCGACGGAAAGAGTTTCGTTTTGCTGGTTTCAAAGGACGTTTTTGCTGATGAGAATACGGAGTTTCACGAAGATGGTTCAATTGATATGCTTGTTACTGGGGATCTTCTTCATGGAATACCAAGAATGATGGAAAAAGATTGGTTAAATCTTTTCAGCCAGGGGTTATCTGGCGAAAATGCTTTAAAGTATGTGAAAACAGTTAATACTTTCCTTGGTAAGATGGATGTGTTTCGCTTTTGCTTACCATAGTTATTATGCTTATTAATGTGCATTGATAGCTGAACTAAAAGCGAACTAAAAGCGGCATAAAAAAGGTGTTGCATAGTTTCTAAAAAATTGATAAACTATCCATGGATTTTGATTATTTTCAGTATCGAAAGCAAATCATTTTATAAGGGAGTCAATAAAATGGCCAGTTACGGGTATGAAGCAATCGATCGGACGGGCAAAACTGTTAAGGGAAGTGTTCAGGCAGATGATCAGGATAAGGCACGGGCTGACCTCCGCGGACAGGGGTTAACGGTTGTCACGATGACGGAACAGAGCGCTCTCAACAAGGATATCAACATCCAGTTCAAAAGGAAGCCCAGTGCAAGGGATCTTTCTGTATTCTGTAACCAGTTCGTTGCGATGAACCGAGCGGGCGTGTCTATTCTGGACTCTTTGCGGATGCTTGCTGATGCAACCGAGAACGTGATGCTGAAGGAAGCCATCGAAGGCGTGCGTGTAAGCACTGAAAAAGGAGAGACGTTGGCTAGTTCTATGGAACAGTATCCCAAGGTGTTTCCTTCTATTATGATTCATATGGTGGCAGCGGGTGAGGCTTCAGGTAGTCTGGATGTTTCCCTTCAGAGAGTGGGAAAACAGTTCGAAACGACTAGCAAGACACAGGCGCTTGTGAAAAAGGCGATGATCTATCCTATCGTTGTTTTGCTTGTTGCCATTGCCGTTGTGATTGTTATGCTGGTGGTGGTCATTCCGAGATATGCAGAGATGTTTGCGGACTTAGGCTCTGATCTTCCTGGAATCACCAAGGCTGTTATGCGAATGAGTGAGTTTATTCAGGCTAGATGGTGGCTTATCTTGATTGTGGTTGCTGCGTTAGTCACTTTCTTCAAGTCCTGGTCCAAGACTCTCTCTGGGCAGCATGCACTTGGAAAGTTGGCCATGATGATTCCTGCGGTCAAGAATATGGTAGTGAAATCCGCATCCGCTCAGATGGCGCGGACACTGTCCACGCTGATCGGTTCCGGCGTTCCCCTGGTGGAGGGCGTTGGTATCACTTCTACGATCATGTCAAACATCTGGTTTAAGGAAGCTCTGGAGGATGCTAAGGCGCAGATCATGGTCGGTAAGCCGCTTTCCGCTCCCCTGGAAGATTGTGGACTCTTCCCTCCGATGGTGTACTACATGGTACGGATTGGTGAAGAAACTGGTAATACGGAGGATATGCTGGATAAACTGGCTGACTATTACGAGGAAGAAGTGGAAATGGCAGTTGCATCCTTAATGGCTGCCATGGAACCGATGATCATCATTGTGCTAGCAGGTGTAGTTGGCGTACTGATCGGAGCCTGCATGGCACCCATGCTCAAGATGTACCAGGATCTGGGAAATCTGTAAAGGTAAGATTCAAAACCATAATGATGATTCGGCTGCCTGCATTTATGTGCAGGCAGTTTGAATTCGGAGAGTTGGAAACTGAATCTGACATTTGGAGTGTCTGAAACGCACGATTTGCTAAGGAAGAAGCAAAAAACGAATCATAGAAATTATAAAAATTCTATTGCCAACTTTCTAAAGATTTGATAAACTATGCTAGTAATTGTGCTTACATTGATACAAGATGTGGTGTCCGGTATCTGGATAGGCACAACGAATAATTGAATCTTTCAGTTCTTCGCAGGGAAGGACTGTTAGAGATACAGGGGGGTTCCCCAAACATTATGAAAAGGAGAATAACTATCATGAAGAAGAACAACAAAGGTTTCTCACTCGTCGAGCTGATCATCGTTATTGCCATCATGGCAGTGCTCGTCGGCGTTCTGGCTCCTCAGTTCATCAAGTATGTTGAGCAGTCCAGAAGAGGCAAGGACATCCAGAATGCGGATATGATCAAGGAAGCAATCCAGAGCGCTATCGCAGATGGCGTTCTTAGCACCACTTCCACTGACACGATCAGCAGCGATGCAATTGCGTCTAGCCTGACCAACGGAACTGTCACCAAGGCACCTGTTACCACTGCTAAGATCACTGGCCTGAGCACTAATTTCACCGCCACCTGGAATGCAACTACTGGTGTGGTTAGCGTTACTGTGACTGATGGAAGCTCTACTTGGGACCTCACCACTGAAGCCGGAGCTTCTAGCTACAAGGCTAAATAACTCTCGAGCGAGTGTTGCCATGCTCCCCACCATTCTGATCACAACCTACTTCTTCCTCCTGGGAATCGTCATCGGCTCGTTCCTGAACGTGCTGATCTTCCGGATCCCGAAGAAGGAGAACTTCATCACCACCCGGTCTCATTGCATGAGCTGCGGATACGTGCTGAAGTGGTATGATCTGGTCCCGCTGTTTAGCTGGATCGCGTTGGGTGGGAAATGTCGTAAATGCAAAGCACGGATTTCCGTTCAGTACCCTCTCATCGAGGGACTGAACGGGGTCCTGTACGCAATTACTTTTCTTATGAAGGGACTGACAGTAGAAACCCTGCTATACTGTTTACTCTTCAGTAGCCTATTGGCACTGAGTGTCATAGACTTCAGAACCTACGAAATACCCGTAGGTTTCAATTACTTTATACTGGCGCTGGGAGCTGTCAGACTCTTGGCAGACCTTAGCGGCTGGCGGACGTATCTGTTCGGCTCCCTGGTCGTCAGTGGGTTTCTTATGATCTTGTTTTACGCTACCCATGGAAGGGGAATCGGTGGCGGAGATATTAAGCTCATGGCTACCTGCGGACTTTTGCTGGGCTGGAAGCTCATCATCCTGGGTTTCCTGTTGGGGTGCATTATTGGCTCAGTGATCCATTTGATTCGAATGAAGGTTTCGGACGCCGGCAGGATGCTGGCAATGGGACCGTATCTCTCGATCGGAGTCGCGATCAGCGCGCTCTGGGGGGAGCGGTTGATCGAAGCGTATCTGCGGTTTCTCGGGTTATAACATAATATATAGATACGATTCGACAAACCGACGGGAGTTTGCGTTCATTTCAATAAAATAGCCGGAGAAGGGCGACGCTGTGGCGGAAATGGATTGAACCCACTATAAGCGGTCTCCGGACAGAAAGGATTCAGAAAGGTACCTGAACAATGGCAGCAAAAGTACTGAGCATCGAGATCGGTGCAAATTTCACCAGACTGTGCCTTACAGATTATAAGGCGAAAGCTCCAAAGGTATACAAGTATGCGAAGGTCGCGACCCCTGACGGCGTGATCGTAGACGGGGAGATTCAGTCTACCCCGGAATTTGTGTCTCTGTTAAAAGAGACCATCCAGAAGAACGGCCTGAAGTCCAAGCAGGCTGTTTTCCCCATTACTTCTTCCAAGGTGGCGAGCCGCGAGGCGGTGATCCCCAATGTGAAGGAGAAACAGATCGACGCAGTCGTTCGGACGAATATTAAGGAATATTTCCCCATTGATCTGTCTCAGCACGAGCTGGGCTACATTAATATGGGCGAAGCTCCGGACGCTACCGGAACCATCGGCAGAAAGCTTCTGCTCCTGGCAGTTCCGAAGACTTTACTTGAAAGCTATCGCAACCTTGCAAAAGCTCTGGGCATGGAGATGGTCGCCTGCGATTACTCCGGCAACTCCATCTACGAGATGGTGAAGAATGAGTGCAAGGATGGCGTAAAGATGGTCATCAAGGCGGATGAGACTTCCTCCGTGGTCACCATCATAGAGAATCAGGCCATCGTCCTGCAGAGGAACGTGGCATACGGCGTGGATGATGCCATCAATACGGTAGTCAGCCAGCCTGCTTTTGATGCAAACGATTATGACAGCGCACTGGATCTGATGATGCGCAAATACTGCCTGAGCTTCTCGCTCTCCGCACAGGGCGCTCCCAGAAGCACCGTGATGCCTGCCGGCGCCGAGGCTGCATTGGACAAGGATTCCGCAGCCGACAGAGATTATGAAGCCGCAGGCGCAGCGGCAGAAGAGAAGGCTGTTAAGCCCGTCACTGACGAGGAAGAGGTGGATACTTCCGCGGAAGATTCCGATGCAACCCTCTTTGCCGCAAAGCAGGAGGTCACCGGATCCCTTCGGATGCTGATCAACGGCATCGCCCGGATCATGGACTACTACGGATCCAGAAATCAGGGCAAGGTCATCGACAATATCTACCTCACCGGTATCGGCAGTGAGATCAGCGGCCTGGCAAAGCTCCTCACCTCGGAACTGGGTGTGAAGACCGTGGGTCTGAAGCATCTGGAAGGCCAGAGCCTGGAGAAGTCCTTTGCAGACGGACGTTTCAGCGAGTACATCACCGCCATCGGCGCAGCCGTGAATCCGGTCGGATTCGTGGGCGGCGGAGCGGATAATAACAAGAAGGGCAAGCAGGACGCTGGTCAGACCGGTGCCACCAATTACCTGCCTCTGGGCATCCTCGTCCTTCTGGCTGGTCTGGTAGTGGGCGGCGCGCTGATCTTCAAGAGCTACACCGAGCTGCAGTCCCAGAAGACCCGCCTGGCCAACGACAATGTGAAGCTGGCATCCATGGATGAGATCCGCGCGATCTACATGGATTATCAGAATGCAAAGGTTGCGGATGAGCAGGTCCGCGTGATCTACGATATGACCCGCAATCATAACGAAGACCTTCTGGCCTTCCTGAGCGAGCTGGAGCAGGTCCTGCCTTCCAGTGCTACCATCAAGACCTTCTCCGCAGCGGAGACTACCGTGACCATGAGCTTCACCGTGCCCGGCAAGGTGGAGATGGCCAATGTCGTCCAGCAGCTTCGTAACATGAGCACCATCGATACTCTGACGGTGGCCGGCATCACCGACTCCTACGAGATCCCCATGGAGGTCGAAGCTATGGAAGAAGTCCTCGAGGAGCTTGGTGAGGATGTGGAAGAGACCGAAGAGGAAGCAGCTCCCGCAGAGGAGACCACCGGACCTTACTGGGCGAACAGCGAGTTCGGGATCGATCTGAACGGAGTTCACAATGTCACATTCAGCGTAACCTGCTTCTACAAGACCCAGGAGCAGATCGAAGCTGAGAACGGCGCTTCGAACTAGGAGGGTGAAAGAAGATGAACGTAAAGAAAAATCAGGTGGCACTCCTTCTCGGAGTGCTGGGAATTCTGGCAGGTTACCTTTGCTGGAACTTCGGATACAAGAAATTTAACGAGCAGGCCGAACAGGTGAAAAACCAGGCCGTGGCCGTGGAGGCAGAGATCGCAAAGTACGAGGCGCTTGAGCAGAACAGAGACTTCTATTTAAGTGAGACCCCGAGATACGATCAGGACATCACCCTCCTGACCAACCAGTTCCCGTCCTACACCCTTCCCGAGGATGGCATGAAATTCGTCTACGAGGAGGACAACTTCAACTCCAAGGATTACATGTTCGTCAGCACCATGAACATCGCAGAGCCTGAGAATGTGTACACCGCCGACTACAGCGCGGTGGACCAGTCCTACGCTCCGCAGTCCGGTGTCATCGACACCTCGAATCCGTACCCGGTCTACTCCCTGTATGCCGGCTCCACCGGACTCGGTGTCACCACCACCTACAAGGGCCTGAAGGATCTGATCGCAGATATCTACACGCTGCAGAACAGAAAGTCGATTTCCTCCGTGATCCTTGCTTTCGACGGAAGCACCGGCTTCCTCACCGGAAGCGTCGGAATGAGCGACTACTATCTCGGCGGATCCACGAAGGAATACATGCAGCCGACTCTGACTCCTGTCGAACTCGGTACCGAAAATCCTTTCGTCACCATTGAGGATGTCGAGGAGACAGAAAGTACGAATGCCGCGAATTAAGGATTCTTTCATCAGGCACGTGGTATCACGTGCCTGATTGAGGTAAATGGGAAATGAAATTTTGGCGCAGCCTGAAAAAACATCATAAAGCCACGAACAATGCGGGCTTCTCGCTGGTAGAGCTTCTGGTGGCCATGACGATCCTGGCGATCATCTCCGTGGCCTTTTACAACATGCTGGTGGTCTCCGTCCGCATCAATGCCAAGGCCAAGCTGAATCACAAGGCCACAACCCTGGCACAGAGCGTGATGGAAGCGACAAAGAGTGAGAGCATATCCTCGCTGATCGCACAGTTTGAGGATCCCAGAAGATTTACCCTTCTGCCCGGATCCCTCACCGGCGATTACAACTCCATGTACACGGAGGATGAGTTTGGAAACAAGGTGCCCACCGCTGCGCTGGCTCAGCATATCGGAACGCTGGCAAAGAGTGCGCAGACCCTGGATAGTACAGGGGCGGCTGTGACGCTGGCCAGCTACTACGACACGGTAAACAATACCTACTACAAGACCACCGACAACAAGTACTACCTGTACCTCGAGGATGTGAGAATGGACGGCACCAGCTTTGACGTCGCCATCACCCTGGATGGTTCCAAGTACACGGATACGGTGGATGGAGATGGAAATGTCACCGCAGCCGCCACCTCCGGCCAGAACTACAACAGCATGAAGACCATCGCCCTGCCTACCATCGACGGCAACTACTGTGCCATCGTTTCCGGTGCGGGTGTGTATGATGATCAGGCCGTGCAGGCTCTGAAGCTCTTCGTGGAAGACCCCGTCAGAAACTACACTTTCTCCGCAGCCAATGTGGAGCGTTGCATCCTCATCACCCTGAATGAGGAAAAGGTGAATGTGGGTATGACGGGTGAGTGGCGGACATCCCAGAAGGTCACCGCCGAGTACATCTACCGCTACAAGGACGGCGCCACCACGGTTCACGAGCTGAGCTACACCGATATTGTGTTTACCAACCAGGACGACACCACCATCGGCTTAAAGGGCATTTACGTCTGGTATCCCCCCGAGTACGGCTGGAAGACGGATGAGATCAAGCTGAATCTCAACACCACAGATATCGACGGGAGAGTCCTTCCGGTGAGTATCATCAAGCAACAGACCAATTCCAATGTGGATACGCTGGAGCCGGCAGAACTTAACTACCATGTGAACGTCAGGATAAACCTGAAGAAAGATGGAGCCGATATAACAGATACAGACAAGAATATCGTCGCCATCTCCACGAACCTTGGAAAGACCTTTGCCGGAACGGATGTTCCTTCCCAGGCGAATTACTTCTTTGGCAATGCGGCCATTACTCCGGCCAATTCGGAGACCATGTTCGGTCTTAGCTCGCTGGCCAATGAAGCAGCTGTGGACAGACTGATGGATGTGACGGTTGAGGTATTCCTCCACGGAACCGGAAACGCTCCGGAAGTCAAATCCACCGCCGGAGAGGCTTACAATGATTATGTAAACAATGTGACCGGCGAACTGAAAGAAACGATGTACGGTACCCTTCATACGTAAAGGGGGAGAGGCTCTGATGATGATGCGTTTGATGCAAACAGTATACAGAATGGCTTCCGGGCGGAGAGCGAAGAAGATCGGAAACCGCGGTGCCGGTATCGTCATGGTCATCGTGGCCATCGCGCTGGTTTCGGTGCTGACTTCCGTGCTGGCTTCCATCGCCCTGCTCAACATGCAGATGAAGTCCACAGAGCGTAAGTCCAAGGAGAACTTCTATGACGCCGAGACCGCTCTGGACCAGATCCATGTCGGTCTGGAGGGACTGATCTCCCTGGCGATCCAGGATGCCTATACCACGGCTATGCAGCAGTACAAGATGGTGGACTCCACCACCGGTCTGGCCGTGACGGAGGCGGAGCGTCTCGCCACCTTCCGGTCCAGCTATATGAACAAGCTGATCGAGGCGGTATCCGAGTCAGCCATCACCGGAGATGATGCCCATTACCTCATCGGTAACGAGCACGATGTGGATGCGGATGCTTCCACCAACACCTATATCTACAATATCACCACCGGTCTGTACGAGCACGGGATCCTGAGCCTGCTGACCAAAGAGTATGCCGGATATGTCCATGACGGCTTCCTGAAGGTAAGCTGCAATGTACCCAGCGGAACGGACAGCATCGTCCGTACCACCAACGGTGTCCTGCTCAAGGGCATCAGCATCGAGTACACCGGCAAGGACGGTAACAACCAGGGTTACTTCACCAAGATCTCCACGGATATCCTGATGAATCACCCCGACATCTCCTTCTCGGAGTCCACGGTCCTGCCCAATGTTTATGATTACGCTTTCGTGGCGCAGAAGGGCATCAACATCGGCTACAAGAGTGGCATCTCCCTTACCGGAAACGCATACTCCGGCGAGGAAGGCATCGTCATCGGAAATGGCTATGAGTACACCGGTACCGGGACCAACGGTATCACCTCCATCGGAGCCAATACCAACGGACTGGCAGGTCTGCAGGTGAATGCAGCCACCGAGAAGTCCAGCGGCTCCGCGGGAGCGAAGAGCTATCTGGTTACCGGCGGCGAGATCCAGGTGCCCGCACTGAGCTCCGTACTCTTAGACTGCGATACGGTATGGGCGCAGAATCTGTCCGTCACCGGCTCTCAGACCCCGAATGTGGTAGGCGGCGTGATGCAGTACGGCACCGTACTGGAAGGCTCCAACAAGACCGCTTTCTACATCGCGGATGATCTGGAGATCTCCAAGCATAATGTCAGTGCCACCATCGAGGGATCCTACTTTGGATACGGCAACGGCGGCGTGGACAGCAGCAATCCGGACGAGAGCAGCTCCATCATCGTAAACGGTGCTAACACCAACCTGGACTTTAACATGACCAACGGGTCCCTGCTTCTGGCCGGTACTTCCTTTATCGACGGCCGGACCATCACCGGAACGCTGGATCCCCTTGAGGGCATTGACGAGGCGGATACCAGGGGAACGGCCCGGATGGGTGCATCCCTCTCCGTAAAGACGGACCAGATCGTGTTCCTGGCACCCACCGACAGTTTGAAGGTGGGAGACAGAGATGCCACCATCAATCCCATGACGAAGTCTGAGTACAATACCTGGCTGGCGACACCGAATCACTTCGACATCAACACCGTCTCCAGAGTGACGAATAAGACTCTGGCTTCCTATGACAGCAATGTCACCGTGACCCCGATCTTCCGTCAGGTGACGACGAATTCCGGAAACGAGATCCTGGTATACATTTACCTGAAGTTCTCCAACGATCAGGCTGCGGCGGATTATGCGAGAGATTACATGGCAAATGCCGGTAATCGTTTCAATAGCTATCTGAAGGCCTACAACAACCAGATCAAGTTAAGCCATACCAGCCAGACCCAGATCTACAGTGCCGGTAATGTCCTGACTTACCAGTATGTCTCCGGCAGTTCCGATGAGAACAACGGAAAGTATGTCCTGCAGGCAGACAACACCTACATCGGACATCTGGCATCCAATAAGCAGTCCTACCTGAGAAATCTGATCGTCGGCTTCGACAGCTCCTACAAGGGCCTTTGCTACAAGCTCACCACAAATCTGAGCGGTCTGAATGCAGGTGAGACCGGAACCGGACGGAACGCCTACAACAACATCATCAATGAGAGCGCTGTCAAGGGCGTGGACGTCCCCACCACCGGAAAGACCTACTCCACCACCTACAACTACGAAGAGGGCGGTGTATCCAAGTCCATGCCGGCAGTGGCCTTCGTCATCAACAATGAAGGCGGAGCACCCGTCGAGGTCGGAAGCCTGGCTTCCAACACCGAGAACCGCAAGATCAATCTGGTCATCGCCACGGGTGATGTCTTCGTCCGCGGAAACTATGAGGGCCTGATCTTCAGCGGCGGCACCATCTCCGTATACAACAGCCTCTACACCGGAGCGGATTCCGATCCCGATACCTGGGCACAGGTCACCGCCAACAGAGGCCTGATCACAAAGCTCCTGGAGATGGAGATCGATGCGGACAATACGCTGATCGGAAAGTACTTCATCAACGGTACCGCATACGTGAACAAGGGCAAGGTGGAAAACTACTCCACTTATGTCGATCTGGACAGCCTGATCACCTACAGAAACTGGACAAAGGGCTGATAAAAGCTCACAGAAAGTGAAAACGGACATGAACAGATTCGCAAAGAAGAACAATAAAGGATTTAGCCTTGTGGAGCTGATCGTCGTGGTGGCCATCATGACGGTGCTGGCAGGGGGGACCATATCCCTGTTGGGCATCATTCCCAGAAGACAGACCGTGGGATGCGCCAAGAAGGTGGTCTACTACATGGAAAAGACCCGCACCAACAGCATGAGCTTCCAGGAGGCCAACCTGCTTTTGTACTACAATGACAACGGTGTCTATGCCCGCACCTACATCAAGGACACGATAACGGATGACACCGGAAAAGCTGCCATCCGCGAGACCTACTCCCCTGCTGAGAAGATCGGTGAGGCCGGCGTGATCCTGACCCATGATAACGATGTTCTGGGAACGCTGGAAGCTTATACGGGCGATGTCCAGGCCGCCACATCGGCGGATTCACACGTTCTGGTTTTCAGCTTTAACCGGGCTACCGGCGGCTTGAATGATGTCGAACAGGACGGCAATACCGCTCCCCTGACCCAGTTTACCGTAACGAAGGCTTCCCATCGAAGGATCATCGATATCGTGAAGCTGACCGGAAGAGTAGAGATCATCGTACCGTAATTGGCAGGTACCTGTTTGAGAATGGAAACCAAAGAGGCACGCAAAATGATGAAAATGTTGAAAAAGATCATGAATAATCAAAGAGAGAGGAAGCTGAAGATCGGGAAGGCGGGATATTCCCTGGTCGAGCTTGTGGTGAGCCTTGCGATCCTGAGTATCGTGGGAGCTGCCATCATGGCCTTCTTTATGGTTTCCCAGAACACCTATACACAGGGCGCTGCCGATACAGACATGCAGTATGAGGCACAGCTCCTGTCCAACCAGCTGCAGGAGATCCTCATCGACGCAGCCAGAGGCGTCAGCTACAAGTACAGCTCCAAGCTGGCGGATGAGTCCGGAACGGAAGAGGCCGGTGATATCACCAGCCTGGTGGATCTGGAAGGCGTGGATGTGGACGATTACGCGAAGTATACCACTTCCCTGTACGTCTACAATGACGCGGACTATTACATCCTGAACTGGGATAAGGTGGGAGACGGCGCCACCGGCAAGAGCGGCGATGTGACACTGTCTCAGGTGAAATATGACGGCACTGTCATCGAGAGCCCCAAGCTCCTGGCCAGCAATGTGAAGACCTTCTCCATCGACCTGAGCGAGGTGGCTTCCAAGAGCGTCATCAATTATGAGATCACCATCTCTCCCAAGGATGAGAAAGAGTACACCCTGGAGAACAAGATCCTGCTCCGGAACCGGATCCAGGTTTATCACGGCTCCGAGCTGCCGGATCCTCATGTGGATGACACCGTGGCTGTGGACGAAGTCGTGGTCAGCCCTTCTGATATCTATGTATGGCGCGGAGAGCAGTTCCCCGTCAGTAAGCTGGGTGTGACGGTCCGTTTCAGCGACGGCAATACCAGCATGAGCGCTAACTGGGGCATCCATGATGCGGATCCCAAGCCTCTGGACACCGCCACCGGCTTTGTGACCAATGCCGGAATCTTCGGCCTGTTCACCGGCCTGGGCGAGAATCCCGCTCTGACTCCTGCTTTCCGTCTGGAGGCGTCCAAGTCTGATGCCACCCATACTGTTTCCAGTGCGGATTCCAGTAGCTTCGTGAATGTAAATGTCCGCCGAGTGACGGACTATTCCGTGAATACCTTTAAGGTGATCGATGAGACCTCCACCACGGATGCGGAGGGCGTCACCACCACCACCTATAATGCGCAGGAGATTCCGAGAGTCAATCCGGTAGCCGGCGAAGCTGACATTCTCGGCCCTGAGAAGTATTCCGATACGCATACCAACACCATCCTTCACCCGGGCGAGAAGATCATCTTCCAGATGGCCGGCGTGGACGGTAACAATCTGAAGGTGATGAGAGAGTATGTCACCAGTTATACCTTCGAGGATATGACCGGTATGGACATCGCTCCCTATACCGTGATCCCTGCAGGTGGCTTCGGCGGTACTGCAGCAGTAGGAACGGACGTGATCTTCAGCGACCAGAACATCACCGATGACGGACGTGTGATCTTCACCATCCCCGAGGATATCACCTTTGCCACCACCATGGTGGGCACAAAGGAAGTGCCTGTCGCCAAGACCTTCAGCATCACCCTGACCTACACCGATCCCGGTGTGGCGACGGATCAGCTGACCTTTACGAAGAATTTTGAGATCTCTCCTGTGCCTGACATCCCCTGGCAGGTTTATACCGGATGGGATATTACGGATCTGTTTGGGGCAAATATTCAGAAGATTCAGGATGAGGGACTTACCATTAATCTGGCTGCTTATCGCTATAAGAGCGATAACACCAGAGAGACTGTGATGGGTTACATCGGCTATCCGGGTAATGGTTATTCCAAGTGTGCGGTGGACGGTTCCCCGTATCCCTTCCTGAAAAAGGATCAGCTGTATATCAATGTCAGAACGAACTATACGGTGATCGATGCCGACGATCTGCCCCTGGTTCTGGTCTATGATGCTGATCCGGATCCGGATCCCAGTCATATGAACCGCAATCTGATTAATGGTGTGAAGCTTTACCTGATGCCGAGCTCCAAGTATTCCTTCAGCAGGGATTTCCGTGTGGCAGCTCAGCCCGGGGCTTCTCCCTTGAGCATGATCGATGGCTTTTCGGTGAAGTTTACCGTCGGTTCGAATACCTATGAAGCATTTAAGGACCTTCCCGAGTCGAAGGTGAATTTCTCAACCACCGGAACAGGAACCTTCCAGAACGCTCTGGATGCCGGTGTGATCGACAATACCACCAACAAGGACAGATTTGCCGGTGATGACGGAGAGTATGTGGTCAAGAAGATCTACTTCAACATCACCGAAGGTTGGAGTGAGGATATCAAGAACTACTTCCTGTATGCGCAGAACGGCCAGTACAAGAACTATTTCTCCATCTCCATGAGACCCGGCAGCGCAGATAAGTACAGTAGCTTCGTGTTCGCGGATGCTCCCGGACAGCCTGTTGTGGATCACATGTCTTTATACGAGAACGGTCTGGACAGCTGTGATATCCTTTATTACGAGCATCCGGAATACAACCTGAACTACAATACCCTCAGTTCCGCTGCTACGATCAAGAATTCGAACATTTACATCCGTAGCGTGGGCTCCACCGGACAGCAGCTCCAGGACAACACCGGATACTATGTGGAAGTTTATGCGAAGACGGACTTCCTGAAGGCAAATGCCGGTTCCAGCCTGAAGTTCACCTATGAAGGCAACTGGTATGAGGGATATGATTCCATTCCGGGCAAAGGAAAGGATACCAATGGCAATTTTGCCAACGTTTATTCCAAGAATACCGGTGCCGGTGAGTTCTATCTGACCATCGGCTACACTGAGCCTACCTATAAGGTCACCATCTCCGTGAACGATGTGGCGAAGGGTACGGCTTCCGCTACCTGCAATGGCAACGCCGTTGTGAGTGGCACCACTGCGCTTTCCAAGGACAGCAAGGTCTACCTGACCCAGGCTGTGAAGAGCGATGATTTCCTGTTTGACAGCTGGAGCGTGACCCAGGTGTCTAATTCCGCCAGCATTCCGGTTCAGAAGGATGCGAACGGAGAGTACTTCATCATGCCCAAGGGCGAGGTGAAGGTGGTCGCAAACTTCCGGGATAAGGCGTACCTCATTAACTATAAGGTGTCGGATTATAGTCTGGGTTATGGTACAGTTACGGTAAGACAGGAGACCTCCAGGGACAACTGGACGGTTTTGGGCTCCAATGACAAGGCGGAGTACGAGTCTGTTTATGTCGAACCCGGGAAGACTGTCAGGATCTACTTCAATGTAAGCAACAAGACATATTATTATTGTTACAATTATATACTGTCCGAGGATTTAGGAGAGGGGTGGTACTACACCTCTGACTATCGGATGGTCAATGGAGAAAGGTACGAAAACGAGAATTTCATTGAGTTTACCATGCCCGCAAAGGATCTGGACTTTACGGCGGTGTTCAGGGCGTTCCAGTACCGGATCTATCCAAAAACAAACAGCAGCAATAATGAGGTGACGGCGCAGTTTATCTCCAATGGCGAGCTGAGAACCGTTTCCTTCGACAATACAGAGTATTATTATTACTCTCTGGTTGACTACGGAACGACGGTTACCTTGACGGCCAACGAAACCTCAAGCTATGGATTCAGAAGATGGAATTCCGATGAAGTAGACGGCCTGGGAACGACGACCACCACTTCCTTTGTGATGCCAGCGGAAAGTGTCTATATAGAGGGTCGGTACGCGAGGATGAGGACGTTCACGGTGAATATTGTTGATTCGGACGATTATCCCGGTTACGGATCCGTGGATGTGACCATAGCCGGGGTCACCAAGACGCTGACCAAGAACGCAAATAGTGCTGTTTCTCAGACCTTTACTGCTGCAGAGGGCGCCGAGGTCTCTTTGGAGGTAAAGGCAGCAACGGGATACGTGTTTAAGAGATGGAGCAAGAACAGTATCACAGGCAGCTTGAGCGGAACCTCCACCTCCTTTACCGTTCCTAACAGCGATTCCGGAAGGGTGTATGCGTATTTCGGAGCTCCCTCCTCCAGAGTGCTGACCTGTAAGACGGATGGGGATATTTCCGCGATAGAGGTGCGGGTTGACGGCGTGAAGCAGACGGTGACCAAGGAGTGGAACAACTACCGGATCACCATTTTGGAAGGCAGCAGCGTCGAGATCACAGCTACATCGTCAAAGAATTATGTGCGTTGGAAGTCCGTGGATCCCAGCGGCTTGTTTGCCACCGGATACGGGAGCTGGCGCGCCGCGTCTACGAGATCCTTTACCATGCCGGACAGCAATGTCAGTGTCCAAATTGATGGTACGACAAATAATTGATTCCTCTGATCTGTTTTTGAACGGTGAGAGCGAGTGATTTCTTCTTGGAGGTTCTTTTATGAACAAGAGAGCAAAAATTCTGAAAAGAGCAGGCAGCTTCCTTCTCCTTTCCGCTGTCTTGGCCGGATCGATCTTTGGGATCCGTTCGCTGACGATACGCGGGACACTGACCACGGAAGCGGCAGGGGATGTGACGGAGGCTCTTTCCACCTTGCGGAGCCAGTATCTGGATTCCGGCGATCAGGTCTTTCAGGTGACAGAGCTTGTCTCGGAGAGCAATCATCCGGACACCGCATGGAGCGCAGACTATCTGGCTGCCGGAAATGAAGAGGCGCTCTCTGCCTACCTGTCTGCGGCGCTTAGAGGCGATGAGCTTTTTGGCTATTTCGTGGATGGACAGGAGCCCTTCCCGAGCGTCTATGATTCCGCCTCCGGTTCCTATCTGAAGTGGACGGATATGCTGGTCAGCTACACGGATGAGGCGGCCAGAGCGGCATTTGCGGCGAGGCTTTGCAAAGAGGCGCAGTTTGTCCTGGAGGAAAAGTTCAGCGGTTCGGTAAAGCCCTATATGGTGGAGCCTTACCTTGAGATCACGGAGGAGGCCTACGCCGCTCTATCGGAGTCGGACAAGACCGCTTATCGCGTCGCCAGCAGCAGCGACACGCCGGTTCAGGGCTATGTGAGCGCCGCTTTGGATGATCAGGGAGTAAACACCTGGAGCGGGAACTGGACCGTTCTGTTCCAGCAGCTGTCCGATGGGAATGTCAGCCTTTCTGAATTAAAGACCGGCGAGGGCAAGGCGTATTATATCGCCACGCAGAACACGGCCTACACCTATCAGGAGCTGTATGCGCTCTCCGCGAATGAAAGCACCGCAGGCAATCTGCTTTACAGCAAACAGAGCGGAGCGTATGTGTATTACGGCACGCCCGTGTCAGCCTGGGAATCCGTGAAGAACCTGTTTTTCATTGATGACAACGGCGATGTGAAGTCGATCCTGGAGCAGGTGATCGACGAGGAGGCCGGAACGACCTACCTGGATGATATCTCCGGAAACGAGGATTTTAACATCAATGATTATCCCGCTCCGGACGCTGCCTCCGGGTTCTATGATGTGATTTTTTCACATACGAACTTTAACTGTGACGATCAGGGTGAACACCTGGTGATCGACACCTCCGCGAATACGTTTATCTATGAGATGCGCTCCGCGGCCTTTACCAGAGGCGCGGGAAACTACAATATGGTGACCTCCGAGCAGTTTGGTGACGAGATCATCGTCCCCGGGCAGTTCGTGTATTACCAGGGCGGAATTACCAGCTTTGATCTGTTCCGCTCTCAGGTGATGCTGCTGGAGACCCCGCAGGAGCGCTCCGCGTTCCGGATCAGGGTCAGCTCCTTTACCCCCGGTCAGATGAAGGCCCTTCAGCCGGATAGAAAGCAGAATCTGCTCTCTCTGGAGGGCACGGATATGCTGGTGATCACGGGTGGAAGGTATACCTCCGAAAACGACCTGGATTCCGAGCTGGCGAAGATGATGGCCCTTTTGGTGGCCAAGTCAGATCTGCCGGTCACCGTCGATCTGAATCAGTTCTATGGGCACTCGACCGCCGGGTACGAGAGGATCGACAACGGTGCGCATAATCTGATGAATCTGGTGGATTATCTGATGCTTCCCAGCCAGTCCACCAGCGGGCTCCTGATCCGCAGCTCGGTCTGCAACGGGACTACTGTGGGCAGCACCTTTGACAGTCTGTATCGGAACAGCCATGTCATCACCTACCTGAACCGGGAGGAGCATCCGGATTATTCCGATAAGAACCTGAACTTCGTGAATGATTCCGTATGGTTTTATCACAGCTCCAACATGAATCCGTATGTGTCCCGGAATCTGACCGGAGAGTATTTCGATGCGAACGGCCAGCCGGGATTCGGCGGGTATGTAGCGGTGTATGAGGATCTGGTTTTGGAAAACAGGACCCGCGCCGCGGATATCAGCTACGGGAGCAGACGGTTGGAGGAAAAGGTGGATGACGCCACGGTTTTCCGTTATATCATCGGCTTCAGGAATAAGAGAACGGAGAACTCCAAGGTCGAAAGCGGTATCCGTGTGCTGGAGATCGAGCCCTTTTACGGATATGATGGCGCGGATCCCTCCAGAGATGCGGTAAATGCCGGATTTTTGACGACCACGAGGGTCAGCCAGTGGACGGGGATCCCCCAGAACAGGATCTCCATCGTTTCCATGCAGATGAATGAGTTCATTGGCAAGATCGATGACCTGAACAATGCGTATGACCTGATCTATATCGGTGCCAGTACCTTCGGCGCAGGGGCTACGGACAATAAGAGCAAGACCTATTATGCTGATAATGGGGCGGGCGGATATACGGCTACCACCAGAAACATCGCTTCCCCGAGATACAACGATCCCAACATGAAGGGGCTGTTTTACTGCCACACAGGCGATTATGTAGAGGATGACAAGATCGTCGCAGGCCTCCTCGCCACGGATTACACCAATAATGTGATCAATACCGCAAGCGGCAACCTGGATAATACCATGCCCACCCGAGCCAGCGGAAACGACCTGACCACGGAGAAGTTCAATGCGCTGATCGAGTATCTGAAGGGGGCGTATCCCCTCGTCATTTCCGATACGCTGCTGAGCGTCAGCAGTGAGGGGCAGACCGTCGCGGATGCCGCCTTTGTGGACAACTCCTCCTACCTCTATGAACTGATCAATTATGCCTTTGCAGCCTACGGAAGCATGAGCTTCTCCTCCTCTAATCTGGACAGTCTGGCTGCGGCGGGGAGAACCAATCGGAACCTGGTCTATTTTGTGAACCGGGCTAAGCTGAACCTGATCGGAACCGATGCGACGAATCCCTCCAAGATCGATACGTCGAATCAGTTCTATTCCTATCGCAATACTGCCGGGAATACGTTGGCAAACAATAATCTGGTCACGGTCCTGAACCCCACCAAGGATGCGGAAGGCAATGATGTGTTTACCCTTCAGTACGCATTCCGGATCGAGAACAGAGGACAGGTCACCGCTGGACAGACCTACAGCGTGGCCCTGTATCTGGACTCCAACAATGACGGTAAGTTCTCCGAGACG
>JAILAF010000116.1 GCA_024681775.1 Lachnospiraceae bacterium
GGTGCGCCCTCCGAGACTCGGGGGCAACGAATACCGCGGCGTCTTCGCCACCCGCTCCCCCTTCCGTCCAAATCCCCTCGCAATGAGCTGCGTACGGCTGGAGCGCGTCCTTAGGCCGGGAGATGCGGGATATGCTGAGGCACATGATCCTGGAACGCGGCCGGGCAGCGGCGTGATCCTGGAGGTCAGCGGTATCGATATGCGCAGCGGCACCGCCATCTATGACATCAAGCCCTACCTCCCCTACGTGGAAGCGCATCCCAATGCCAGAGGCGGCTTTTCCGACCTTCACGCAGACGACCGGCTGCAGGTCGACATCCCCGATGTGATCCTGGCCCGGATCCCTGCCGATAAACGGGACGCCCTCGTCGAACTCCTCTCCCAGGATCCCCGCCCTGCCTACCAGGACGATCCCGCCCGCACCTACGGCCTTGCCTACGCGGGCCTTAACATCACCTTCCGGGTGGAGGATGGGACATTGCGCGTCCTCGCTGTAGAGTAGCGGTTTGACTGGTATTTGAATTTTGCAACCTTCGGATATAAAATTCCGGAGGTCTTTTGATATTGGGAAGAGTTGGTCAGGCCGGCAAAGCATCTAAATTTTTATGTAAAAACTCTACAATTAAGAAAACGCTTTCTTGTGAAACTTGCTGCTTGCACAGTTTTACGCCCCGGTGCTACCATAAGGCTGTGCAATCGATTGCGCACTTTTGTGCAACGAATTGCGACAATTCGCAGCGGATTCCGAAGGCATGTGGCAGAGAAATACCGTAAATATGCGCATTTTCACCATTTCGAGATTGCGCAAACGGGCGCCTTTCCGGACCGGGGGGGCCATCTCTGACGATACCAAAACCGCTGCGATAGAGAGCAGATTGCGCAAGTAAGAGAAACAAAACGCGGAAAGCGGAAAGCGGGCTTATGGGCATGACAGAAAGCACCGGAACCGGTGATTCCAAAGAAATATTGACCATCCACGATGTGGCCAGAGAACTGGGCGTCTCTGCCAGCACCGTTTCCCGCGCCATTTCCGGGAAGGGCAGGATCGGAGAGGAGACCAGACAGCGCGTGCTGCAGTACATCAACGCCAACTCTTTCCATCCCAATGCGGCAGCCAGATCCCTGGCCCAGTCCCGGACCTACAACCTGGCCATCATCATGCCCGAGGTGCGGGATCTGGTGGATATGCCCTTTTTCCATACCTGCATGCACGGCGCGGAGGAAGTGGCCCAGGCCAATGATTACGATCTGCTGGTGGTCACCACCGACGGCACCAACCTCCATCCCCTGGAGCGCATGGTGGGGAACCGCAAGGTGGACGGCATGATCCTCACCAGGACCTACGAGAACGACGTCTTTGTGGAGTACCTGAAAGATGCGGGGGTTCCCTTCGTCACTGTGGGCAGATGTTACGATCCCAAGGTGCTTCAGGTGGACCATGACAACGCAGGAGCCTGCAAGGAGCTCACCATGCTCCTGATCTCCAGAGGCATGGAGAAGATCGCCTACCTGGGTGGAGGCATGGATCAGATGGTCAATATCGACCGCTATGCCGGATTCCGGCAGGGCTATGAAGCCTATCGCAAACAGCCCGATAAACGCTGGATCTACACCGACCTCGCCACCAAAAACCAGATCTCCAGAGCCGTGGACGAGCTGCTCCACCTGGGGGTGGACTGCATGCTCTGTCAGGACGATTTCATCTGCAACGAGGTGGTGCAGGAACTGAACAACCTTAAGGTCAGCATCCCCGGAGGTATGCGGGTGGCGTCCTGCCACTACAGCAGACTCCTGGACAATTACCCCGTCACCATCACATCCCTGAAATTCGACATCATGGACATCGGACGGAAGGCGGTACAGGTGCTTCTGGACCAGCTGAACGGCAAGCACCCCCGGCCCCTCACCATGCTGGATTACGAGATCAGCCTGAAGGAGAGCACCAAAAACTGAAAACTGTTGCATTCTTCCGAACCCTTTGTTAAAATCGACTAAGAAAACCGTTTTCCATTCGTCAAAAATGACAAATTGACAAAGCAAAGGGAATCGATATAAACTGTTTTCAGACAATCGGTTGCGCAACTGCGACCGCGTTTTCCGAAGGAGGGCGGATGC
This sequence comes from Lachnospiraceae bacterium, assembly GCA_024681775.1. GTDB lineage: Bacteria > Bacillota > Clostridia > Lachnospirales > Lachnospiraceae > AC2028. The sequence goes on from JAILAF010000116.1 coordinate 2,116, forward strand.
CCCCCCCCGGAAAGCGACACACAAACGGTTATTCCGGCGGCTTGCCAGGCCTGCCGAGTAACATACTCACTTAAAGGGAGCATCGCTACAGCGAAGCTTCAAGCACAAATGGAGGATATTATTATGAAGAAGAAGATTTTGGCAGTTCTTCTTGCAACCGCGATGGTTGGCACCATGGCAGGTTGCGGAAGCCAGGAAGCAGCACAGACTGCTACCGATGCAGCACAGACCGTTCAGGAGACGGCTGAAACTGTTGCAGATACCGCAGAGCAGGCTGCAGATACTGTTGCAGACGCAGCAGATGCAGCAGATGCTACTGTTGATTACGGCACCGGAGAGATCAAGGTTTGGGTTGCTGAGGCAATCGTAGACTTCACCAAGGCGCAGATCGATACCTTTATGGCAGCTCATCCCGAGTTTGCAGGCTACACCTACGTTGTTGAGGCAGTCGGTGAGGGCGATGCAGCCGGCAACATGATCACCGACGTTACCGCAGGCGCGGACATCTTCGGTTTCCCTCAGGATCAGCTGGCTCGTCTGGTTGTTGCAGGCGCTCTGGAGACTGTAGCTCCCGAGAACATCGACGCAGTTAAGACCCAGAACGATGCAGGCTCTGTTGCAGCTGCAACCGTGGGCGATGAGCTTTATGCTTACCCTGTTACTTCCGATAACGGATACTTCCTGTACTATGACAAGAGCGTCATCTCTGATCCTTCCACCCTTGAGGGGCTGATGGAGCAGGCTGAGGCAGCAGGCAAGAACGTTTACTTCGAGATCAACTCCGGCTGGTACAACACCGCATTCTTCTTCGGCACCGGCTGCAAGCTTGACTACACCATCGACAGCACCGGCGCATTCAACGGCAGTGACATCACTTATGCTTCCGATGCAGGCGTGGTTGCACTGAGAGAGATGATCGATCTGGCAGCATCTCCTTCCTTCCAGAACGGCTCTTCCGTAAGCAACGCTACCAACGTGGCAGCAATCGTTGACGGTACCTGGGATTCTTCCGCAGCACAGGATCTCTTCGGAGACAACTATGCATGCGCTAAGCTTCCCACCTTCACCGGTTCCGACGGCAAGACCTATCAGCTCAGCGGCTTCGGCGGCTTCAAGCTCCTTGGTGTTAAGCCTCAGGACGACGAGAACAAGCTGGCTGTCTGCGACGCTCTGGCTATGTACCTGAGCTCCGAGGAAGTACAGCAGGCTCGTTACGAGGCAGTGGGCTGGGGTCCTTCCAACCTGAACGTTCAGGCATCCGCAGCAGTGAAGTCCGATGTGGCTCTGTCCGCACTGGCTGAGCAGCTGGCATTCACCATCCCTCAGGGACAGTACCCCGGCGACTATTGGACTCTGGCTACCGGCCTTGGCGATGATGTCATCACCGGCGTTCTGAACAAGGACAGCTCTGACGATGATCTGATGGCAGCTCTGCAGGCATTCACCGATGCTTGCGCAGCAGCAAAATAAGATCTGACGGTTCGATAAACCAAAGAAAGGCATCCGGCGGAAGGGAGATCCTTCTGCCGGGTGTTCCCTTTATGAGACGGGATTCATCCGGATCCCGGACCCGGGAGGAGCGCTATGGCAGCAGAGAATAACAAAAACAAAAGCGGCGTCGCGGCAGTATTTTCCGGCATCGGAAAAAACATCGCCGAGATCGGCACCACCTTTATAGAAGGAGACTGGAAAACCAGGGTATCCTACCTCATCATGGGCTTCGGCCCCATCTGCAGAGGTGCTTTCCTGCGGGGCTTCATGTATCTGTTCTGCCAGGCAGGGATCATCTCCTGGATCTATTTCTACGGCTGGAAATACTTGAGCAAGCTGAACTCCCTGGGTACCGTTGAGACCGCAAAGGTCGGACGGAAGACCGTATACGGGGACGACTCTTTCCTGATCCTGCTCTTTGGCCTGTTAAGCCTCATCCTGGTGATCGCCCTCATCGCCCTGTGGCGGATGAACATCGCGGAGAACCGTAAGGAAGAGCAGATCCTGAAGGCGGGCAAGAAGCTTCCCGGCAACAAGAGAGATTTCCTGAGCCTTTTTGATTCCAATTTTGACAAGACCTTACTGGCACTTCCCGTTCTGGGAATCTTTGTTTTCACGGTGCTGCCCATCATCTTCATGATCTGCGTGGCATTCACCAATTACGACGCGACCCACCAGTCCCCCAGCAAGCTTTTTACCTGGGTGGGCATGGACAACTTTAAGGAGCTGCTGAGCTTCGGCCCCAACGGCTTCGGTTCTACCTTCGTTTCCGTTTTGCTCTGGACGCTGGTCTGGGCATTCTTTGCCACCTTCCTGGATTATTTCCTGGGTATGGCGGTGGCAATCCTGATCAACAAAAAGGGGATCAGGTTTAAAAAGCTGTGGCGTACCATCCTGGTCATGACCATCGCCGTTCCCCAGTTTGTGTCCCTCCTGTATCTCATGAAGATGTTTGCAAAGGACGGACTCATCAATACCTATCTCATGAAATGGGGCTGGATCCATGAAGCCATTCCTTTCTGGACCAATCCTATGCTGGCGAGGATCACCATCATCGTCATCAATATCTGGATCGGTATTCCTTACCTGATGCTGATCGCAACGGGTCTGCTGATGAACATCCCCGAGGACCTTTACGAGAGCGCCAAGATCGACGGCGCCACTCCCTGGCAGATGTTCCGTCACATCACCCTTCCTTATATGCTGTTTGTTACCGGCCCTTATCTGCTGACCCAGTATACGGGCAACCTGAACAATTTCAATGTCATTTTCCTCCTGACCCAGGGCGGACCGAAGTCCATGGCACTGGCGGGAGGCGCCGGTCGTACAGACCTATTGGTAACCTGGCTGTACAAGATCACACTGAACGATACCAACTACAAGATGGCAGCCGTCATCGGTATCATGGTGTTCATCGTCACAGCCGTCATCTCACTGGTGGTATACAATATGCTGCCTTCGGTTAAGGATGAGGAGGGCTTCCAATAATGGCTAATAACACAAGTACTTCTTCCATGAAACAAAAAAGAGCTGTGGGAAATGCCATTGCCTATCTGGTGCTGATCGCCATCTCCGTTGTATGGCTTTTCCCCTTCGTGGGGCTGGTGCTCCAGTCCTTCCGCTCCTATGCCACCGAGTACGGCGGCATGGTGGAGTATTTCATACCGAAGCAGTTCTCCCTGGATAATTACAAGTTCATCCTCAGCGGAGAGTCCAACTATCTGCTTTGGTATCGGAACACGGTGATCATCGCCGTCTTTGTATCCCTGTTCCAGACCATCATCGTGCTCTGCGTCAGCTACGCACTGTCCCGGATGCGTTTTAAGGGTAGGACCTTCCTGATGCGTTTCTGGCTGATCCTGGGCATGTTCCCCGGCTTCCTGGCCATGATCTGTCTGTACTTCCTGCTAAAGGCCTTGGGTCTGACCCAGGCGGGGGCAGTCCCCGGATTGATCCTGGTGGGCATCGCCAGCTCCGGTATGGGCTATTATGTCTGCAAGGGATATTTTGACACCATCCCCAAGAGCCTGGACGAGGCAGCCCGCATCGACGGCGCTTCCAGAGCGAGGATCTTCTTTACCATGACCCTGCCCATGTCGAAGCCCATCATCATCTACACCGCCCTGGTTGCTTTCATGGCTCCCTGGTGCGATTACGTATTTGCTTCCTATGTGGCCTTCGGACATGACACCAGCTACAACGTAGCCGTAGGTCTGACCCGCTGGGTATGGACCAACGATTATCAGGGATTCTTCACCAGATTCTGCGCCGGCGGCGTGCTGGTTGCCATCCCTGTGGTCATCCTGTTCATGTGCCTGCAGCGTTACTACGTGGAAGGCGTTACCGGCGGTGCCGTAAAGGGATAAATACCTTTTCATACATTACTTTTGGAAAAGTGGAGTGCGAGCTCCACTTTTCCTGTATCAGGGAAAAACGGAAATGAGAGATTGCAAGATGAGACATCGGAAAGACGATCGGGGAAAGAAAAACGAAATGCGGAGCAGCCGGCGAGGAACTCTGTCCCTACTTGCCTGTCTGCTGGTGCTGTGCCTGTTGGCGGGCTGCGGGAAAAGCGCCTCGGACGCGGACGGCGGGAGCGGAGATGCGGGAAATGCAGCGGATGGCTCCGGTACAGTGATCGGGAATGACGCGGATGTTGGAAATGAAGGAGCGGATGCGGACGGCGCGGATGGCGCGGATGCGGCGGCTGCAGCGATGACCACCGTTGGGGGCTACCCTGCGGTTGCCATTCCTGCGAATCACGAAACGGTCCCGAGTACGGGAAAATATCGCAACTATTATGAGATCTTCGTGGGCTCCTTTTACGATGGGGACGGGGACGGCCACGGGGACCTCAAAGGTGTGACGCAGCAGCTGGATTACATCGCGGATCTGGGATTTGACGGGATCTGGCTCATGCCCGTTTCTCCTTCCCCCACCTACCACAAATACGATGTGACGGATTACTGCGCCGTGGATGAAAGCTACGGCACCGTGGAGGATTTTGAAACGCTGGTGCGGGAGGCCCATGACCGGAACATTTCCGTTATCATCGACATGGTCATCAACCATACTTCTTCCAAACATCCCTGGTTTACGGAGGCGAAGGAATACCTCCGGTCCCTGCCTGCGGGAGAGGCGCCGGATCCGGAGGCCTGCCCTTACGTAGACTATTATCATTTTGCGGACACCCAGCCCGGCAGCGACTGGTACCGGGTCATCGGCACGGACCGGTTCTACGAAGGAGTCTTCTGGTCGGAGATGCCGGATTTAAACCTGGAGAGCGAAGCGGTGCGCACCGAGCTGTACAGCATTGCGGATTACTGGCTGGATCTGGGGGTGGACGGGTTCCGGATGGATGCCGCCATGCACTATGACGAGAAGGATCTGGACCTGAACCTGGAGGTCTTAAACGATCTCTATACCTATTGCCGGTCGAAAAATCCGGATTTCTACATGGTTTCCGAGGTGTGGGCAGCGGAGAGCACCATCGCAAAGTACTATGGGAGCGGTACCGACAGCTTCTTTAATTTCGATCTGGCACAGGCGGAAGGAAAGCTGATCCGTGCGGCCAGAGGGCGCTTTTCCGCCAAGACTCTGGCGGAGGCTTTTGTCCAGTATCAGTCCGACTTTTCCGCGGAAAATCCGGACTATATCGATGCGCCTTTCCTCACCAATCATGACATGGGCCGCGTCTCCAATGCCCTGAACAATAAGGCGGATGCCATCAAGCGGGCCGGGGGCCTGCTCATGCTCTGCCCCGGGAATCCCTTCGTCTACTACGGCGAGGAGATCGGCATGCCCAGCAAGGGCAATGCGGATGAGAATAAGCGCCTTCCCATGCTCTGGGAGACGGAAGGCATCGAGGGGGAAAACGGCATGACCAGGCGCCCGGAGGGAGCGGAGTACGGCATCCGGTCCGCCTTCCCCGGGGTGCAGGAGCAGCTCGCCGATCCCGAGAGCATCCTGAACTATTACCGCCGCGCCCTGCAGCTGCGGCGGGAGAATCCGGAGCTTTCCTCCGGGACAGTGGCGGTGGACGAAGTCCGCACCACGGAGGACGCCGGTGTCCTGATCCGGGAAAAAGACGGCAGCAGGATCTACGCGGTCTTTAACCTTTCAAGCGATCCTGTCACCGTGGATTTTTCCGGCACGGATGTCAGTTTGTACAGCACCCTCACCTTAAGCCCTGAGGAGGAGATTACCTTCGATGGCGGGAGCCTGCAGCTTCCCGGCGGCGGCATTGCCGTGCTGCGGTAGTGACAGGAATCGATCGGCAAGCCTCTTCCCATGCGGAGGGGCTTGTTTTGCGGAATGGTAAGGTGCTTCGGGCGTCGGGTTTCGCTGCTTTGATGCAAGGAAATTTGGCAAGAAAAACCACATGTGCTATAATGAAATAACCTGCGGGAATCTGCGGGTTTGTTTTCGCGCAATTGCCCGGAAACGGGCGTTTTATCGAGAGTGAGAGTATGCAGACGATTTTTTCTACCATGAGAGTGAACAACGAGTACCAGCTCTGCGAGGTGTACTCGGAGGAATGCAAAAATGCTATTGAGGCGGGTCTTCTGGCCAGCCGTATTTCGTATTTTATGAACTACCCGAAGGCAAAGCTTTTTTCCAGACACAGGTATCTGTGCGTTTTCTGCGTGAATGAGACCTGTGTGGATGAGGCGGAGCGGATCGTCAACAACATTGTGGAGGAGAACGGGTACGAGGTTCGTTTCCTGATGCGCAAGAACCCCACCAGTTATCTGTAACTCATGGATCTGAATTACGGCAAAAAGGGCGTAAAGTCCAAGCAGAGAGAATTGAATGCCAAGGGAGGAAAGTTTGGGAGAAAATTCCTGTTCCTCCTTTTTAAGGTTGCCATGGCACTGATGATCGGCGTGGTGATCTGCGGGATCGCGGGAGGGATCGGCCTGTTCCGTTCCATTCTGGCGGGGACCCCCACCATCCGCATCAGCGAGATCGTGCCCAGCGGTCAGGCCACCATGGTCTTTGACGCCAGGGGGAACAAGATCGACGAGTACATCAGCACCGATTCCAACCGTATCGTGGTGACCTGGGACCAGGTGCCGAAGGAGCTGGGGCTGGCTTTTGTGGCGCTGGAGGATGAGCGTTTCTACCAGCACAAGGGCGTGGACTACAAGGGCATGGTCCGTGCGGGCTGGACCTATATCACCAGCGGCGGAACTGTGTCACAGGGTGCTTCCACCATCACCCAGCAGCTTTTGAAAAATACGATCTTCACGGACTGGACGGAAGAGGGCACCAACAAGATCAAGAAGATCCAGCGTAAGATCCAGGAGCAGTATCTGGCCATCGAGGTGACGAAGCACACCCAGAAGGACGACCTGTTGCTGCGGTATATGAATGTCATCAACCTGGGGCAGAACACCCTGGGTGTGGAGTCCGCTTCCCAGCGGTATTTCGGGAAATCCGCCATCGATCTGACCATTTCCGAGTGCGCCGTGATCGCGGCTATAACCAAGAGCCCCACAGCGCTGAATCCCATCAAGCATCCGGAGAAAAATGCGGAGCGCCGGGAGCACTGCCTGAACAAGATGAAGGAGCTGGGCTTTATCACCGATGCCCAGTATATGTCCGCCATGGCGGATACCACTTCCGTTTATCAGCGGATCAGCTATCACGATACGGAGCTGACGGAAGGGGACGATTCCACCGCGTCCTATTTTTCCGATGCGGTGTATGAGCAGGTGAAGGCGGATCTGGTGGCCTCCGGCTACACCGCCGACCAGGCGACCAGCATGCTGGTCAGCGGCGGCCTGCGGATCTATTCCACCCTGGATCCCGATATCCAGGCGATCCTGGATGAAGAGTTCCAGGATCCGGACAATTTCTCGCCCCAGACCCACTGGTATCTGAACTATGCGTTGACCATTTTTGATGCGAAGGAAGAGCCTCACAATTTCTCCAAGGAGAACATGACCAGCTGGTTCAAGGAGAACGGCAGCAGCGGATTCAATCTGATCTTTGCGGATCAGGAGAGCGCCTATGCAGCCATCGACAAGTACCGTGCCGCCATGTTCGAGCAGTTGGGCTTGGAGGAATCCGATGACAAATACGAGGAGTCGATCTCCATGGTGCCCCAGCCCCAGGTAGCAATGGTGGTGGAGGATCAGTCCACCGGGTATGTGGTTGCCATGGAAGGCGGCCGCGGTGCCAAGGAAGGCCGGAGAACGTTAAACCGTGCCACCAATGCCCTGCGTTCCCCCGGATCCACCTTTAAGGTGCTTTCTTCCTTTGCTCCGGCCCTGGATGCCGGTGGCAAGACGCTGGCTACGGTGTACAATGATGCACCCTTCAATTACAACGGCGGACGCCCTGTCAGCAACTGGTATCACGGCTACTACCGCGGGATCCAGTCTCTGCGCGATGCAGTGGCCCAGTCCCTGAATATCGTCGCCGTCAAGAACCTGACGGTCATCGGCCCCAGACTGGGATATGATTATTGTATCCAATTCGGATTTACCACGCTGACGGACGGTATCATCATCGGCGGCAAGAGCTTTACCGATGTGAACCAGACCCTGGCGCTGGGCGGCCTTACCAGGGGCGTTTCTCCCTATGAGCTGAACGCCGGATATGCCACCATCGCAAATGATGGCATCTACATCGCCCCCAAGGTATATACCAAGGTGACGGATGCGGACGGTCTGGTGATCCTGGACAATACCAATCCTTCCACGAGGCGGGTGCTGAAGTCCACCACCGCATATCTGCTGACCAATGCCATGCAGGATGTGCTCACCGTCGGAACCGGCTCCAAGGCTTCCTTCCCCGGCCAGGCACTTGCGGGTAAGACCGGAACTTCCAGTGATTACAAAGATTGCTGGTTTGCAGGGTATTCCCCTTACTACACCGCAACGGTGTGGACGGGATATGATAACAACATCGGAATGAGCACCAGCAGCTCCAACGATGAGTCTGCCATCTCCAAGCGCATGTGGAAATCGGTGATGAGCCGGATCCACGAGAATCTGGAATATCGGGATTTCGTACGGCCCGACGGCATCGTGGAAATGACGGTCTGCAGCCAGTCCGGACTCCTTCCCATCGAAGGACTCTGCGACGGGTGCCTCAAGACGGAGCTTTTTGCCGCGGACAATGTCCCTACGGAGCAATGCACCGTGCACTATGCCGGCAATGTCTGTATGTATGACGGCAGGATTGCTACGGATCTGTGTCCTTTTGCCACACCGGGAGCCGCAACGCTGCCTCTGGTGGAGGATCCTTCCCTCTGGGAGGGCTCCGGTCTGGCAGCCGGGGATGCAGGCACCGTCAGCGGCTATTGCATGCATGACGCCGCATTCTTCGCAAGAGAAGACGCCCAGGATATCATCTACCATCAATGGGAAGAGATCTGGGCCCGGGGCGGAGGCGAGACCGAGGGCGGCGGAGAAGGTGAGGCTGCCCAGGAGACGCCTGCGGATACCCTGGCGGGGCGTGCCCCTGATCCGGATCTGCTGGGTGCTTACTGGCTCAGGCATATGCTGCGTTTTTCCGGAAGATGATCGACTAGGTTTGTTGCAAAAAAACGCCCGACCGGCCATAGGACCGATCGGGCGCGTTCTGTTACATCACCCGGGTGACCGGGCAGGACTCCTGCGGGATCACATTGCGGGAGCGCTGCCTTGCATGGGCTTTGCGGGTTATTCCGCCTCTGCAGGTGCTTCCTCTGCTTCTGCTTCGGGCGTGATCTCGGTGGCTTCCGCAGTGGGCTCCGCATTGCTGCGCTTTAACTGCCGGAGCTTCTCCTCCAGGTCAGCCTTGCCCTTCATGGCGTTGGTGATGGCGGTGAGCTCTTTTGCCAGCTCGCTGCCTGCGTCGTCCTTGTGGGCTTCGTAATATTTCTTGCCGATGGCGATGAAGTTTTTCTTGAGCACATCGTCGCAGGTCATGATCTCGCTCTTCAGTTTCGCCATCTGCGCGACCTGATCGGCCTTATCGGAAATGGCCTTGCCGGCATTGTAAAGTGCTCCGGTGATCTCTTCAAAGATTTCCATGGGTACCTCCTGTTTGTGCCTTGTTGTTGTTCCGCTCCGGCGGATGTGTTTTTCCTGATTATACCACCAACCGGCCCGGCTTACCACAGCGGGCGGAAAGGAGCCGCCATGGCGGAAGAGCGCGGCAGCGCAGACAATAAGCCCGATTATCCCGTGCTTCTGGAAGGCGGCAGCGGTGAGATCGAGGAGAAGAAGTCCCGCTTCATCGCTACCTTACGGCCGGTGGCGGATCAGGCGGAGGCGGATGCTTTTATCGCGGAGATGAAAAAGCAGTACTGGGATGCCAGACACAACTGCTCTGCCATGGTGCTGGCGGGAGAGCAGGAGCTGACCCGCTGCAGCGACGACGGGGAGCCCTCCGGGACGGCAGGACGCCCTATGCTGGAAGTGCTCCTGGGCAGCGGCATCAAGGGGATCTGCTGTGTGGTCACCCGATATTTCGGCGGCACATTGCTGGGAACGGGCGGCCTGGTGCGGGCCTACACCGCGGCGGTGCAGGAGGGGCTGAAGCACTGTCGCATCGGCATCCGGACCTATGGGATGCGCCTGGAGATCCGCACCGATTACAATGACATCGGGAAGATCCTCTATATTCTGGGGCAGCGCGGCCTGGAAGCGGCGGAGAGCGAGTACGGCGCGGACGTGCGGCTCCGGGTGGATGTGCCGGAGCGGGACAGAGAAGCGCTGGAGAAGGCGGTTACGGAAGCCACCGCAGGCAGGACGGTCTTTGTGCCGGGAGAAAAGCGTTACTATTTAAGGGAGGAATTGATAAATAGTTAACGAGATTGCCGCATTGACACGGGAAAGAAACCGTGATTTAATGACAATGTAAGTGCTTTCATAAAAATTTTCGACGCTCATGAAGGTGCGTATTTTGACAGACCGGAGGATGGTATGAGATATTTTTTTGAATCCAAGATAAGCAAGCAGGATGGGAAGGCAACGATCCCCATTCCTTTCAACGTATGGGAGGTCTGCAAGCAGACCGACGTCATTCAGGCGGACATCGTCCTGGACAACCGGATCATCGAGTGTGAGCTGTATCCCAAGGAGAAGGGCATCTACGAGATCGTGCTCTCCGAGGATGCGGTGGCACAGATCGATCATGAGGTCAAGCACAAGATCCTGCTCCACGTGAACGGCAGCCTGATCCGCATGGACCAGAACAGCCCCTACAGCTTCGATGCTCCCATCCGCAAGTTGGATTCCATAGAGATCATCAAGCAGCCCGAGGACGGCCTCTGCGGTCAGACCTGCGTAGCAATGCTGGCAGGCGTCACCATCGCCGATGTGATCAAGGTCATGGACTGCAGAGAGTGGCAGGCAACCATGGGACGCCTCATTTCCGCATTGAATTACTACGGCATCGACCACTCCGATATCATCGTCTATCCCGGCGAGGACGAGGAGGTGCGGCTTCCCAAGTGCTCGATCCTCATGGAGAAGATGGGACGCTTCAGCCATTATCTTGTGTATTTTGACGGAAAATACTACGATCCCACCCTGGGCATCCTGGATGAGTATGATATGACCAAGCTCAAGGGATATCTGGAGATCAAGTGCTGATACGGAACGGAGATGGCCTCCGGCGTGTGCAAAAGCGCGTCGGAGGCTTTCGTTTTGTCCCCGTGTGAACTTTTGAAGAATTTCTGTATTTTCTGCTTGCATTTCTTATAGAAAGATACTAATATAGGTTTTGTTGATTAGCACTCATATTATTCGAGTGCTAACAATCAAGAGACGGCAACCCGGCATGCCCGGGAATGTAAAGTTAAGGAGGCATCGATTATGAAGTTAGTACCTTTGGGAGACAGAGTAGTACTGAAGCAGCTGCTCGCTGAGGAGACCACCAAGTCCGGCATCGTTCTGCCCGGCCAGAACAAGGAGAAGCCCCAGCAGGCTGAGGTCATCGCAGTAGGCCCCGGTACCACCGTGGATGGCAAGAAGGTTCCCATGGAGGTGAAGGTGGGAGATCAGGTGATCTTCTCCAAGTATTCCGGAACCGAGGTCAAGGTGGACGAGGATGAGTTCATCATTGTAAAGCAGGGCGACATCCTGGCTATTCTGAAGAAGAAATGATGCAAGCGGTCCGGAGCTGCGGATGAAACCGGCATCGGACCGGCCCACAGCGTGACAGTGAAAGAATATATTTGTTTGGAGGTCATTTATCATGGCAAAAGAGATCAAATACGGCGCAGACGCGCGCAAAGCAATGGAAGAGGGCGTTAACAAGCTGGCGAATACCGTTCGCGTGACCCTCGGCCCCAAAGGTAGAAACGTGGTCCTGGATAAGAGCTACGGTGCTCCCCTCATTACCAACGACGGTGTGACCATCGCCAAGGAGATCGAGCTGGAGGATTCCTTCGAGAACATGGGCGCTCAGCTGGTGAAGGAAGTCGCTACCAAGACCAACGATGTGGCCGGCGACGGCACCACCACCGCTACGGTCCTGGCACAGGCGATGATCAACGAGGGAATGAAGAACCTGGCAGCAGGTGCAAATCCCATCATCATGAGACGCGGAATGAAGAAGGCTACCGACGAGGCTGTCGCAGCTATCGGTAAGATGAGCCAGAAGGTCAACGGCAAGGAGCACATCGCCCGTGTCGCTGCCATTTCCGCAGGCGATGAGGAGGTCGGCCAGCTGGTGGCTGATGCAATGGAGAAGGTTTCCGGCGACGGTGTCATCACCATCGAGGAGTCCAAGACCATGCAGACCGAACTGGACCTGGTAGAAGGTATGCAGTTCGACAGAGGCTACATCTCCGCTTACATGGCTACCGATATGGACAAGATGGAGGCAACTCTGGACAATCCCCTGATCCTCATCACCGACAAGAAGATCTCCAACATCCAGGAGATCCTGCCTCTGCTGGAGCAGATCGTGCAGTCCGGCAAGAAGCTCCTCATCATCGCTGAGGATGTGGAGGGCGAGGCCCTTACCACCCTGATCGTGAACAAGCTCCGCGGCACCTTCAATGTGGTTGCTGTGAAGGCTCCCGGCTACGGCGACAGAAGAAAGGCTATGCTGGAGGATATCGCAATCCTGACCGGCGGTACCGTTATCAGTTCCGAGCTGGGCTATGAGCTGAAGGATGCTACCCTGGATATGCTGGGCGAAGCAAAGTCCGTGAAGGTTCAGAAAGAGAACACCGTCATCGTGGACGGCCTCGGCAAGAAGAAGGACATTCAGGCGCGTATCTCCCAGATCAAGAAGCAGATCGAGGAGACCACCTCTGATTTCGACCGTGAGAAGCTGCAGGAGAGACTGGCCAAGCTGGCAGGCGGCGTAGCCGTGATCCGCGTCGGTGCAGCTACCGAGGCTGAGATGAAGGAAGCAAAGCTCCGTCTGGAGGATGCTCTGGCAGCTACGAGAGCAGCTGTTGAGGAAGGCATCATCTGCGGCGGCGGCAGCGCATACATCCACGCTGCAAAGAAGGTCGCAAAGCTGGCTTCCACACTGGAAGGCGACGAGAAGACCGGTGCCAACATCGTGCTGAAGGCTCTGGAGGCTCCTCTCCATACCATCGCCGAGAACGCAGGTTTGGAAGGATCCGTCATCGTGAACAAGGTCAGCGAGTCCAAGGTCGGCGTCGGCTTCGATGCCCTGAAGGAAGAGTATGTTGACATGGTCGCTGCCGGCATCCTGGATCCCGCAAAGGTGACCAGAAGCGCTCTGCAGAACGCTACCAGTGTTGCATCCACCATGCTCACCACCGAGAGCGTTGTGGCTACCATCAAGGAGCCCCAGCCTCCGATGCCCGCAGGAAATCCCGGCATGATGGGTATGTAAGCACACACCTTGTATCGGCGAAAGACGTGCCGATAAAAGGTGAGTGGCAAGTTTCGCATCTGCGATGCGAAAGCTTGCGCACACAAGGGCGTTACAATCAAGAAGCTCGAGGCTACGGCCCCGAGCTTTTTGTGTGGAAGGATTCTCATTCGCCGTGGGAAAATCTGAGCCGCCGGCATTTGATAAA
>JAILAF010000015.1 GCA_024681775.1 Lachnospiraceae bacterium
CCAGGAGGATACCATCTGTCAGCCCCCGAAGGAGCTCCTCATTGTCCTCCCGGGATGCGGGCTGCAGGAAAAGCGCACCGAACATCACCAGGAACCACAGGGGCCAGATGGCTTCATTTACGGAGAGGATGCACCATGCCAGCATCCCCGCCCACAGGTAAAACACCGCGGTCAAGGGGGCTGCGGACATCGCATTCGCGCCGGCTCCCGTTCCTTTCCGTCCGGAAAAACACTGCCGCCACAAAGCGATTGCGACGGCGCCGTAGGTTACTGCCTCAAGGATCCCTGCCGCCAGTGCGGGATTGTAGGCACTACCGGGAAGCGCATGGGCGCGGTAATACAAAACGCCGCAGAAGCCGGAAATCAAAAACCAAAGCGCATAGGGAATCGACTTATCTGCGCTTCCGGGAGCGCTTTTCTCCTCCGGCGCATCACTGCACTTTTTCACCCGCGCGAAGCGAAGCACGATCACCGGCAGGATACAAAAGCCCGTGAGGTTCGCTGCCAGCTGCCACTGGTGCCCCGCGCCGTTGGAGCGCACCACATCGATCCACACCAGAGCGAAAGCACAAAGGGCATACAGCGCTCTTCGTCCGTATTTATTTGTGAGATTCGCGAGCCTTTCGCGCATCTTCAAACGCCTCCACATAAAGGGGTACGATGGTCTCCGTCAGATAGTCCGGGAAAATGACAGGCGCCTTCCCACCGCAGTCTTCCGCTTCTTCCTGCCCTGTTGTTTCCGTGCCGAGGGAAAGTGCCTCCCGCTCCAGGTCTCCCGCAGCCAGCTGCAGGGCCTGTCCCATGGCTTCCGTCCAGGCGTCCGGATCCATGGGCTTTTCCACGTAGGTGGCCTGTCCCTTCGTCACTTCCAGCAGGCAGGATTTTTTCGTCATCACCACCCGCTTGCCTCTGCGCATGGCTTCGATGGGCGGGATGCCGAAGCCCTCAAAAATGCTGGGGAAGAGGAAGAGCCTGCAGCCCTCATAGAGGGCGTCCCGCTCCTCGTTGCTCACATAGCCCGTATCCACCACCAGGTCACGGATCCGCAGATCTCCCAGGGCGCGTTCGAAGCTCTCCCGATCGCCGCCCACACCGCTGATGACCAGCTTTGCAGGCTCCGGCCCTCTCCCCGCACGCCATTTTTCCTTCTGCAGGGAAAGCGCCTTCAGGACGGTTAAGAGATTCTTGTGGGGAAGCAGAGAACTGACGCAGTAGTCATATTTTTCCTCCCGGAGATCATACTCCTCCAGCACGGCAGCCAGCTTCCCGGGCTCCACCGCTTTCCCGGCGGGCACGGGATCGTAGATCATCCGCACCTTTCCGGCAGCCTCAGGGCAAAACCGGAGGAGGTCCTTTTTCCCGTATTCTGAGCTCACCACCACCAGATCCGCAGTGCGGCAGGTATGCCTCCAGGCCTGCTTCATGTACTCCACACGGCCCTTCGAAAAATACTCCGGATAGTGCAGGGCCTGCAGATCGTGGATGGTCACCACATAGGGGACGGAGTCCCCCCGGGAGCGGGGCTTGCTGTAGATGGGGATGTAGAGCACCTCTGCGCCGCTTTTTCTGACGAGGCTGTCAAAAAAGAGATTCTCCCAGGCCACTCTTGCAGCGCGGTTTGCCGCATCCACGGGGCATTTTACCCGGGTCATATTGGAGTATTCCTCCACGGGAGCGAAGGATTCGTAATTGTCCCGGGCGGTAAAGAGCAGATATTGATTCTCCTGATCCACGGTCCCGAAGCCTTCCAGGAGGGCACGGAGAAAACTCTCCGTGCCGCCCACGATGCCGGGACGCATCCACAGGGCATAGATTCCGATCTTCATAGTCCCTCCAAGCCTACCTGGCCTCCTCCCAGTCTCCTACCTGAATGCCGTAGAGATTGCACAGGTTCAGGAACTCCTGGGAATCCGCCACTTCGTTGGATACCTGGGAACGGGTCCTGCCCTTCGCCAGTCGGTCCTTCCAGAAGGCGAGTCCGTCGGGCTCGGGATGACGGCCGAAGGCCACCAGATACAGGTGATCCACAAAGGCTTCATCGTCGTAGTTATGGCTTTGGAACTCGGGGCTGTTCATGAAGTAGACCATCACATGACGGCCGGTATCCTCGTGGGAACAGATCTTCTGCACCCAGTGCTCCATGCCCTCTTCCTCGGGCTCACGGTCCAGGGTGTAACGGTACAGACGGGTCACAAACTCCCTTACGCCGGCCTCTTTGTTGCACCCTTCATAGGTGCAGTGGCCGGTGGGAATGGTGCCGTAGGCGGGCACGGTGATCTTTTTTCCTACCTTCATGCCATACTCCGCACAGAGGTTGGCAAACTCCCGGCTCTCGGAGAAGCCGTCGAAGATCTTCTCTCTGGAGGAACCGGTGGTGAGCTTGTCCACCCAGAAGGTGGTCTCATTTTCCTCCGGGGTCCTGTTAAAGAGACCGCGGTAGAGGTACAGGACATAATGCTCGTTGCAGAAATTCCGGTTGTTGAATTCCGGGGAGAAATAAAAGCCTGCTGCCACCTCGATGGCGGATTTTTCTCCCTCCACCAGGTACTGCACCCAGCCCTCGTCCTCGCCGCCTTCAGGGTTCCGGCCCAGCACGATCTGATACATCCGGGTGACAAAGTTCCGGATCTTGGCCTCATCTGCCGGCAGGGGCAGGGTGTAGAAAACAGGTGCGGAATTGTTGGTCACATACCAGGTCACCTCTCCGCCGATGACCACGGGACGGCACTTGGAAAGGCTGCCGGAGATGGTGCGCTCCGCACCCACTTTTTCACCTGCGCCGTTCAGATACTGATAGTGCACCACGGGGTCCTTGTCAGGGTACTGGTAGGAGCCGTCCTTTAACCGCTTCTCCTCCCACATGGCCACCAGCAGATCCTCGGAAAGCTTCACCAGATGGACATTGGAAGCACTGAGCTGACCGCCTCTCGCGTAGGAGGTCAGGTAGTTCACCTGATAGTCCGCCACACTGCTCTTGCTGAAGGTGGTGACAAAGGCATTGTAAGGATCGGTGCGCTGCATGGCATCATTCTGGGAAATGAGGGATCCGGTGACGAGATAGCCGGAGGATGCGGACTCAAGCCCTCCCAGCATGGCGCCGGTGTAATTCTCTCCCTTTTCCCCGTGGAAGGTCATAAAGGTGATGCCCGCAAAACTGACACTACTGCCACTATGGATGGAACCGCTGTTGGCATTGGTGCCGTAGTAGCCGAAAACATACCCTCTGGGATAGGCATCTCCCAGATCTGCTGTGAGGACTCTGTCCCCGTCCAGAGCCAGCTTCTGGTCAAAGGAATGGCTGAAATACCCCTGACTTTCATTGGACACCTTCCAGAGGTAATCAGAGAGGGTCATGTTGCTCTTTTTCACCACAAGCTGCAGATTGGCCTGATGGTGGGCGCTGTCCTTGGCACTCTCATACATGGTGTGGCAGGTGCGGATGTAGAGATAGTCATCCGTATCCACCATGCTGACGGTGCCGGCGCGGAACATCTGATAGGTGTTGGCACCGTAGACACTGCAGACATTGGACTGACGCACCCAGCTCTTGTTGTATTTCACCACACGGAGGACTTCTTTGCTGTCGGACTCCTCGGTATTGTCATCGCCGAAGACGAAATAATAAGCATCGGAAGCCGCATAAAAGCCGCCGAACTTGGTCAGCTCGGGATCGATGCGCTTGCTTGCGGTGAGCTTGAAAGACGCATCGTAGGTCTCCACCACGATCTGTTTGTCGGCGATCAGATACTCCACGCGGTAGAAGCCCCCTGCATCGATGGGCACCAGATAGGAGTAGACCGGGGTATTGTAATAACCGGAATACTCATAGTGAATGTTGGTGCTGACCGCTGCAGTGGGATCCGTCACGACGTACCCGTCCGCGCCGGGAAGGGTGCTCTGCACCGCCTCCGCCAAATCCCCGTCGGGATCTTCCGTCAGTTCTCCTCCCAAACGCTCCAGTGCAGGGTCCAGCGCCGGGATCAGTCCCTCCATGGACGCCTCTTCGATACTTACGTCCGGTGTCCCATCCGGATCCTCAGCCCGGGCGAGCATCCCCGCCCCCGGGGAGGTCAGGATCACTGCCCCTGTCAAAAAGCCTGCCACAAACCGGCAAAATGCTCCGTATTTCATCTCTCTTCCCTTCTTTCCCAGTAATGATATACCGTCAGTTCCCGCCGGGCTTTTCGCGTGTAAACCGTAACAGCCCTGCGGGCAATTTTTCCTACTGATTATAGCACATCTATGGTATACTTTCATAGGGTCCGGGCGGCGTTTACGGCGCCCAGGGCCGGTCTTAATCGGAAACGACCGGAGGTCATCATGAAAAAATACATCGGATACGGAGCGGCGGGACTGCTGAGCTCCTATGCCGTTTTGCACCGGCTCACCGCGCCCCTTTCCCAAGGGAATTACGCGGAACGTGTCAATTACATTAGAGCATGCCTTTTTACCATTCTCGGGGACTATTCCTTCCCTTTGCTGCTGCTGGCCATCGCCCTGGGCTTTTTCTTCGGCGCGGGGCAGCGCTTCCGCCCGGAGGGAAAAATGCCGGGGCTTACGGTCTTGAGCGCGCTGCTCTCCGCAGTATTGGTGCTGGGGCAGAGTCTGGAGACCACCGGAGATCTGCGCTGCGCCTTCGGCTGGGTGCCGGGCGTGATCATGACACTGCTCATGACGGCGGGGTATTTTCTCCTGCTGCTGCAGCTCCTGCGGATGGTCTTTTTCCTCATCGAAAGAGGCCGGGCCAGGCAAGGCTGCATAACGGGCTTTTGGGCGGAGAGACCTTTCCTCAAATCCTTCCTGCTCCTGGCGGCATGTAACGGTCCCATCCTGTTGCTCTCCTACCCCGGGAACCTGTGCTATGACATCTGGGGACAACTCTCCATGATCATCGGGGAAGCGGAGCTGAGCACCCATCACCCGCTGCTCCATACCCTCATCGCAGGCGGTCTGGCATCCTTCGGCAAGGCCTTTCTGGGGAGCTATGAAAAAGGCATCTTCCTGTATATGATCCTGCAGGATCTCCTGTTTTTCTCCGCGCTGGCGGCCACCATTTCTTTCCTGCAAAAGCGCGGCGCTTCGGGAAAAATGCTGACTGCCCTTCAGCTCCTCTATCTCCTGACGCCGGTCTATTCCAACATGGCATCCACCGCCATCAAGGATGTGCCCTTCGTCAGCTGCTTTCTCCTGTACATGCTCTTCCTGACGGAGGTACTGACGGGAGATCATGAGAGCGAACAATACCGGGCTGCACTGCCGCTGCTTCTGACAGGTATGTCGGTTTCCGGCATCTTCGTGATCCTGTTCCGGAACAACGGAAGGCCCCTGCTCCTCCTCTCCCTGCTGCTGATCTGCATCGGACTCCTGCGGAGGCGGAAAGAAGTTCCGGGAGAACTGTTCCTCAGCGTCCTGCTGCCCACGCTTTTGGCGATCCTTGTGGGAAGCGGCGTGAATTTCGCCCTGGCAAAGGGGCTGGATGCCCGTACCGACAACACGGCGGAGATCCTCTCCATCCCCATGCAGCAGACCGCCCGCTACCTCCAGCTCTACCGCGGAGAACTGACGGATGCCCAGCGCTCCGCCGTCGAAGCGGTGTGGGGCGATGTCAGCGAGATGGCTGCCTCCTACGATCCGAAGATCTCGGATCCCGTGAAGGCGTTGTATCGGAAGGACTGCGGGGCCTCCGACCTGATGGGATATTTCGATGTGTGGCTTACCTGTTTCTTCCGGCATCCCGGGGTGTACTTTGACGCCTTCGCGGTGCACATCTACGGGTGGCTGGACCCTGCGGTCTCCAATTCCGTCCGGTATGAAGCCTCGGACCTGCCCATCGAGCAAGAGGGGCTCTTCCCGGGGGCTTCCCGGTTTTTGATGTTTTTCTACCGGATGCTGGGACGCTTTTCGCCGCTGGCAGTGCTGGAAAATGTGGGGGTTTGGACCTGGATCCTCTTCCTGCTGACCTACGGGTTACGGCGGAAGCGGAGCGCGGTCAGCGCGTGTGACGGGGCGCAGAGAGCGCAAGGCGGAGAAGACCGGCTCTCCCGGGATCTCTTAAGCCTCACCCTCATCCCCCTGTATGTGAGCCTGCTGATCTGTATCGCGGCACCTGCCTTTTTCCTGCACCCGCGGTATGCTTTTCCCATCATGTTTACCCTGCCCTATCTGACGGGGATGGCGCTTCTGGGGAAGAACGCAGAATAAGGGCGCAGCAGGCACCGAATAAAAGCAAAGGAAATCTGCTCATATGAAACTCATCAACATCTTCCGAATCGAACCGGAAAAGCCCTCCTTCGACCGGGACAGAACCCTGACAGTAAAGGGCGTGGCGATCCTCATGCTGCTCTTCTATCACCTCTTCCATGAGGCGGAAGCGCTGCAGCGGCTGAACGTCAATTACGCACCCTTCTCGGAGCGGGTATTCCTGACCCTGGCAGGCTTCGGAAATCTGTGCGTGGGGATCTTCGTCTTCCTCACCGCCTTCGGGATCTGTCGGAAGCCGGAAGAGAGGGAAGTGAAGGGAGCCGCAGCGAATGCGCCCGCGACAAACACACCTGCAGCAAGCGCTTCCGGCGCAGGCAGTAACGCAGGGAAAAATCCCGCGCTCCGGATTGCCATGAAGGAAGCCTGCAAACGGGCCGGAAAGCTTATGGGGAACTTCCTGATCCTGTACCTCTCCGCCATCCTCTTCTTCTGGCGCAGCCTGAACCTGCCCGGACTCTACGGCCCCGGAAAGCAGGGCTTCCTCTATGGGCTGGCGGATGCCCTGGGCCTGGCCGCCCTTTTCGACACGCCCCAGATGAACCCCACCTGGTGGTACATGTCCCTGGCTTATACCCTGATCTTCCTGGTACCTCTCCTGCGGGCTGCATACAAAAAAGTAGGCCCCGCACTGATCCCCCTGGTCTTCCTGGTGACCTTCCTCATCCCCATGGATGAAGGGCTGGCCATGTACGCTCCCACCGCAGCCCTGGGTATCTGGGCGGCGGAGGAACGGATCCCAGACCGGGTGACCACGGCGTATGCGAACACTCCTTCTCTCTGGATCTGCTCTCTGCTCCTGCTGGCACTGATTGTCCCGCTGCGGCAGAATTTCTACGTGCAGGAAAGCTTTCTGCCGGTGGTGGATGCCTTCGCAGCACTTCTGCTGGTCCTCTTCGCAGGAGGATTGCTCCACCGGATCCCGGTCCTGCGACAGATCCTTCAGTTCCTGGGAAAATACTCCATGGATATGTATCTGATCCATACCTTCTTCTACCTGATGGTATGGCAGCCCTTCGTCTACAGGTTCGGTTACTTCCTCGTCACCTACCTGATCCTCATCGCCCTCTCCCTGCTCTATGCCGTGATCCTGGGCGGGATCAGGACCGCCGGGCGGTTCCTGCTCTCCGATCTACGGGAAAAGGTAACAAAACCCTGATTTGAAAACGAAAAACGCGTACCTGCCACAGCGGCACACCAAAGCGCAAAAATGCCCGGGACCTGATTTGTATCAGATCCCGGGCATATCTTTTGATTTTATCAACTTACTTCCGGATCCCACGTTCCACCAGCGCCTTCTGGAGTTTTTTCCGGGCCCGCTGGATGGCATTGTCGGTAGACTTGGAGGGCTTCCCCAGGATGTCTGCCACCTCTGCGGCGGAGAGTCCCGTGATCCACAGTCCGAAGGCTCTGTATTCCGCTTCCGTCAGTTCCTCCCGGATGAGGGCTTCAATCTCGGAGACGGTTTCGGAGGAGACCGCCTGGTCCTCGGGGCCTGCACTCTCACTGATGAGCTCGCCGAAGGCATCGTCCCCCTGTTTTCCCCCTTCCCAGATGGAGACGTAGGTGTTTAAGGGGATGTTCTTGTCGGTGGAAGCGCTGGCGATGGCGGTAAGCAGCCGCCTGTAGATGCAGTTGTAGGCGAAGGTGGAGAATTTCGCACCCTTGTCCGGCCGGTAGTCCCGCACCGCATTAAAGAGGCCGATCATGCCCTCCTGGATCAGGTCGTCGGTGTCGCCCCCCAGGATGGTGAGGTGCTTCGCCTGCTTCCGCACCAGGTCCTTGTAGCGGAGCATGAGCGCGTCCATGATCTGCTCTCCCGCAGGTTCCTCCGGATCCCGGAGTCTGCGGATCAGCTCTTCATCTGTACATTTTTCCAGATCCGTTTTCTTCACAGATCCCCCCATTTCCGATGGCACCGTGCCCGGAACGCCGGGCATTTGTTTTGCGGCCTTCCGCACTCTGCAGACTGCCGCGCATTTTCTGCTTTACTTACCGAGTCTCCTGCGCACCACTTCATAGCACAATACGCCGGTGGCCACGGAGGCGTTCAGGGAGTCGATGTCCCCCTTCATGGGGATGGATGCGATCATATCGCAATGCTCCCGCACCAGGCGGCTGACACCGCTTCCCTCGTTGCCGATGACCAGACCTAAGGGTCCGGTGAGATTCAGGTCATACATCTCGGTGCCGTCCATGGCGGCGCAGACGAACCAGAGGCCTTCCTTTTTCAGATCCTCCATGGTGCGGCTCAGGTTGGTGACGCGGGCCACGGGGGTGTAGTTCAGGGCACCCGCACTGGTCCTTGCCACTGCAGGGGTAAGCCCCACCGCTCTGTCCTTGGGGATGATGACCCCATGAGCGCCGGCCAGATTGGCGGTACGGATGATGGCACCCAGGTTGTGAGGATCCTCCACACCGTCCAGCAGGAGGAGGAAGGGATCCTCGTTCTTTTTCCGTGCAGCGTCCAGGATATCCTCCACAGTGGCGTACTCGTAGGCCGCCGCCACAGCGATGACGCCCTGGTGCTTGCCGGTTTCGGACATCTGGTCTAAGCGTTCCTTCGTGACATATTTGACAATGGCGTCAGTTTTTTTCGCCTCCCGCTTGATGGTGACGATGGGGCCGTCCTGACAGCCGTCCTGTATGTAGATCTTGTCGATGGGCTTCCCGGCGCGGAGCGCTTCCGTCACCGCATTTCTGCCCTCGATATTGGTTTCACTGTATCCCATATGCTTTCCTGCTCTTCGTTCCTGTGCCTGTCGATCCATCCCTTTCGGATAGGAAGTTTTCATGATGCTCTTTTTTTCCGAACCGGCATGAGCTACCTCTCACTCCCGGGGAGCCGGAGCTCAGCCGCTTCCATCCCTGCCCGGAGCAAGGCTACGGCGCGGTCCGTTTTTCCGTTCAAAAACAGGTATCCCAGCAGAGCTTCCAGTCCGGTGGCCTTGTGATACTCCGCCATAGAAGCGCTGCGAGCGGTGTGGTTGGGGCTGGCGTTTTTGCCCCGGCGCAGGATGTCCTGCTCCGTCTCCGTGAGCACTGTCCCTTCTGCTGCCTCAGCTTGATCCGCTGCCTGCGCAGACCCTTCCGCAGATCCCGCTGCTGCCGCTAATCCCTCCAGCGCATCGTACACCCTGCACTGGGCCGCAGCGGACACGTATCTGGTGGTAAGCCTGTGCATCTCCTTGGGAGAGCGCCTGCCACCGGCCGTCAGCGCCGTCCGCAGGATCAGGTCATAGACCGCATCTCCCACATAGGCCAGGAGCACCGGGGAGAGATCCTCCCAGTCGCCCCGGATGCCCAGGCCTGCGATGAGGTCCCGGGCGATTTTGTCTGTACAGGAATCTCTGCCCCCCTCACAGGAAGCATTATCCTGATTTACTCTGCTCTCTTCCACTTAACGCCCTCTCTGGTATCCTCCAGCACGATGCCCATCTCCAGGAGCTGCGCCCGGATCCGGTCCGCCCTGGCGAAATCCTTGGCCTTCTTGGCAGCGGTGCGCTCGGCGATGAGGGCCTCGATCTCGGCCACATCCTCGCCCTCCGCTGCGGGAGTCTCCGCTGCGGCTCCGGTCAGGAGTCTGAGCCCCAGGACCGTATCGTAATCCGCGATGACGGCCCTCTTGGTAGCACCGCTTAAATCTGCCTTCAGCGCATCATAAAGCAGGGTGATGCCCATGGCGGTGTTTACATCATTGCCCACGGTCTCGGCAAATTTGTCATGCCACTCCTTCACTGCGGCCTGATCCACGTCGCCTTCCTCAGGGATCCGGAGCACGCGGTCCTTCAGCTTCTTGTAGGTGTCCGCCGCCTGACCCAGCGCCTCGTAGGAGAAGGTCAGAGGCTTACGGTAATGGGACTGGAGGACAAAGAAGCGGTATGCGATGGGATCGTACCCCTTCTCCTCCAGCAGGGAAACGGTGAGGAACTCGCCCTTGCTCTTGCTCATCTTGCCGGTCTCATCGTTCAGATGATGGACATGGAACCAGTAATTGCACCACTTATGGCCGATGAAGGACTCACTCTGGGCGATCTCGTTGGTGTGATGGGGGAACATGTTGTCGATGCCGCCGCAGTGGATGTCCATGTACTCGCCCAGATGCTTCATGCTGATGCAGGAGCACTCGATGTGCCATCCGGGATAGCCCACG
This sequence comes from Lachnospiraceae bacterium, assembly GCA_024681775.1. Taxonomy (GTDB): domain Bacteria; phylum Bacillota; class Clostridia; order Lachnospirales; family Lachnospiraceae; genus AC2028. The sequence goes on from JAILAF010000015.1 coordinate 10,412, forward strand.
CCCCAGGGGCTGGGCCACTTCAGCGCCTGATCCTCGAATTTGGACTTGGTAAACCACAGGACGAAATCGTTCTTGTTCCGCTTATTGGTATCCTCGGTGACATCGTCCCGGACGCCCACCTGCAGATCTTCCTCGCTCATGTTGCCAAAGACATAGTATTGGTTCAGCTTGGAGGTATCGAAATAGATGTTCTCGCCGGCCTTGTAGGCATAGCCCTTCTCCAACAGCACCTCGATCATGTGGATGAACTCGGGGATGCAGTTGGTGGCGGGCTCCACCACATCAGGCATCTTGATATTCAGCTTCGCAAAATCAGCGAAAAATGCGTCAGTGTAGAACTTTGCAATCTCCATGACGGTCTTGTGCTCACGCTTTGCACCGGAGAGCATCTTGTCCTCGCCGGTATCGGCGTCGGAGGACAGGTGTCCCACGTCGGTGATATTCATGACACGCTTCACATCGTAGCCGGAAAAACGCAGGAGCTTCTCCAGCACGTCCTCGCAGATGTAGCTGCGGAGGTTCCCGATGTGGGCGAAGTGATATACGGTAGGGCCGCAGGTGTACATCTTCACCTTTCCGGGCTCATTGGGGACAAACTCCTCTTTTTTTCTTGTCAGGGTATTATAGATGATCATTTTTCTTCCTCCTCGCCGAACAATTATATTATTTCCCACATCCACTGCATCCGCCGCATCCACCTCTGGTCAGTCCTGCGAAATCATCCGCGGACATAAAATCAAAGGGGCTGGAGAGACTGCAGATGGCCTGGGCGGAGATGCCCTCTCCCGCGCCGGTAAATCCCAGTCCTTCCTCGGTGGTGGCCTTCACGTTCACCTGCATGAGCTGCAGGTGCAGGGCGTCCGCGATGTTCTGACGCATCTCATCGATGTGGGGGCGCATCTTCGGCGCCTGCGCGATGATGGTGGCGTCGATGTTTTCCACCACAAAGCCCTGGTTGTTGACCAGGTCTCCCACCCGGGCCAGCAGGTCCAGGCTGTCGGCGCCCTCAAAAGCGGGATCCGTGTCCGGGAAATGCTTCCCGATGTCCCCCAGGGCCGCCGCTCCCAGCAGGGCGTCGCTGATGGCATGGAGCAGCACATCCGCGTCCGAATGCCCCAGGAGTCCCTTCTCATAGGGGATCTTCACGCCGCCGATGATACAGTCTCTGCCTTCCACCAGGCGGTGCACATCATATCCGATTCCAACTCTCATCAGAAAAGCTCCTTTGTCAGGTATTGGTAAATGCCCTCACTCTTCTCCCGCCAGGAGTCGCAGATGTGCTCCGCGATCTCCTCCGTGGGAACGGAAAGGGTCAGGTCCATGAGTTTGATCTCTCTGTCCTGGACCACCAGGTGGGTCTCATACTCCCCGCTGGTGGATTTGTAATAATCTCCGTAGACCGCCAGCTCGTTTTTCAGCTCAAAGGCGTTGTCCCGGAAATAATCCTCGATCTCATTTTTGATGGCGTCGGAGATCCGGTTCCGGAAATAGAACAGGGTCTCCTTCCCCTCTGCGGTAATGCACAGGTGGGTCCTGTTGTGGGAGGATTGCGCCTGGGAAATGCTGACCAGCCCGTTGTCGATGAGCTCGCTCTGGGCCTGGGAGAGGAGGATGTAGTCCGCATACTCGCTCCCCAGGATGAACTCGCTGATCTGGGCAGAGGTCATCAGAAAATCCACGCGGTTCAGCATATAGAGGATGATTAGTTTACATAATGTCAGATTTTCCGATTCCAAATCGTTGCTCCTTTTTTTCATGATACAAAGGATTGCTCCGCTGCAATGCAGCTCGCATTATGACCCTGGTATCATTTGATATTATCCTTAACCGCTGCAGCGACCCTGTCTGCCAGTCCTTCGCAGAAGGCCTCGGGCAGGATGAAGTCCTCGCTCAGCTGATCCTCGGGAACGGCGGAAGCGATGGCCAGGGCTGCTGCCAGCTTCATGTCCTCGGTGATCTGAGGCGCTCTGCCTTCCAGGGCACCCTTGAAGATACCGGGGAATGCGATGACATTGTTGATCTGGTTGGGGAAGTCGCTGCGGCCGGTCCCCACAATGCGGGCGCCTGCTGCCTTGGCTTCATCCGGCAGGATCTCGGGAACGGGATTGGCCATGGCCATGATGATGGCGTCCTTGTTCATGGTCTTCACCATCTCCTGCGTTACCACGCCGGGGGCGGAGACACCGACAAAGATGTCACTTCCCACCATGGCATCTGCCAGGGAGCCCATCTTATTTTCCTCGTTGGTGACCTCTGCCATCTCCTTCTTGATCCAGTTCAGGTCGGTACGCTGCTTGCAGATCATGCCCTTGGTGTCGCAGAGGATCAGGTGCTTGAATCCGTAGAGCATCAGCAGCTTTGCAATGGCGATGCCTGCTGCACCGGAACCGTTGACTACGATCTTGCAGTCCTCTTTTTTCTTGCCGATGATCTTCAGGGCGTTGATGATGCCGGCCAGCACCACGATGGCGGTACCGTGCTGATCGTCATGGAAAACGGGGATGTCCAGCGTCTCCTTTAATCTGCGCTCGATCTCGAAGCATCTGGGTGCGGAGATGTCCTCCAGGTTGATGCCGCCGAAGCCGGGAGCCATCCAGGTAACTGCCTTGATGATCTCCTCAGTATCCTGGGTGTCCAGACAGATGGGGACCGCGTTCACGCCGCCGAACTCCTTGAAGAGCACAGCCTTACCCTCCATCACGGGCATTGCCGCATGCGGGCCGATGTTGCCCAGTCCCAGCACTGCGCTGCCGTCGGAAACCACGGCGATGGTATTGGCCTTCCAGGTGTATTTGTATGCCTGCTCCTTATCCTCGGCGATGACGCGACAGGGCTGTGCGACACCGGGGGTGTAGGCCAGGGACAGAGCCTCTCTGGAATCCACCTTTGCCTTGGACTCGGTGCTGAGCTTGCCGTTCCATTCCTCGTGCAGTTTCAAAGACTGTTCATAAACATCCATTTTCTTTTTCCTTTCTGTGAACCGGTCATGCCGGAATATTTACTGCGAAGGTCATTTTTCTCCGTTCTGCCGCTTTTTCTCCTCTTCCTTCAGGAAGCGGATGTGGTCCCGGATCTTTTTCTCGTATCCGTTCTCCCCGGGGCGGTAGAATTCCTTCCCGGACAGCTCGTAGGGCAGATACTGCTGCTGTACGTAATCGTTGGGAAAATCATGGGCGTAGAGGTATCCCACACCGTGTCCCAGCTTCGCGGCACCCTTGTAATGGGCATCCTGCAGGTGCGGCGGAATGGGAAGGTTCCCGCTTTCTCCCACCTCCCGGAAGGCTTCCTCCACGGCTACGTAGGCCGCGTTGCTCTTGGGGGCGCAGGCCACGTAGGTGGCCGCATGGCTCAGGATGATCTGTGCTTCGGGCATGCCCACCCGCTCTACTGCGAGGGAGGCATTGACAGCTACCACCAGTGCCATGGGATCCGCATTTCCCACATCCTCGGAAGCGCAGATCATAATGCGGCGGGCGATGAAGGTAACGCTCTCTCCCGCATACAGCATCCGCGCCAGGTAATACACTGCGGCATCGGGATCGGAGCCCCGCATGCTCTTGATAAAAGCGGAGATGGTATCGTAGTGATTGTCTCCGTCCTTGTCATAACGCACCGCCCGCTGCTGGATACACTCCTGCGCCACCTCCAGGGTGATGTGGATGTGTCCGTCCTCTGCAGGCGGCGTGGAAAGGATCCCCAGCTCCACGGCATTTAAGGCCTTTCGCGCATCTCCTCCGGCGATGTCCGCCAGGAAATGCACCGCATCGTCATCGATGACGGCACCGTAGGAGCCCATACCTCTGTCCGGATCCGAAACCGCCTTGCGGATCAAATCTTCCACCGCCTCCTGCGACAGGGGCTTTAATTCAAAGATGATGGAACGGGAAACCAGTGCCCCGTTCACCTCAAAATAAGGATTCTCCGTGGTGGCACCGATGAGGACCAGGGTTCCGTCCTCCACAAAGGGCAGGAGGTAATCCTGCTGCGCCTTGTTGAAACGATGGATCTCGTCGATGAAGAGGATGGTCCTGGCGCCGGTCATGGCCAGTGTGCTTTTGGCCTTGGCCACCACTTCCTCCATGTCCTTTTTCCCCGCCACAGTAGCGTTGATGGAGGTAAACTCCGCGCTGGTGGTATTGGCAATGACCCTTGCGATGGTGGTCTTACCGGTACCGGGAGGTCCGTAGAGGATGAGGGAACTGAGCTTGTCCGAGCGAATGGCGCGGTAGAGGAGCTTGTCCTTGCCTAAGATGTGCTCCTGCCCCACCACTTCATCGATGGTGCGGGGGCGCATCCGGGCGGCCAGGGGCGCTTCCCGCTCCTTCGCCTGATTCCCCATATATTCAAATAGATTTAATTGGTCCATATCTCATCCTCTTCGCAGGGCTTTGGTATAGAGGAAATTCCAGGCGCCGGCGGACTGCTCTCCCGCGGGGCCGGTGAACGTAAAGCGCAGGGTACACATGGAGCGGCCGTCGCTCAACTCCGTCCAGTCCGCTTTGCGCAAAAGCTCTGCGGGGATGGGAACCGCTACGGTCTGAAACTCCTCCGCGCTCTCCGCAGGTGTCAGATCCGCGATCTGCTCTCCCCTGCAGGAGATCAGGAGATGCCGGCCCGCTTCCGCCGTCCGCAGGGTGACGCTTAGGAGCCCATCGCAGGTATTGTCCACGGCCATGCGGTAGGAAAAACTGCCGCCGGACCGGGCGTGGCGGGATGTGCCCTGCTCCGTGGTACCCACGGTATCCTTCTCCTCCATGGCATGGAGTTCGTCGCTCTCATACTGGCCGTAGCCGGGCTGCACGGTATCAATCACCCGCTCGGTCACACCGGTGCCTTCCTCCGCTGCCCGGAGCTCCTCCTGCGTACGGAAGTACCAGTAGATGCCATAGCGCTCCCGGTACTTCAGGTAATGGGGACCGAAAAGCAGGTCCGTCCCCGCCAGGCGGAAGACCAGGTTCCCGGGATCGGTCTCGTCCCGCAGCAGGTACCGGTCCGCATGCTCCGCAAAGGTGGAAAGAGTCTCTCCCGCAGGAAGGGGCAGGTTCTCGGTCTTTACCCGCTTTTCCTTCGGGATGGTGACGATGACGCCGGTGGTGGTGACCTCCTCCTCCTCGCATCCCAGATCTGCGCTCAGGACGAAGGGTCCATAGGTAAATGCCAAGGCGGAAGGATTGTCCTGCAGGCCATGGGCCCGGACTTTTGCGGGAAGGGTCACGGAAATCTGATCTCCCTCCGCAAAGGGGCCCGCAAGGATGGCGTAACCATCTGCCTCCGCAGCCTGCACCGCTTCGCCGTTTTTCCGGATGACGGCAGGGGCCGCCAGATAGTCCGGCAGGCGGAAGGCCAGCTTCAGGTCTCCGGAAAGGCCCTCACCGCTTAAGGTAAAGAAGGCGGTATCCTCATAGGGCACATCGCCGGACTGCACCAGTTTGATGCCCCGCTCCTTCCACTCCAGAACGGAAGCGAGGTACAGATTTACGACAATAGTGTCATCATTGTGGAAATAAGCACTGTCTCCCAGCTTGGTGAAGTTCTCCATTCCGGATCCGGTGCAGCACCAGAACTTCGTGAAGGGCTCCCCGTAGACCTTGAAATACCCGGTGGCCATGGGCTGGAAATACATGGTCATCCCCGTCTCCGGATTCTGAGAGGACAGGATGGAATTGATGAAGGCACGCTCGTAATAGTCCGCGTATTTTTTCTCTCCCGTGATCTCAAAAAGTGCCCGGGAAAGCTTCAGCATATTGTAGACATTGCAGGTCTCGTTGTTGGCGTTGGTGCGCTCCGCATCCAGGACACCGTCCTGACCGAAGTGCTCCCACTCGCTGTTGGCGCCGGTGATGTAAGTATGCTTCTCCACCACCATGGACCAAAAGCGCTCCGCATACGCCAGATACCGGGTGGCATCCACGGTCTCCCCGCCGATCACCTTACCGTGGCAGGTGATGTAGCGCATCAGGGCTCCCATGAATTTCGGGATGGTGGTGTTGGCATGGAGGTTGTTCAGCACGTCACATCCGCCTGCATAGACCCGCTCAAAGAGATCCACCTGATCGAAGGCATGGGCCGCCTCGGCATAGCGCTCCTCCCCCGTCTGACGGTACAGCTCATAAAGGGCGTCGTTCATGCCGCCGTACTCGATGCCGATCACGGTGCGGTGGGTCTCCTCAGACCAGCCGCGGACTCTTGCAAGGGTCCAGTCCCCCAGGCCCTTCGCCACCTCCAGCGCCTCGGTATTCCCCGTGAGGGCGCTGACGGAAAGGAGTCCCGCCAGGATCTTGTGCATGGTATACCAGGGCACCCAGGCCTCGGTGATGATATTGGTGCGGCCGTGCTCCACATGATCGAACTGCAGCTCCGGATCCGCAGGATCCTTCAGGATGCCGGCGAAGAGAAAGCCGGGCTTTCCTTTGCTGTTCTCCTGGCAGAGCTTTAACTCGGACACCATGTAGTCCAGCTTTTCCTGCAGAGCTTCTCCGTCCGCCCGGGGCGTTCCGGGATTGGCCACCGCCTGGGCCACTGCCGTCAGGTAATGTCCGGGGGTGTGGCCCGCAATGAGCATCTCCTCCCATCCGCCGTAGCGCTCCGCCTTCTTCGGCAGTCCGGCGTTTTCCCGGAAGCCCGCCAGAAAGCGGTCCGCATCCAGGGAGAGCAGATAGTCCAGCTCCTTGCGCAGTGCATTGACGCAGCAGGGATCCCGCTGCAGCACGGAAGAAATGTCAAATGCCGTATATTTCATACTCATATCCTTTTGAACTACTTTCCTGATGATTTGCTCCGGCGGATCACCGCCAATGGGAGGTGGAATACTGTGAGGGAAAATACCGGTCGATGGCGGGCTCGTTTAAGTCCTCGCCGATAACGATCAGGACCCGCTGGCCATCCCGGCTCTCTCCCGTCTGCAGTTCCTCCGGGGTGGCATTGATCCGGATCCAGGTGCCGTCCTCCTTCGGACAAAAGCCCTTGATCCGATGGATGTTCCCGGTGGCAGGATCCGCAAAAGCATCCCGGATCCGCTGAAAAGTCTCTTCCGGCGAAAGCTGCACGTCCATGTAAAAAAGGGACCGGAAGCCGTTCTCGTCCATGGAAAAACGCTTCTCGAAGGAAGTCTCCAGGTGTCCCCTGGCATCCATGGCGTCGTAATCCGCATCCGAAAGATCTTCCCAGTCCTTTGCCAGAAAGTCCCGGCCGGACACAAAGGTCCTGGGACAGGAGATCCGGGCAAGGGCGCGGTTTAAGTGCTCAAGCGTACCCTGCACATCGTCCGGAGATGTCTCCTGCGCGCAGGAAAGCAGAACCGTCCCGGCATTTGCCGCCTGGCTGGCCAGAAGGTAATCCGCCTCCGGGGAGCCGTCCCGGGTCCCGGGGCGCACCACAGTGATGACATTTCCGATACGATAGCGCTGATCCAGAGGATCCTCGTGCAGGATATCGAAAAATTCGTCCACATCAAAAATGCCGGAAGGCTCGATGATCACCCTGTCATATCCCAGCATGGCAATGGTGATCAGCTTTGTCTTAAAGCGCCTTCTGTGGCAGTCGTAATCGCAGCCGCCGGCCACCATCTCCAGTCCCAGAGCGTCGCTCTTTAAGTCCGACAGGAGACACATGTCCACATTGATGGCACCGTAGTCGTTTTCCAGAATGCAGACACGGTGGCCGCGGGCGATGAGATGCATAGCATATTTTCTGATAAAAGTGGTCTTACCGGCTCCGAGGAAACCGGTGACCAGATCCGCTTGTACCATAGTTCGAAATTACTTCTGTGCTTCCTTTTCCTTGTTGCGTACGGAGAAGTCCACGCCGGTTTCGGATCCGGACTCCTGATCAAAGACATAGTCCTTGCCGGGCAGGATCGCATTCAGGATGATACCCACCAGAGCGCCTACTGCCAGACCGGAAAGGCTGATGGTGATGCTGCCTGCGGTGAAGCCGATGGCGCCGGTAGCGCTGTACTTGATACCGATGCTCAGCACCAGGATCAGGGCTGCGATGATGACATTGCGGCTCTTGGAGAAGTCTACCCTGGCCTCCACCACGTTACGGACACCGACTGCGGAGATCATACCGTAGAGCACCAGGCTGACGCCGCCGACGGTTGCGGTGGGCATGCAGCCGATGATGGCTGCGAACTTGGGACAGAAGGAGAACAGAACCGCAAAGCCTGCTGCCAGGCGGATGACCATGGGATCGTAAACCTTGGTCAGGCTCAGGACGCCGGTATTCTCACCGTAGGTGGTATTGGCGGGAGCGCCAAACAGGGATGCGGCGATGGTAGCGAGACCGTCACCCAGCAGGGTGCGATGCAGGCCGGGATCCTTGATGTAGTTGATGCCCACGGTGGAGGAGATGGCAGAGATATCTCCGATGTGCTCCACGATGGTAGCCAGTGCGATGGGAATGATGGTGATGGCTGCGGTCAGAAGAAGCGAGCCGTTGCCGTCGGTAAATGCCCAGAACACGGTCTTCTCAAAGTGAATGGGGAAGCCGATCCAGCCGGCCTCTGCCACGGGAGAAAAGTCCACGGCGCCCAGAAGGATACCGACGATGTAGGAGCCGATGACGCCCACGATGATGGGAACGATCTTCAGCATGCCCCTGCCCCAGATATTGCAGATGATCACCAGCAGGATCGCAGTCAGCGCGATGAGCCAGTTGGTGGAGCAGGAATCAATGGCAGACTGGGAAAGGGTCAGTCCGATGGCGATGATGATGGGGCCGGTCACCACGGGCGGGAAATACTTCATGACCTTGGTGCTGCCGAAAAGCTTGATCAGCAGGGCCAGTACCAGGTAAAGCAGACCTGCGCAGGCAACGCCGAAGCAGGCGTAGGGCAGGAGCTGTGCGGAGGTAAGGCCGTTTGCCGCAGGCGTGCCCTCCATGGCGGTCAGGGCTGCATAGCCTCCCAGAAATGCAAAGGAAGATCCCAGGAATGCGGGTACTTTCTTCTTGGTCACCAGATGGAACAAAAGGGTTCCGAGTCCTGCAAACAGCAGGGTGGTGCTGACATCCAGCCCCGTCAGCATGGGGACCAGGATGGTGGAGCCGAACATGGCGAACATGTGCTGCAGGCCCAGAACTACGGCCTTGCCGCGTCCCAGTTCCAAGGCATTGTATACGCCCTTCTCTCCGAGTTTTTCTGTTTTGGTGTTCATTGGTTCTCTCTCCTCCTCACCTTGCGCTTATGCGCTATTTGTTCTCCGAAGCTGCCACTTCGCAGTTTCGGAGGAACATTTGAATATGTCATGGGCAAAACGGCATCATGCTTTTTTGCCGAATACCTCCAGGTAGGATCCGGCTTCCGCCAGATACCGGTCCGCATTAAAATCGCCGGACCGGAGCTGATCCTCCATAAGCCCCATCAGGGTGTAATCCATGGTCTTCCAGAGTCTGGTCACGTCTCCCTCGTAGACGATGGCCTTCCGGCGCATGGATGCAATGATCCCCGAGACGGCACTGCGCTCCTCCGCAGTAGCAGCCAGGGCTTCCTCACTCTCCTCCCGGACACAGCCCCGGAGAAACAGCAATGACCAGGGATAGGTCCTCAAGAGATTCCCGCAGCCCTTCAGCACGGCTCCCGTCACCTCCACCGGTGTCTCAAAGCCTGCGAAGAGCTCCTCTCCCAGCTCGAAGCGAAGGTACCGCAGGACGTAGGAACAGACGAAGCGATAGGCCCCCAACTTGGTCCCGAAGTAGTGAAAAAGCAGACCCTTGCTGATGCCCGCCTCCTTTACCATGTCATCGGTAGCCGCGTGGGCATAGCCCTCCAGGGTAAATACCTTCAGCACGGCATTGATGATCCTGTCCTGTTTTTCCTTGCTCAGATCAAAAAATTTTTCGTTCATATCTGCCTCCGAAACAAACTTCCCCTTTTAATCCCCGCTGAGATAGAGTAAAATATTCTTTGCGGCGAACGGCCGCGAAGATGCACAGAAAGGGGTAAGTTATGGCTAAGAAATTCGGAAAGGTCGTATTTGGAACATTGGTGGTCGGTGCTGCCGCTGCAGCCGCTGCCTATTTTTACTATCAGAAAAAGGATGCGGAGTCCATCTCCCTGGAGGATGAGGACGAGGATGATGCAGAGCAGAACGCTGAGCGCAACTATGTGAACATCAGCGACATCGCAGATCAGGCGAAGGAAGCTGCCGAAGAACTGGGCGAAGCTGCCGCTGAGGATGCTGCCGATGCGAAGGAAGCCTTCACTCCTCTCTCCGAGTCCGTGAAGGAAGCCGCTGAGGATGCGGTGGAAGCCGTTGAGGAATTCTTCACCGAGGAAGACGATACCGACGAGCAGTAAGGCTCCCCCCGTCACTGATCCTGACAGTATTTACGCAGGGTGCTTTCGGACATTTCCGGAAGCGCCCTGCGTATTTTGCTTTCTTCGAAAGCAAAATCGCTCCGCAAGGATGCGTCTCGCGCGGAACGGTGAATTGTCGCTTTGCGACACCGCGCTCGCGCGAGCGTATCGCAGAGCGATACGCTATGTTTAGGCTTTCTTCTGGGCCTGCATCGTATCCTTCAGATCCCTTGCCTTATCCTTGATCCGGGCGTTGGCACCGGTTGCGGTGAGGATGGACTGGATCATTCTGCTTGCCAGATCGTATTCCTTGAAATGTACTGCCAGCTCGGCGATGAGATAGTCCAGGGTCACGCCGTCCATGCCGGCGATGGGAGGGGTCTCCTTCTGGCGGGCATCCACGAAGCCGTCCATGGCGGTGTGGAAATACTCCTCCTCCTGGGCCTTCAGACTCCTGATCTTCTCCTCCTGTCCTTCCTCCTCCTGCAGGGACTCGCAGTAGGATGACAGGAGCCAGGCCGTCTTCAGGCAGATAAAGCTCCTCTCGCTGATCTTGCCCTTCTTTACCACGGCATTGGCCAGCGCCAGCTTGTACCGCTCCAGCGCCTGCTCGAACCCGTAGGTCTCATCCTTATATTCCGTCAGGATCACGTTTTTGCTGATGTTTTCCTTGATGAGCTTCGCCTGGGCATCCAGGAGCACGTCAAAGTACTTGGTCAGTGCCGCATAGCCGCAGTGGGGACAGAGGAGCACATCGTATTTCTCTGCAGCGATGCCCTCGTAGCGGGGGCGGAGTGCAAAGCTTACACCCAGCAGCTTGGACTTGCCGGACTTCATGACCTTGGCATTGAAGCTCTTGTGGCAAACCTTGCAGGTATAGGCCTTATCGTAGATCAGGTCCTTCTCCTGCACCTTGGGCGGCTCTACCGCAGCGGCCCTTGCCGCAGCTGCTTTTTTCTTTTCTTCTTCGTCTGCCAGGACATCGGCGCCGTTCAGTGCGCCCAGTCCCAGGCTTTCCAGTCCGGATAAGATTCCTGCCATCTCGTTTCTCCCCTTTATCAGTAATCAGTCACAGCCGGGCCTGCCGGCCCTTTTCCCGTTTTGTCTCAGCCTTCCTCTTTTTTCGGAAGCACGAAGGAGCTCTTCAGGGACACGATCCTGTTGAACACAGGCTTGCCTGCCTCAGAGTCCTTATAGTCCACGGTAAAGAACCCCTGCCGCACGAACTGGAAGCTCTCATAAGCCTGCACGTCCTTCAGCGCGGGCTCCAACTTGCAATCCGTAAGGGTGGTAAGAGAATTGGGGTTCAGGTTCAGATTGCCTTCCTCATCGTACACCCCTTTTTCCTCGTCCACAATGTTTTCGTAGAGTCTGACGGTGGCGGTAAAGGCAGTGGCCGCATCCACCCAGTGGATGGTGCCCTTCACCTTACGGCCGTCGGGAGCGTTGCCGCCCCTGGTGGCGGGATCGTAGGTGCAGTGCACGACGGTGACATTGCCCTCCGCATCCTTCTCGCAGGAGGTGGCGGTGACAAAGTAAGCGTTCATGAGGCGCACCTCGTTACCGGGGAAGAGACGGAAGTATTTCTTCGGCGGCTCCTCCATGAAGTCCTCCCGCTCGATGTAAAGCTCCTTACCAAAGGTGAGCTTCCGGGTCCCCAGGGACTCGTTCTCCTGGTTGTTGGGCGCTTCCAGCTCCTCGGAAGTTCCTTCCGGATAATTGTCGATCACCAGCTTGATGGGATCCAGGATGGCCATCATACGGGGCACCTTGGGCTTTAAATCCTCGCGGATGCAATACTCCAGGGCCGCATAGTCAGCGGATGCCTGGGACTTGGAGATGCCGCACATCTCCACGAACATCTTGATGGATGCGGGGGTAAAGCCTCTCCTGCGGAGGGCTGCGATGGACACCAGTCTGGGATCGTCCCAGCCGTCCACGATGCCTTCCTCCACCAGCTTCTTGATGTAGCGCTTGCCGGTGACCACGTTGGTGAGGTACATCTTGGCAAACTCGATCTGTCTGGGGGGATGAGGATACTCCAGCTCTCTCACCACCCAGTCGTAGAGGGGTCTGTGATCCTCGAACTCCAGGGTGCAGAGGGAATGGGTGATACCCTCAATGGCGTCCTCGATGGGATGTGCAAAATCGTACATGGGATAGATGCACCATTTGTCTCCCGTGTTGTGGTGGGTCATATGGGCCACACGGTAGATGACGGGATCCCGCATGTTGATGTTGGGGGATGCCATGTCGATCTTCGCCCGCAGCACCTTCTCGCCGTCGGCGTATTTCCCTTCCTTCATCTCCTCGAAGAGCTGCAGGTTTTCCTCCACGCTGCGGTCACGGTTCGGATCGTTTTTGCCCGGCTCCTCAAAGGAACCGCGGTACTCGCGGATCTGATCCGCGGTCAGATCGGAGACATAAGCCTTGCCCTTTTTGATCAGCTTTACGGCGCCTTCGTACATCTGCCGGAAATAATCGGAGGCGAAAAAGAGTCTGTCCTCCCAGTCGGCGCCCAGCCACTTCACATCCGCCTTGATGGAGTCCACAAACTCGGTCCGCTCCTTGGTGGGATTGGTGTCATCAAAGCGAAGGTTGAACTTGCCGCCGTACTCCTGTGCCATGCCGTAGTTTAAGAGAATGCTCTTGGCGTGGCCGATGTGAAGATAGCCGTTGGGCTCGGGAGGGAACCGGGTCTGCACATGATCATACACACCCTCCGCGAGATCCTTGTCGATCTCCCGCTCTATAAAATGTCTGGCTTTCTTGTCTTCCTCACACATAAATATGTCTTCCTCTCTGTGCTTTTTCTGTCGCTGTCAAAAACTTAATGGTGGAACAGGCGGATGCCGGTAAATGCCATCACCATGCCGTGTCTGTCCGCACATGCGATGACCTCGTCATCACGAACGGATCCTCCGGGCTGCGCGATGTACTTTACGCCGCTCTTGCGGGCTCTCTCCACATTGTCGGAGAAGGGGAAGAAGGCGTCGGATCCCAGGGTCACACCCGTCAGCTGATCCAGCCATGCTCTCTTTTCCTCTCTGGTGAAGACGGCGGGCTTTACCTTGAAGGCCTGCTGCCACACGCCCTCTGCCAGGATGTCCTCATACTCGTCGCCCATGTAGACGTCGATGGCATTGTCTCTGTTGGCTCTGCCCAGACCGTCCACGAACTGCAGGCCCATGACCTGGGGGGACTGACGCAGGAACCAGTTGTCCGCCTTGGATCCCGCCAGTCTGGTGCAATGGATCCGGGACTGCTGTCCCGCACCGATGCCGATGGCCTGACCGTCCTTCACGTAGCAGACGGAATTGGACTGGGTGTACTTTAAGACGATGAGGGCGATCTTCATATCGCGGGCCGCATCCGCGGGAACGTTCTTCTCCACGGTGACGATGTTGTCCAGCAGGCCGCTGTTCACATCCAGCTCGTTTCTGCCCTGCTCGAAGGTGATGCCGTAGACCTGCTTCTTCTCCAGTGGATTGGGAACATAGCTCTCATCCATCTGCAGGATGTTGTAAGCGCCCTTCTTTTTCTCCTTCAGGAGCGCCAGCGCCTCGGGGGTATACCCGGGAGCGATGACACCGTCGGAGACCTCGCGCTTGATAAGGCGTGCGGTGCACTCGTCGCAGACATCGGACAGCGCGATGAAATCGCCGAAGGAGCTCATGCGGTCGGCGCCTCTCGCTCTCGCATAAGCGGCGGCCAGCGGGGTAAGCTCTCCCAGATCGTCCACCCAGTAGATCTTCGCCAGGGTGTCGGAAAGGGGCAGACCCACTGCGGCGCCCGCAGGGGAAACATGCTTAAAAGAAGTGGCTGCGGGGAGGCCGGTGGCTTCCTTCAGCTCCTTCACCAGCTGCCAGCCGTTGAAGGCATCCAGGAAATTGATGTAGCCGGGACGGCCGTTCAGGACCGTGACGGGAAGCTCGGAGCCATCCTCCATGTAGATGCGGGAAGGCTTCTGATTGGGGTTGCAGCCATACTTTAATTGGATTTCCAGTTCGCTCATTTTTTCCTCCTACAAGATGAGAATCCGCTGATGCAAATCCTCAATACTTCTGATCTCTTTTTGTATACCGGGGCATTACTTGTTGCGGTTGACGATGCGGGTGCGGGTGCTGCCGTCGGCGATGTTGATGTACCGCACGAAGAGGGATACCTTGTTGTCCGCATTCAGGCTCTCCCAGAGGAGCTCCGTGAAGGCATCCATATCCTCCTCCACGGAAACGGGAGTGGGCTCTCCGCGGTAGCTGGGCAGGGGATTGCCGTCGTGCTCATAGGTGTGGATGAAGTGACCGCAGCCTGCCTTGGGATTCTCATAAGCGTAGGTAAAACGCTGGCAGGAGGAAGGATCCCCGTCATTGCTCTTCAGGATGGAGAGGGTGTAATCATATCTGCCGCCCTCCACATGCATGAGGCCGCTGATCCTGGGAGTGTAGTTGGGGCCGTCGGGCTCAAACTCCCTGCTGCGCAGGCTCTGCTCAAAGGTCAGGCCCTTCTGCAGTCCCTCATAAACGGTATCGGTCTGGTCGCCGTTTGTGACGATGGTGTCATTTCTAAGGACGCGGACCGGAGCGTAAATGATGAGGCTGGGATCCTCCAGTTTGGAAGGGTCGTAGGCTTCCGTGCGGATACCGTCGCCCTCGGTGACAAAGATCCTGTTGCGGCTGTTACTGCTGCGCCCCATAATGAAATAGGCCGCTACCGCTTCCTTTCCCGAGGGGGTGAGGCCCAGCAGGATCCCTCTTCCGGGATAGGCGTTGCCTGTCAGTTCGTCTCTCATG
The DNA here is from genome assembly GCA_024681775.1 of Lachnospiraceae bacterium. Lineage (GTDB taxonomy): Bacteria > Bacillota > Clostridia > Lachnospirales > Lachnospiraceae > AC2028. The sequence goes on from JAILAF010000015.1 coordinate 25,499, forward strand.
TTGTTCATGTGGAGTACTCCTTTATTCGATCGTTTTTTATTTCGCGGGTCCCAAATTCAAAATCCTCATCCAAGCAAGCTTGATTCGAATTTTGACCTTGGTCCCCTTATATTACATATACTTGGCTTCAAACTCGCTGCGTTTCATGGGTCTGTCGTAGTAGTAGCCCTGGATGTATTTGACTTTCATATCCCGAACCACCGCCAATTGCTCTGCCGTCTCGATGCCCTCCACGCAGATGTTCACGCCAATGGTGTCCGCCAGCTCCGCCACCATCTTGACGAAGCTCTGGGAGTAGGCGTCCTCCGCCAGGTTCTGGACGAAGCACTGATCCACCTTGATGATGTCGAAGGGGATCTCCCGGATGTGATTCAGGGAGGAATACCCGGTGCCGAAATCGTCCAGGGCGATGGAAACGCCCAGCTTCTTGATGCGGCTCAGGATCCCCTGCATGCGGGGCATGTCGTTGATGGCCAGGCTCTCCGTCACCTCCAGTGTGAGGTTGGCGGGGGACAGGCCGGTCTCCTTCAGCGCTTTCTCCACGCACTCCACGATGTCGTTCTGCAGGAGCTGCACCACGGAGAGGTTCACATTGACCTTCATGTGAGGATGGCCGTGATCGTTCCAGTGCTTGCACGCCTGGAGCGCCTCCAGCAGCACATGGTTGCCGATGGGATTGATGAGTCCCAGGTACTCCGCCAGCGGGATGAAATCCGAAGGGGGGATGAAACCCAGCTTGGAGCTGTTCCAGCGGACCAGCGCCTCCGCTCCGGCACAGGTCTCCACGCCGTTTTCCATGGTGACGATGGGCTGGAAGTAGACCACGAATTCCTCGTAATCCCGCTCCTCCGCATCGCGCATGTTCTTCTCCATGTTCAGGCGCTTGCCGGCGTCGGAATCCTGTCCCTCCACATAGTCGGCCCGGCGATTCTTGCCGGATTTTTTCGCCTCATACATGGCGATGTCCGCCTTCTGGATCAGCTCGGACACCGTATCACCCAGATCGGGATAGATGACGGTACCGATACTGGAGGTGCAATAGTAGTCGGAATCCTTCAGCTTGTAGGGCTGGGCAAAGACCTGCTCGATCTCCTCCATGATCCTGCCGAAGTCCCGGTAAGCCTCCGGCGATACCAGCAGGACGAACTCGTCACCGCCCATGCGGTAGCAATGCTCCTGGAGACCGTCAATGGAAGCGAGATTGCCTGAAACGGCCTTCAGCAGGATGTCACCGTACTGGTGCCCCAGTCCGTCATTGATGTGTTTGAAATTGTCCAGGTCCAGGTAAACCAGAGCGCCTCTGGTGTTGTTCTTTTTCGCCTCGTCGATGAGCTTCGCCAGATCACGCTCGCAGCACATGCGGTTGTAGAGGCCCGTCAGGAAATCGGTGAAGGCCTGCTGCTCGATCTGCCGCTGATAGAGGCGTCTGTCGGTGATGTCATAGAGGGAGTACATGGTGGCGTCGGAGCCGTCCACCCACTCCAGCTGTTTATAGATCAGATCGTACCAGCGCTGCCGCTCGGGGTAGAAGATCTCAAAGGAGCCGTTGTCCGGGTTCTTGAAATTCCCCTTCCGCACCAGCTCACGGAGCTTGCCGCTCCGCCATTCCTCCTCGAAGGTATCCTCCAGCATCCGGTTCACAAAGAGGGGCTTGCCGGTCTTGCGATTGATGAGATAGACGCTGCATCCCACATTGTTCAGGATGTCCTCCAGCGCCCTCAAAGACTCCGTGACGGAGCTTCTGTGGATCCGCCCCACCAGGATGCTCTGCAGCACTCTGGCGGCATCGGCGGCAAACTTTACCTCCGCACCGGTCCAGGTGCGGTTTTCCGTAATGTAATCCAGGCTGGCCACCAGATTCCCGTCGCCTCCCGGCGCGGAAAGCAGGGGAAACACCATCACTGCCCGGAGTCCCAGGTCGGTAACGGCGCTGTAATCATCCGCAGACAGCAGATCGGAGCTCAGGACCAGAGGAACCTGGGTATCCAAAAGGGGTCTGGCGGGCAGGCCCGTCTTTTTCTCGAAGGGAGAGCTCAGCCCGAAGGCGGAGGCCTCTACCATGACATCCATGGTGCCGTCGCCGTTCAGGCGATAGACCTGGGAATGGTCCAGATGCAGGTAGCCCGTGACGATCTCCAGCCATTGGTGGATGACCTGCTCGGAGCGGGCACCGCTGTCCAGGAGCTGCAGGATATTCTTCGTCGCCTCCAGGGTGCGGACCAGCTGATCCCGCTCTTCCCTGGCATCCTGTACCCGGAAATTCTCCACACGGCTGCCCTCGGCTTCGTAGAGGGCGTCGGCATAGGCTTTCGCCAGTCCCTGCAGCAGATCCACCTGCTCCATGAACTCGTGCAGGGGGAGATTCTCCCGTCCCACGCAGACAAAATACGCCAAAACTCTGCCGTCACAGCGCAGGCTCATGACAGCCAGCCGGACCTCGCCGCCGTCCCCCGTCTCCAGGGTCTCCACCAGCAGGTCCTCCACCGAGCCCTCGCCCACATTGTTCAGCAGATTCTGAAGGTATTCCGTATTCAAGAGCTGCCCGATGGAGTCACTCTCACCGGGACAGATACTGACATTTGTCATCTGTCTGCAGGCATCATCCAGAAGGACCAGGCTCAGCCCCGCAACGGAGGCAAAACGGTCCAGCAGGTGCTGCAGTTCTTCCTGTGGCATAAAAAGGTTATCTTCCGTCATTACGCAGTACACCCCATTTTTACTAACTAATCCATTTTAGCATAGTTTGCAGGTCGGATAAAGGGGAAAGAGGGGAAAAAAGAAGGCAAAAAGTGCCGAAAAAAATAATCGAGTAGGAGGCGGCCGTGAGGCCGCCGACCTCTCACACCACCGTGCGTACCGTTCGGTACACGGCGGTTCAATCAACTTAACAAGTGACTTGCCTTTCGGCGTAATAGTCTGACATGGAGATTAGCCCAAACGCG
>JAILAF010000030.1 GCA_024681775.1 Lachnospiraceae bacterium
CTGCTCACGGCTCCGCACTGCCTTGATGTAATCGGCGGGCGTTTCCAGCCTGTGGGAAAAGGCCATGCCGCCGAAGAGGAGTTTTGTGACATGAATGTCGGATCCGGCAGTCCGGGGCAGGTGGTTTTCCTCGGAGTAGGCATGGGCCTTCGCATCAAATTCCGGATCGTTGTGGGACATGCTCCGGACGGAGACATGGGTGGCGTTGACGGTTTCCGCGGCGTCCTCCCACTGGGGGAAGAGACGGACCTCCGGGATGTAGGGTTCCATCCGGTAGGGGTGGCAATGAACCACCATACCGCCGCCCTGATGCACCAGCCGGTACTGCTCCTGGATGGTGCAGTCCCTTACTTCCGGGTGTGCCAGGAGCCATTCCTTGCTCAGTCCGTAGATCAGGAATTCCGTTCCCTTGTAGCAGGATTCCCAGCCGAAAAATACCTGGAGACCGATGCGGTCGCCTTCTTCCTTTGCGGCTTCAAATCCGCTGCAGAAGCCTTCCACCCACTCTGTCCAGGGAAGGGAGCGGTCGATCCTCGTATTGCCGTAGACGAAATGGTCCGTTACAAAGATCCCGGTATAGCCCGCTTCCTTGCAGGCTCTCGCCATTTCCTTACCGGGGCTTTTCCCGCAGGCACTGGCCTCGGAAGTGTGCAGATGAGTCTCGTAGACATAAGGGTAATCCGGATGGATCCGGAGCTTGATGGTTTCCTCCATAAGAAGCACGCCTCCCTGTTCATTCATTAACAACCACTTCATTATAGGCGCCCGGTTTCCCGGTTTCAAGGTCGGGACGTGCCAAAAAGCGGGCAATTATTGATAAAATTTTGCTGGTAATTTTTCGCCGGTTTCGGTAGGGTATCATTGTAGGGATTCTTTTGGGGTGTTTTAAAAGGAGGTATCTATGAGTATCGATCTGAGTAAAATGCCGAAGCTGGGATTTGGCCTCATGCGTTTGCCGGAGAAGGACGGGGTCATCGACATGGAGCAGGTCTGTTCCATGGTGGATCACTATATGGAGATGGACTACCACTATTTTGATACCGCTTATGTGTATCATGGGGGCAGGTCCGAGGTGGCAGCCAGAGAGGCGCTGGTGAAGCGCTATCCCAGGGACAGCTATATGATCGCCACCAAGCTTCCCGCCTGGGAATTAAAGCAGGAGAGTGACATCGAGCGCGTCTTTGCGGAACAGCTGGAGCGGGCCGGCGTGGACTATTTTGACTACTATCTGCTCCATTCCATCGAGGACGGACACAATTATGACACTTACGTCAAATATGACTGTTTTTCCTGGGGTGTAAAAAGGAAAGAAGAGGGGAAGATCCGGCATTTCGGATTCTCCTTCCACGGCACGCCGGAGCTTTTGGAGACCATCCTGGACGCTCATCCGGAGGTGGAGTTTGTGCAGATCCAGTTAAACTATCTGGATCGTACCAATCCCGTGGTGCAGTCGGAGAAGCTTTACAATATCCTGCACGAAAGGAACATCCCCATCATCGTTATGGAGCCTGTCAGAGGTGGCATGCTGGCGGATCTGGGTGAGGAGTTCAATGCCCGCTTTAAGGCGGCGAGACCCGAGGCAAGCGTTGCCTCCTGGGCGCTGCGCTACGTGGCATCCCTCCCCGGCGTTATGACGGTCCTTTCCGGTATGTCCAACGAAGAACAGGTGAATGACAACATCGCCACCTTTACGGATTTTGAGCCTGTGACCGAGGAGGAGATGGCCATCATCGACAAGGTAACGGACGATTTTCTCTGCATTCCTCAGATCGGCTGCACGGCCTGCAGATATTGCACCCCCGGATGCCCCATGAAGATCAGCATCCCGGATGTGTTCCGCACCATCAATACCCTGCGGCGCTACCCCGGCGACTGGCGGTCCAAGAACTTCTACAACGGGCTGGTGGGACGGTCCGGCAGAGCTTCCGCATGCGTGGCCTGCGGTCAGTGCGAGCGGGTATGCCCCCAGCATCTGCCCATCATCGATCTCCTGAAGGAGGCTTCGGAGATCCTGGATTGAGGAGCGGAGACGCGGATGCGGATCCCGGATGGAGGACGGCTGCGCCGGTGCGGATCCGCGCAGGGATCCCGTTCGGATTCCAAACAAATACCCGGAGAGAACGGATCCGTGCCGGTCTCTCCGGGTATTTTATGTGCTGGAATGGCCAAAGGGAGCCTGGCGGGGAACCACAGCCTGCACCCCGGCAGTCCGCGCCGCAGCTCTACCGGTACAGCTTCCTGTAATCTCTGGGAGCGTACCCGGTGATATCGTGGAAGGCCTTATTGAAGGCCGTGGTGGACTGGAAGCCCGCCATGAATGCACATTCCGTGATGGTCAGATTTTCATCCAGCAAAAGCGCCGCCGCCTTTTTCACCCGGATCCCCGAGAGGTATGCCGGGAAGGAAACGTGCATATACTGCTTGAAGAGCTTGGAAAAATAGAAGGTGCTCAGGCCCACCTTTTCCGCCACCTGTGCCTGGGTCAGATTCTCGGCGTAATTCTCCGAAATATAGGTGCAGGCGGAGTGGATGTAGCGCTGTCCCGTTCCCGCTGACTGGGTAAAGAGGGGGTCATCCTTCCGGGCGTCTATCACATGATTTCCCACCGCCATCAGGATCTGATAGATGCTGAGCTTACAGCCGGTCTCCGCCAGCGGATCCGCGGAGTTGTGAATGTCCCGGATCTCATAGATCTTATCCGCAATGAGCTTTGTAAGCTTTGGATCTGTCCTGGCCGAAAGATGGTGGCAGTCGAACAAAAATCCGGAAAGAGACACCAGGTCCAAATTGTTCTCCAGGATGGAAGCGGCAAACTGAATAAAGACGGCGCCGTCTTTGGGGACGCGGACCGTCTCATGGACCTGCTGGGGCCACACAAGCAGTACATCTCCTGCATTCAGTTCGTAGAGCACGTTACCGATGCGATATCTGCAGCCGTCCTTCAGGGCCAGGGTAAATTCCGCAGCGTTGTGCCAGTGGGGCGGGAAGGCCTCCGGAGCCTGAGAATCCGTGAAAGAAACGGAGGAGACGGCATCAAATGGGATTTGTTCCTTGTTGATGGTATTCATACCTTTATCATAGCAAAAATCGGGCAAAACACAACAATAATATGATTCCATTCCACCGTTTGCCGCCCTAAAATGACTGTCGTAAACAAGGAAAAAAGCATCGCTGCGGAGTCGCCGCAGCCGCCGGAACAAGAGTGCCGACACGGAGGAAATATGAGTCAGGTTAAGAGTCGCGAGACGGATTTTACCAAGGGCATTCCCCTGAAACTGATCTTATCGTTTTACTGGCCGCTTCTGATGACCAGTATGCTTCAGCAGTTTTACAATTTTGCGGATACCTGGATCGTGGGCAAGGGTCTTGGAGACAATGCTCTGGCCGCTGTCGGAAACATGGGTTCCCTCTTTTTCCTGATCGTGGGCTTTTCCTTTGGCCTGGCCAACGGCTTTGGCGTGCTGGTAGCCCAGAGCTACGGCGCCGGCAATATGCCGAGACTCCGTTCCACCATCGCTTCCATCATTGAGATCGGAACCTTCCTGGCCATCCTGCTTTCCGCTTTCAGCGTTACCTTCCTGCCCCAGGCGCTGCGCCTGCTGCAGACCGATGAGCTGATTTTTGCGGACAGCCTCCGCTACGGCCATATCATCTTCGGCGGACTGGCTACCAATATCTGCTACAATATCGCAGCTTCCGTGCTGCGGGCACTGGGAGACAGCAAGACCCCGCTGCGGGCCATCGTGATCTCCTCCGTGGTGAACCTTTCCCTGAACAGCGTCTTTATCTTCCTGATGCATACCGGGGTGGAGGGGGTTGCCATTGCCACCATCATCTCGCAGGTGGTATCTTCCCTCATCTGTCTGGACAGGCTCAGAAAGATCCCCTTCGTCCGCCTTTCCCTGGCGGATTTCAAGGACAACGGATCCATCCGGGCAGACCTTCTGAAGAACGGTCTTCCTATGGCATTTATGAATTCCGTTACGGCCATCGGCTGCATGGTGGTCCAGTATTTTGTCAACGGGTACGGTGTCGTTTACACCGCAGCCTACGCTGCATGCAGCAAATACCTTAATCTGTTCATGAATCCCGCTTCAACAGCCGGGAATGCCATGTCGGCATATACAAGCCAGAATTATGGGGCAGGAGAATATCGGAGGATCCGCGACGGGCTGTTCGTCTGTCTGGGCATCGCGGGTACTTCTTACCTGATCCTGGGTACTGCTATGGTGCTTTTCCCTGACCGCCTTGCGGGGGTACTACTTAGCGGCAGGGAACAGATCGCTCTGGTTTGTGAGTTTCTGCCCAGATGCGGGATCATGATGTTTTGCGTTGACGCTCTTTTTGTGGTACGAAACGGCGTCCAGGGAATGGGAAAGCCCATGCTTCCCATGCTTTCCGGAGTATTGGAGATGTTCCTCAGGATCTTTGCGATTTCCTTCCTGATGGGGCGTCTCGGATTCCGGGCAACGGCATATGCCGAGATCGCAGCCTGGATCGGTGCTCTGCTGGTCAACGCCTATGCCCTTCATGCTGCTCTGTCGCCCCTGCTTCGGGACGGCGCCGATAAAAATAGCAGCTTATTCCGCTTTCCTCTGCAGCACCGTCGTGCTTAAGGCCGGCGCGGCGGTGCGCTCCCTATATTGTTTGAAATCTTTCCTTGTTCATTTCCCTTGAAAATAACGGCCTTTCCTGTGTTGTTAGCACTCATTTCAAATGAGTGCTAATTTTTTCTTGACTTTCTTTATCCTCAGTCATAAACTTAAAGCTGTTGAAAGAAAGCAGGCCGCATTTACGGGCCGAAAGGAAGGTAACAGTATGGGAAAACAGGGAAATTTGTCCATTGACAGCGAAAACATTTTTCCGATCATCAAAAAGTGGTTGTATTCCGACCATGACATTTTTTACAGAGAGCTGATCTCCAACGGCTGCGATGCCGTTACGAAGTTAAAGAAGCTGGATATGATGGGAGAGTACACCCTCCCCGACGGCTTTCAGGGCCGCATCGATGTGGTGGTGGACCCTACGGCCAAGACCATTCAGATCTCTGATAACGGCCTGGGCATGACGGCGGACGAGGTGGAGGAGTACATCACCAAGATCGCTTTTTCCGGCGCTACGGATTTCATTGAGAAGTACAAGGATAAGTCCAACTCCGACCAGATCATCGGTCATTTCGGACTGGGCTTCTATTCCGCATTCATGGTGGCGGATGAGGTGTCCATCGATACTCTGAGCTATCAGAAGGGTGCGAAGGCCGTCCACTGGACCTGCGACGGCGGCACCACCTATTCCATGGAGGACGGGGACAGGACCGAGGTCGGTACCACCATCACCCTTTCCGTGAACGAGGACTGCCTGGAGTTCTGCAACGAGTACAGAGCCCGTGAGGTGGTGAAAAAGTATTGCTCCTTTATGCCCACCGAGATCTACCTGAGCAAGAAGGACACTGACGAGACCCAGATCATTAAGCCCGAGGAGCTGACCGCGGACGATACGGTGGTGGAGGAGATCCATCCCACCACGAAGACAAAGGAAGACGGCACCACCGAGACCGTGGGCGAGGAAAAGCTTAAGATCAAAAAGCGCCCCGAGCTCATGAACGAGATCCATCCCCTCTGGACCAAGTCTCCTTCCGAATGCACGAAAGAAGAGTACCTGGCCTTCTATCGCAAGGTCTTTCAGGATTACAAGGAGCCCCTGTTCTGGATTCATCTGAACATGGACTATCCCTTCAACCTGAAAGGTATCCTGTACTTCCCGAAGATCAATATGGAGTACGAGTCCATCGAGGGCACCATCAAGCTCTACAACAATCAGGTCTTCATTGCGGACAACATCAAGGAAGTGATCCCGGAGTTCCTGCTCCTGCTCAAGGGTGTCATCGACTGTCCGGATCTGCCTCTGAACGTATCCCGTTCCGCATTGCAAAATGACGGATTTGTCACAAAGATCTCCGAGTACATCACCAAAAAGGTGGCGGACAAGCTCTCCGGCATGTGCAAGACCGAGAAGGAAGAGTACGAGAAGTACTGGGACGATATCGCTCCCTTCATCAAGTACGGTTATCTCCGGGATGAGAAGTTCGCGGAGAAGATGAACGATTACATCCTCTTCAAGAACCTGGACGGCAAGTATCTGACCCTGCCTGAGTGCCTGGAGACCAAGCCCATCGATACCGAGGAGGAAGGCGCCGAGAAGGCAGTGGATGAGAACGGCAACGAGGTGGAAGCCGAGGTAGTGGACGAAGGGGGCACCGGCAAGGACGAAGGAGATGACGCCGAAGAGGAGAAGAAGGAGAAGACCATCTACTACGTCACTGACGAGCAGCAGCAGAGCCAGTATATCGCCATGTTCCGTCAGGCAAAGATGGACGCCGTGATCCTCACCCACAACATCGATCAGCCCTTCGTGCAGCACCTGGAGGGCAAGAACGAGGGTGTGAAGTTCCTGCGCATCGATGCGGATGTCACAGATTCCATGAAGAGCAAGACCTCCAAGAAGGTGCAGGAGGAGCTGGAAAGCCAGGCAGGCATCGTTAAGGAGATCATGAAGAAGGCGCTGAAGAAAGAGCAGCTGGAAGTGAAGGTGGAGAAGCTGAAGAACAAGAAGATCGCTTCCCTCCTCACCCTCTCCGAGGAGACCCGCAGGATGCAGGACATGATGAAGATGTACGCATCCCAGGGCATGGATCTGGGCGCCTTCGGCAGCGAGGGCGAGACCCTGATCCTCAATGCCAATCATCCTCTGGTCCAGTATGTGGTGGAGCATCAGGATTCCGAGCATACCCGCATGATCTGCGAGCAACTCTACGACCTGGCAAAGCTCCAGCAGGCACCCCTGTCTCCGGAGGACATGACCAAGTTCATCATCCGCTCCAACGACCTGATGCTGCTTCTGGCAAACGACTGAGATTGTTCAGTTGATTTGGAAATGAATAGGTAAAAATGTTAGAAAGCCTTACCGCCTCTGTTATATGGAGCGGTAAGGCTTTCTTCTTGTGTGTGAGAGGCTGACGGAAATACAGAGTAAGCTTAAATCTTCCGGATCATCTGAACCATTGGAATGTCATTGTCAGGAATCCTGTCAATTTCTTTGAAAGAATGATCTTTGTAGAACTTCAGTAATTTCTCTTCATTGTGGCACTCAATCATCATATACCGGCCACCGACTGCTTCCGATGCGGAAGCTATAATATCAAACGCAATGCCGAGAATGGTGCTGCCGGAAATGGGATTGTTTTTCACATCTGTGTTTTTGGAAAGTTGTCCGATGAGATAGCAGGGAAAATCGTTGATTACTTGGCCATGAATTTTGGCGTTGAAACCGTCCAGTTCTTTGCGCATCCTGATGGATACCGTATCTGGGACGGAAAGAATTTTCAGAGCTAGAGAAACATATCCGTAAATCAGGGGATTTGAGGTGCCGTTCTTTAGATCATCTTCATCAAAAATCAGGTAAGTCCTTGCCTTTGAAAGACTTTCAAACTCCACCGCCCGATGGCGAAGAAAGTGTTCAATGTCCGGATCCGGTGAACAAGAAAAGGAGGACAGCAACTGTGATAGAGCGTTGTTGTCCTCCAAACTGTCTATCAATGCTTTGAGTGGGATAACCACTGTTTTAATAGGTCTTCACTCCTTTCTCTTTCTGTAGTTCCGTAAGGATGTTCCGACAACGGTTTCTTCGGTGTTTCGGAATTCATCACTTCAGCCAGCCTCTCGAGGGCATCCGGGCTGGTAATCTCTATTTTTCTTTCAAAAGTGCTTGTAGCCATGGTGTTCCTCCTTTCTGTGGCTGTGTATCATCTCCAAATTCATTATACTGAAAAGTCGAAAAAATAGCAAAATCAACCGGATAAAGCGGGAATACGGGAGATTCATCATTCTGGAATGACTTCGACGATCCGTCGAATGAAAAGGGAAGATAAAACATCAAGTCACTTTACGAATGAAAGAATGTTAGCATATATGTAGAAGGTATGCAAGAAAGATTTTGAAAAAATATAAATCCGAATAATTTGTACTGTATTTCAAGATTTCTAAAATGAGATAAAATGGTGTATAATATTTACAAATATCTTTCGGAGGACTTGACTAAAATGAAGGAAAGGACTAGCGTTAAGCAAGCAAGCAAGCAAGCAAGCAAGCAAGCAAGCAAGCAAGCAAGCAAGCAAGCAAGCAAGCAAGCAAGCAAGCAAGCAAGCAAGCAAGCAAGCAAGCGTTAGTGTAACCTTTTTCACTTATATATCTATGATTATGGATAGGCCGCCGTGCGCGAGAATTGACTATTCTTGCCGCCGGAGGCCTTTTTGTGTGCAAAAAAACGTGGTGTAAAAGCTAAACTACAGAAATGATCTCTTTGAGTAGTAGAGTATGGGGCAGAGATGGAGGTGAACCGATGAGCTTTTTGGTAGAGTATCTGTGTCTCAGCCATGTTGGAAAATGCAGGTCTGTCAATCAGGACAATTATATATGCGAAGGAAGAATCTATAATCCTGAATTTGATATATCTTCAGAGGCTGATCGACCGGGTTTTGATTCCTGTAAAGGAATGATTTCCGGATGTGTTCCCTTAGGAAGCGAAACACAGATTTTTGGTGTTTTTGACGGAATGGGAGGAGAGGAACAGGGAGAGATAGCAGCATTGCTTGCAGTGAAGAGTATTGCATCAGCCTGTAAGAAAAAGAAAGAAACTCTTCCTTTGCTTGAGGATATTGCTATTTCTTCTAATCAGAGCATTTATGAATACGCACAAAAGAACGGCTTAGCATCTATAGGAACAACAGCGGTTCTCTTAGGCTTTGGGAAAAAAGATATCGGGATCTTAAATCTGGGCGATTCTAAAGCATTTCAATTTTCAAATGATAAATTGCTTCAGATTTCTGTTGATCACATTTCACCGGCGCCTTATGGTGTAAAGCCACCGCTGACGCAATATTTGGGATATCCATGTTCGGGGAATAGTCCGGAACCGTATATTGCGAAAAAACGAATTGTTGATGGAGATATTTATTTATTGTGCTCTGACGGATTAACGGATATGGTCCCTGTGGAATTGATGGAGAATGTTATAGGGGAGCTTCCTTTTGAAACTGCGGGCCATCGCTTGATGGAGTATGCATTGGAAAAAGGGGGCAGAGATAATATTACGCTCATTTTGTGCCGTGTTTTTTGTAATGGTAAGAGAATGAAAAGAAAGTAAAGGTGCGTAATATACCGGAGGTTGGGGATGGATATGAACGAGAAGATTAAGACCGTATGGCCTGAGTGGGAGATTGTCAGACTGATTGGGAAAGGATCATTCGGTGAAGTATACGAAGCGGTTAGATCTGACCATCAGGTAGAGAGCAAAGCTGCTATAAAAGTAATTCACATTCCGCAAGCAGATTCCGAACTGGATACGCTTCGCATGGAAGGAATGTCTGATCAGGAATCAAAAACGGTTTTGGAAGGACAGGTGACGGATTTTGTTAATGAAATCCAATTGATGGAAACCTTCAAAGGCACTCAGAATATTGTAAGTGTCGAAGATTATAAGGTGATTGAAAAATCTGAAGGAATCGGTTGGGAAATCTATATCCGAATGGAGTTGCTCACTCCACTTGCCAAATTCGTATCTGACAAGAATCTGTCTACAGACGAAGTGGTAAAAATGGGTACTGATCTATGCAGTGCATTGGAGATCTGTGCTCAAAAAGGCGTGATCCATAGAGATATTAAGCCTGAGAATATCTTTGTTAATTCCTTTGGAGACTACAAACTGGGAGATTTTGGGATCGCCAGGAGTATGGAGAACTTTTCCGGCAGTTTGTCGATGAAGGGAACATACAACTACATGGCACCGGAGGTTGAGCGCAGTAAGGAATACGATGCAACAGTAGACATTTATTCGCTGGGATTGGTGCTGTATTTCTTTTTAAACAAAAAGCGCCTTCCGTTTCTTGATCCCGGGAAACAGATTCTTACGCCCCAAGAGCGGAGCGAAGCTTTGCGCAAACGGTTGGATGGAGAATTATTACCGCCGCCTTGTGAAGCTCCTTCCATGTTGGCAAGTGTTATTCTTACGGCATGCCATCCTGATCCGAAAAAAAGATTCAGTAATCCGACGGCGTTCAAGAATGCTCTGATCAATACCCTGGTTGATTCGGACAAGGCTCAGCTTATCCGTGAGAATGAATTATCTCAGAGAACGAAAACCGCTACATCTAAGCCTCAAGCGAAAACGTCATCTTCTGAAAAGAAAAGTGATAAGAAAAAGCACGGAAAGGCCGTGGTATTATGCGGTCTTGCTGTGATGACAGGCTTTGCGGTTTTCTTCGGAGTAAGATATCAGGATCAAATTACCGGTAAACTACC
>JAILAF010000034.1 GCA_024681775.1 Lachnospiraceae bacterium
GGTGCAGGCGCAGAGGCCGGTGCGGGCGCAGAGGCCGGTGGTGCCACGGGTGTGGGCACAGACGCTGTAGCATCCACAGATGCATTTCCCAACACCGGAGACGGTATAGGAGTTGTTTCGGCAGCGAGCGCATCGGACGCCGCTACAGCTTCAGTGGATACAGGCGCTGCCTGCGCAGCTGCCGGCTGCTCTTCTTCCGGCTCATTGGAATACAGCGGTGCAGGCCCTACCTCGGGCTGATCCTCTCCATAGATGGCGATGGCATAGCGGGCATCTAGCTGCACGCCCTTCTGTGCCATGACGGAACAGTATTTCTGATAGTTCTTTATGACCTTCAGCCGCAGATCGGAAACCGCCTCCTCCGGGGTATCCGCCAGCTGCTTTTTCGTCATGTCCAGATATCCGACGAAATCCGGATCCAACGTATCCTTTCTCAGAAAGGAAAGCTCATACTCCAATTGTTCACGAACCGTTGTAAAACGCATTGACTGCCTCCCTGCCCGCTTGTGTGATTCCTCAAGTGCTGCGGGCATATATTTCTCTTTCCGCACAGATCATTTTGCGGAAAGTTCGAACCAGAATTCGACACCATTGTCATGATTGATCACTCCATATCCCTGATGGAGGGAATCCTGAATGGCCTTCACGATGGAAAGTCCGACGCCGCTGCCGCCATACGCGCGGCTCCGCGCCTTGTCCACCTTATAGAATTTATCCCAGAGCCGCTCCAGTGATTCCTCCGGGATGGGATCACCCGTATTGAAAATGGAGATCCGCTGCACATCCCCGCGAAGGGCCGTTAAGATACGGATATACTTTTCTCCGCTCGCCGTTTCCTTGCAATAGTGGACGGCGTTGGAATAGAAATTGGTAAAGACCTGTTCCGCACGGAACTCATCGCCCCAGACATACACGGGCCCTTCGTGCTCGAAGGAAACCGAAATCTCGTCCTGATCCGGCAAAAACCTTGCGCCTAACAGGAACCCGTCAATGAGCTCAGCAATGTCAAAGCGCTCCAGAGTGATCATCTCATCTCCGCTCTCCAGTTGATTCAGGATCAGGAGATTTTTCACCATCCGGTCCATCTTGGACGCTTCGTCCAGGATCACATCCAGGTAAAAATCCCTGCTCTCGGGATCGTCGGAGATCCCCTCCTTCAGCCCTTCCGCATACCCGGAGATCAGGGCGATGGGGGTTTTCAGCTCATGGGAAATGCCTGCGATAAAGTCCCGGCGCATCTCGTCCAGTTTTTCCTTCTTCTCGATATCCCGCTGCAACTCCAGGTTCGCCGTCTTCAGATCCGAGATGGAATGCTCCAGGGATTCCGACAGAAGGTTCATATTGTCGCCCAAAAGGCCAATCTCGTCCATTTTCTTACCGGTGTATCTGGCATCAAAATCCAGGTCCACCATCCGCTTGGAGATCTCGGAAAGCTGCAGGATGGGCTTGGTGACGGAACGTGTGACACAGTAAATGATGATGCCGCCGATGACAGTGCCGATGCACCCGATCATGGCGAAAAACCGGATGGCGTAATTGGTGCTCTCCTGGATGCTCTCCAGCGGTGTGTACAGGATAAAGGAATCGTTGTTGTTCAGCCGCCCCACCATCTCCAGATTCCCACCGTCCATGCCATAGGAGCGACGGATCACATAGGAATCCGCCACCTCGATGGTCCGGTCACTGGCCGGCTCTCCCTCTTTGTCCAGGAGGAATCCGAAGAGGTGCATCATGATCCGGTCCATACCCATGCGGTCTGCGGAGGAATAGACGATCTCGGAATCGGAACCCACGATCAGCAGGGAAATATTGGAATCATGGGACAGATGCCGCATGGATTCTTCAAAAGTATCCGTGGAATACTCGCTGATATTCCCGTTCATCAAGGTATTGCGGTACACATCCTTCAGCAGCTTTGTCTTGTTGGAAATATAATACTGCTGTAAAAAAAGGCCGCAAAGGGCGATGCACAGGACCACGACACCCGCCATGAGTGCGGTAAAGATCAGTGCAAACTGAAAGCGGATGGAGGTCCGGAAGTTCTTTTTGTTTTTCTTTTTGTCAGTTCTGTCAGTCTTACCCAAGAAAAACTACGCCTCCATTTTGTAACCCATTCCGCGAATGGTCTTGATCATCTCTCCTGCCTTGTCCCCCAGCTTGGAACGGAGCTTTTTGACATGGGTGTCAATGGTGCGGGCTTCGCCGAAATAATCATAGTCCCAGACATTGTTCAGGATCTTCTCTCTGGAAAGAGCGATGCCCTGGTTCTCCACAAAATAGGTCAGAAGTTCAAACTCCTTAAAGCTCAGGTCCACGGGGACCCCTTCCACATACACCTGGTGCGCGGACTTGTCCACGCGGATGATCCCGCACTCCAGCACTTCCGAATCTTCCGTCATATTGGAGCGGCGCAGGATCGCTTCGATGCGGGCCACCAGGATCTTGGGGCTGACGGGCTTGGTCAGATACTCATCCACCCCCAGGGAAAAGCCCTTCAGCTCGTCCCGTTCCTCGCCTCTCGCGGTGAGCATGATGATGGGCACCTTGGAATATTCCCGGATCTCCCGGCACACATCCCACCCGTCCATGCGGGGCATCATCACGTCCAGCACCACCAGTGCGATGTCTCTGTTGGTCTCCTCAAAAAAAGTGTCCACCGCTTCCTTGCCGTCGGAAGCTTCAATCACCGTAAAATTGCTTTTTTCCAGGAAGTCTCTTAAGAGCTTCCGCATTCTGGCTTCGTCATCCGCAATCAAAATCTTGAGTTTTTCCATGCTGCCTCCCGTTACGGCCCAAACGGCCGATAGTTACTGTAATGTCCGAAAATCTCACTCGGAAATATCCGATAGATCGATCCCCAGTGCGTCTTCCATCGCCCTGACATTTCTCTCCCGCTCCCGAAGCGTCTCCTCCCGCTGCGTCAATTCCTGATCCCAGGAGGAGTAGCGGTTGGTAACGGCATTTTCGTAATTGATGATGTTCGGGTTGTCCGAGGTGGATGCGATCCAGAACATCACGCCGACGCCGGCAGCCAGTGCCAGATTCAGCACCACGGAGACAAAAAGCGGAGAAATCTTCTTTCCTTTCTCCTCCTGCGGCTTTACCCTGCGGGTCACCGTTTCATGGTGCACCAGCTCCGGATCTGCGTAGGACAAATACAAAGGAATGGCGGGCACCTCCTCGGGGGAGTAATCCGCCTGGTTGATAAGATAATCCTGGAGCTCCCGCAAAAACTCGATCCCCACGGGGGTTTTGAACAGCTTCTCGTTCACCGCCTTACGGTACAGCACCAGAACGGTTTCCGGGGACCTGGAGTCCAGATGGGTCTTCAGGTATTCTATTTTCTTGCGCTCACTCTCGGCCAGGGTGGCATCCGCAGGCTCCGCAAAGGAATACCCGCAGACCTCCACGCGCCTCGAATCGTTGGATTTCGCCATGATCTGCTCTTTTCGTTAAACGTCGCAGGCTCATTTGCCTTCTTTGCATACAAAGTTATTTTACTTTCTTTCCCTCGAAGTTTCAATGATTTTTGCGATTACCCAAGCACCCCGAAAGTAAAAAAATCTGATCAAAATTCAGCAGATTTTGATTTTTATGAAACGCGCCTGAAAGACTATAATCAATCTATCAAATGCATCTTTACAGGAGGTTGCCATGCTGAGAGAAACCAAGGTTAAAAACGGCGCCCTGCGGGGCCTTCCGGGAAACGATCCCAGGATCACCGCATTTAAGGGAATCCCCTTCGCAGCTCCCCCGGTGGGAGAAAACAGATGGAAAGCGCCCCAGCCCTGCCCCGACTGGGAAGGAACCCGCGATGCCTTTGCATTCGGCCCCATTTCCGCCCAGGATCAGCCGGGCCTGGGCACCGACATTTATTGCAGAGAATGGCATGTGGATGCCGGAATCCAAAACAGCGAGGACTGTCTGTATCTGAACGTCTGGACCCCTGCAAAAAACAAGGACGAAAAGCTTCCCGTCCTGGTGTGGTACTATGGCGGCGCTTTTCAGTGGGGCTATACTGCAGAGATGGAGTTTAACGGCGAAGCCCTGGCAAGAAAAGGCATCGTGGTGGTAAGCATCGCCTACCGTCTCGGGGTCTTCGGCTTCCTGGCACACAAGGAACTCACCGCCGCTGACCCGGACGCTCCCTCGAATTTCGGCCTCCTGGACCAGCGTGCCGGACTGCACTGGGTCCATGAGAACATCGCGTCCTTCGGCGGCGATCCGGAGCACATCACCATCGCAGGCCAGAGCGCAGGCGGCGCCAGCGTACTGCACCAGCTGACCCATGACGGGAACCGCCACATCATCAAGGGCGCGGTCATCCTCAGCGGGATCATCCGCATTCCCGATTCCGAAGCGGATATCTTTAAGGCAAAATCCCTCTCTCAGGCAGAGGATCTGGGTGCGGAGTTCTTAAGCTTTCTCGGCGTCAGCTCCATCGAGGAAGCACGGAAGATCGAAACCTTCGAGCTCCTGTCCAAATATAACGCTTTTGCGGCGGAGCATCCAAGGATGTTCCCCATCGCAGACGGCATCTTTTGCAAGGGAGATCCCCAGGAGCGCCTGATCGGCGGCGACTGCCCGGATGTGCCCGTCATGGCAGGCAATACCTCCGACGAATTTACCATGAAGGGCAACAATCTGGTGGAGAACAGCGTCAAATACGTTTTTGACGAAGCACTCAAAAAGGGCATGGACCGGAAGTTCTACTACTACCGCTTCGATCCTGACATCCCCGGAGACGGCCACGCAGGGGATGCCTACCCCGGCACGTTCCATTCCTGCGACCTGTGGTTCTTCTTCCACAACCTGGAAAAATGCCACCGTCCCTACACCGGCAGACATCATGATCTGGAAGAGCAGATGAGCGACTACTTCGTTCATTTCATCAAGACGGGCAACCCCAACGGGGAAGGCCCGGACGGAAAAGCACTTCCCCTTTGGAAGCCCTACTCTCCCGCCGATCCCAACGAGATGGAGTTCCTGCCCTGCGGCAGCCTCCCCCGGAAGGAGGGCGGCATCCGGCAGCACACGAAAAAACAGGCAGTCAATCCCTATCTTCCCTCCTGGGAATATGTCCCTGACGGCGAGCCTTACGTCTTCGGTGACCGGGTCTATGTCTACGGCTCCCATGACTTCTACGGCGGCGAGACCTTCTGTCTCGGCGACTATGTGTGCTGGTCCGCACCGGTGGATGACCTCGGCAACTGGAAATACGAAGGCGTCATTTACCCTAAGACCGCGGATCCCTTCAATCCGGACGGAAGGATGTGCCTCTACGCACCGGATGTAACGGTGGGCCCCGACGGTAGATATTACCTCTACTATGTGCTGGATCAGGTCAGCGTGGTGTCCGTGGCGGTGGCTGACACACCCGCAGGTCCCTATACTTTCTACGGCTATGTGCATTATGAGGACGGCACCCGGCTGGGCGACCGGGATGGGGACGAGCCACAGTTCGATCCAGGCGTCCTGACGGAAGGGGATACCACCTATCTCTTTACCGGATTTGCAGGCCACGGCGATGCTTCCAGACACGGTGCGATGCTGACGCTCCTGGGCAGTGACATGCTCACGGTGAAAAAGGCACCCGTCATCGTGGTTCCCGGAGACTGCTACAGCAAAGGAACCGGCTATGAGGGACACGCCTTCTTTGAGGCTTCCTCCATCCGAAAGCACGGGGATACCTACTACTTCGTCTACTCCTCCGAGGTCATGCATGAGCTGTGCTACGCAACCTCCAAATCCCCCGAGGGGCCGTATACTTACGGTGGTGTCATCGTCAGCAACTGCGATCTGGGGATCGGCACTTACAAGGATCCCACAAAGCCCGCAGCCTTCGGCGGCAACAATCACGGCAGCATTGTGGAGATCGGCGGACAGTGGTATGTCTTCTACCACAGACATACCAACGGCACCTGGTTCTCCAGACAGGGCTGTGCGGAGCCCATCTCCTTTACGGAGGACGGCGCCATCCCTCAGGCAGAGATCACTTCCTGCGGCTTAAACGGCGGCCCCCTGTCCGATCAGGGCGAGTATCCCGCTTACATTGCCTGCCACATCTTTACCCCGGAGCCGAAGCTCTACGTGGAGCCCATGAGCCCCAGAGTGGTGCAGGAAGGCAGCGACGATGAGAAAAAGCCCGCCTATATCAAAGGCATCACTGACGGCACTGTCATCGGATTTAAGTATTTTGCTTTTGCGGGAGCTACCGGCCTGCGTATCCGGACCAGGGCATACTGCAACGGTGCTTTCGAAGTCAGCACTGCCATCGGAGGCGGGGTCCTGGGACAGATCCGGGTGGAAAATCAGAACATCTGGACCGTGGGAGAAACCGCATTCAGTGCTCCCGTAAACGGTACCCTGCCCCTGTACCTGACCTACCGCGGAGGCGGCAGCCCAAGCCTGGCATCCATCGAGATCCTGCACGAATAAAATGCAGCACATAACAAAGCACCGGGGGCGGCATATAATGCCGCTTCGGCGCCCCGCTTTTTACACCGGAGAATCCTATGATCGACGCATTGAAACAACAGATCGGCTCCTGTTTCATCGGGAAAGAGGAAGTGGTGGAAAATGTCCTGATCTGCCTGCTTTCCGGCGGACACATCCTCATCGAAGACGTGCCCGGCGTAGGGAAGACCACCCTGGCCAAGGCGCTCGCCGGATCTCTGGATCTATCCTTCGGACGGATCCAGTTTACCCCCGACACCCTGCCCGGGGATGTGACCGGTGTCAGCATTTACAACATGAAAACCCAGGCCTTCGAATACCGGGAAGGGGCCATCATGCGGCATATCCTTCTGGCTGACGAAATCAACCGCACTTCCCCCAAGACCCAGGCCGCCCTTCTGGAAGCCATGGAAGAAGGCAGCGTCACCGTGGACGGTCGCACCTATGATCTGCCGGATCCTTTTATGGTCATCGCCACCCAGAACCCCATCGAATTCATCGGCACCTATCCTCTGCCGGAAGCCTCCGTGGACCGCTTTATGATGCGTCTCGCCATAGGCTATCCGGATCAGGCCCGGGAGGTTCAAATGGTGCGGAATCAGATGGAGGAAAAAAACGTCCGCACCATGCAGCCCGTTTGTGACAACACTGCCATAAAAAAGCTGAAAGCAGCTGCGGCAGCCGTATCCGTCACGGATGCAGTCATCACCTACGCGGATGATATCGTTCGTCTCACCAGAGCCGAATCCCGTTTCGTCCTCGGCGCCTCTCCCAGAGCGCTCCTGGCCCTTGTCCGGGCAGCGAAAGCGAAAGCTTATCTGCAGGGCAGGGACTATGTAAAGCCCGATGATATCAAAGCGGTAGCCCTGCCGGTACTGCACCACAGGCTGACCCTCACGCCGGAAGCCCGCATCGCCGGGGAGAAGGTAGACGCACTCCTCACTGCACTGATCCTGAAAGCCAAGGTACCCATGGAGAAATGATCGATGAAAGGACGCCTCCTTCTACTCGCATTATGGATCCTGTCCCTTGTGGGGATCTCCTATTACGGAGGTCCCGTTAGCTATGGCTTTTTTGCTGCCATGACCCTGCTCCCTGCAGTCTGCCTCCTTTACAATCTCCTGGTCCTTCTGCGCTTTAAGATCTACCAGACCCTGGACAAGCAGCATGTGGTCGCAGGCAGCGTCTCCAAATTCTACATCACCCTGCAAAATGAAGACTTCTATACCTACGCAGGGATCCGCATCCGGTTCTTTTCCCCTTTTTCCACCGTTCTCGGCATGGACGAGGAAACGGAATATGAGCTGGCCCCCTTTTCCGGCATCGAAAAGGAAACCTCCCTCCTGTGCAAATACAGAGGTGAATACGAGGTGGGCATCCGTAGCATCCTCATCCGCGATCCCTTAAAGCTCTTTACCATCACCTTTCGCAACAAAGAGCCCTATCGCATCGTCGTCTGCCCTGCCATCATCCGAATCGATACATTAAAATCCATCGATGAAACGCTCCTTGCGGCCAGAGACTCGCTGGATCATCCCACGGAGCCTGACGCCCTTGTCAGAAGGTATGAACCCGGGGATGATATCCGCAGGATCCATTGGAAGCAAACCGCTTCTGCGGGAAAGCTCCTGGTGCGCAAGACTGTGGGAGAAGAAAAAAACAGCGTCTGTATCCTCATGGATCCGAAGCGCTGCAAAGAGGACCCGGGCGACTATCTTCCCACGGAAAACAAGCTTTGTGAGATTTCCATCGCGCTGACGGTCTTTTTTGAGGATCATGACATTCCGGTCCGGATCCTGACTTACCACGGGCATCTGCAGTCCCATCTCATCTCGGGCAGCCGGGATTTTGGCGTTTTTTACGACTATCTTTCCGGCTATTCCTTTGATGGAGACCATTCGATGGACGCTATGCTCCTTTCTGCCGCAGCCTCTCTGCAGCAGGAAAGACTTGTGCTCTTTGTCCTGCAGGAAATTAGCGGGGCTGTGGTGGAAACGGTTTCCCATCTGCGCTCCTGCGGCGCCACCGCCGTGCTCTACCTGGTCAGTGATGACAAGGATGCGGCTGACCGCGCAAGAGCATTGTTTCCGCATAACCTGTTCGTGATCCCCACTGAATCCGATCTGAAGGAGGTGCTGTGATGATCTCTGCACTCTATGACATCCTGTGTCTCCTCCCCCTCTCCCTCGTCCCCTGCCTCTGGGGGACCCTCTACAGATACCCGGATGCGCCGCTGCCCGGCATCATGGTCATAAGCCTTCTGCTGTCCCTTTCCGGCATCGCCATGGTGCATCTGAAAGCTGCGGGACGCATCCTTCTGGGAGGGACTCTTTTGACACTCCTTTTGGGAAGCCTGCTCCTTTTCCCGGAGGAAATCAGAGAACGATTTTCTTCGGAGTATCCCTGGTGCGTGACAGCTGTGCTGCTTGCGCTCTTCGCATTTCTGGCCGGGACCGTCCTGAACCGTATCCGCATCGGCCGGATCCTGCTGGCAGCAGGGCTCCTTGCCGCCTGCGGCGCCGGGATGTTCTTAAGGCATTCCCCGGTGAAGCCCATCGTCGTCCTTTCCTTCTTTTACGCCCTTCTGGTCCTCCTGCAGGAGATCCAGGTGCGATGGAAAAAAGCAGGGGACACGGAACCGAAAAAACATCTGGTACATCTGGCTCCCTTCCTGCTTCTTACTTTGCTGCTTCTTGCTGTCTTCCCTGCACCGGATCATCCCTATGACTGGGCTCTGGCAAAACGGATCTATGCATCCGCTTCGGGCCGCATTGAGATCATCCGGGAGTATTTTCATACCCTGGGCGGCCGGGATGAAACCGATCACTTTATGGGCTTTTCGGAAGGAGCCGGACTGAATTCAGGAGCCAAAAGAAATGACAGAGCCGTCATGGAGGTTCGGATCACTACCGCAGCTTCTCCCGTGCTCTACCTGACCGGCAAGACCTTTGATGCCTTTGACGGACAGGAATGGAAGAAAACGGACCCTGCTGACGACGCATACAGCTTCCCGGACGCTCTGGAAACCTACGCTGCCGTCTCTGCCTATGCGGGGGAAGATCTCTATGACCTCCTACGGCTTTCGCAGGTGGAGATCCGCTTCCTGGCCCTGCGCTCCGCCCACGCCTTTGCTCCCGCAAAAGCCTCCCTCTTCCGCGCCGGGAGTTATCCTCTGTCACTGCTGTCAAAGGGTGATGACCTGTACTTTGAAAAACGGCAAAAACATGGCTATACCTACACCGTGGACTATCTGAAGCTGAATGCGTCGCATCCCGCCTTCGCAGCATATCTGCACAATGCGCCCGGCATAACAGAGGAGGACCTGCTCCGAACAGCCGCCACCCTCAGGATGGAGGATCCTCCCACGATGGAGGCGCTGGCGGACTATCACCGCAGGATCCGGGAGCTCTATCTTCCGGAAACGCACCTGACGGAGCGCACGCAAAGCTACCTGGCAAAGCTCCTTTCTGGTTGCGACACGGATCTGGAACGCCTGCAAACGATAGAAACCATGCTCTCTTCTATGACCTACCATACCGCTCCCGGGCAGATCCCTGACAGCGTCACTTCTCCGGAGCGTTTTCTGGACCATTTCCTCTTTGAGATGCAGCAGGGACAGTGTGTCTACTATGCTTCCGCTTTCGTTACCATGGCAAGGAGCCTGGGGATCCCTGCGCGCTTTGTTCAGGGCTACCGTGTGCCCATGGGCAGAGGCGGCGTCGCCACAGTGACGGAAAATATGGCCCACGCCTGGCCGGAATGCTATCTGGAAGGGGCCGGATGGATCCGCTTTGAGCCCACCCCCGGCATGGCCATTTACAGCGGATGGAAAACAAAAGCAGAAACCGATGCGGAATATGCAGCCACCGTCCCCTATGCCCCTGTGCCTTCCGGGGAAACGGATCCGGTCCTTCCGGAACTGACGGAAACAGAGGAAGAAGGAGCAAATCCTTTCCCTCTTCGCAGCATCCTGCTCCTGCTGGCCATCACGATCCCCGTCTTTTTTCTGCTGCTTGCACTCTCTATCCTGATCCGCAAGATACGGTTCCGCCATGGGGATCCGGAGTGGCGCTACCGGATCTGCTTCCGGGGGAATCTGTATCTGCTGCGGCTCCTGGGATACCGGCAGGGGGAAGGGGAAACCTTACAGGAATTCAGAACGCGGCTGCAGGAGTTCGTACCGGCAGAGCTTCTCACCTTCCTGGCAAAAACGGAGCGGATCCTCTACCGCGGAGATCCTGTCACAGCAGATATGATATTTGATATCTCAACAGCAAACCGCAGACTCATCGGATACGTGAAAAAGCAGGGCTTCCGGGCGCGTCTCCAGCTCCTTCGCTACTATCTGATGGAAGGGGGCTACTGATCACTCCATCCCTGATAGCACCGAAAACGGAAAAAGCCTCTGTCCTGATCGGACAGAGGCTTTTTCTGTATCGCACTCTCCAGTCGGCATGGAAAGGCATTTGCCTCCCGACATGTTCCCGTCATGTCACTCCCGGGGCTTTCTGCGGTCCATGCGCATGTGCATCTCCTTCTTGATCTCGTACATCAATTTATCCGCTTCCCGGATGTAATCCTGCAGTGCCGCTGTCGGTCGGCCCTTCGGGTCACTCACCACATAGCCGATGCTGACGGATATGTCATACGGATTTACTTTCTCTGCATTCTTTTCCTCCAGGAATCCCAGGATTCCTTCCTTCACCTGCAGTGCCTTTTCCTGATTGCAACCCGGCGCGATGATCAGGAACTCGTCTCCGCCGAAGCGCACGGCAATGGAGCCCTCAGGGATATTCGCATTGATGGCTGCCACCACAGTGCGGATGGCATTGTCGCCATGCAGATGCCCGTGGACATCATTGATCCGCTTCATGTAGTTGATATCCACGAACATGACCATGACGGAAGACAGATTCTGCAGACTCTCCTCATACAGAGGCAGCGCCTTGCCCTCATAACCGAAACGATTGTAGAGGCCGGTCATCTGATCCTTGTCATAGAGCTCCTTCAGCCGCAGATTCGTCCGCATGAGACGGATGGACTGCTGGAGCTTCTCCATATAGGGGTAGAGCATATCCCCCTGAACGAGATAGGGATAATCCATCAAAACCACATAGCCGTAGTTATTTTCAAAATAGTGCATGGGCATGAAGAAATAGACATGCTGCTCTCCGTCCTTCTTCTCATACCCGGGGACGATCATATGCTGTCCCACCGGAAGATCACTGACGATCTCTCCGTTTACAAGGCTTACCAGTTCTTTTGTACCGGCGATCTGCCCGTGATTCCAGATCTCTTCCTCACTGATCATCACATCAGAGAAATAATTTTCATTGACAATGATATAGAATCCGTCCCCTTCGAACTGATGATTGTTTCGGTAATGATTGCAGATGGTTTCCTTCAGGACGCTGTAATTGGGCATGTCCGTCAGGTACGCACGCATGACCCTCTCATTCTGCTCCAGAAGCCTGGCATCCGCATTCCGCTTATAGGAATGCCGGCAATACAGGATCCGCAGGGCTTCATAGTCCAGGTCTCCCGCGCAGCCGCAGCTCTCACCGCAGGAAAAGGAGGAACTGATCATCTCCCGCTTCACATCCTGCTCTCCGCGGATCTGACGGTAGATGATATCACATGCCTTTTCGCCGATTTCCTTGTAATTCTGCTCCACGGAAGAAAGAGCGGGATAAAAGATCTTTCCTTCCCTGCAATTGTCAAATCCGGTGACCAGAATATCCTGAGGGACCAGGATCCCCCGGTTTTCCAGCTGCGTGCATGCCGCCATAGCCATGATATCATTGGCGCAGATGATAGCGTCGGGAAGGGGCTTTCCGGAATCCAGAAGCTCATCCACGGCCATTTGGGTATAACGATTGGCCCATCTGCCGTAAGCGACATCATCGTCATTCAGAGAAAGCCCGTGCGCCTCAAAACACTCCTTCGTCACCTGCAATCTGGCGATGCTGTCCACATGATCCACGGTGCCGCCGATAAAAAAGGCCCGTTTCACACCGTGTTCTTCGATCAGATGATTCACCAGGCTGCGCATGCCGTCATCGTTGCTGATGCAGACGGAATGCACGCCCTCCATCTCCAGGCCGATGCTGACCACGGGTACATGCCTTTCCAGAGCTCTCCTGCAGATACTCTCCGCAGTGGATACGGAATTCAGCGCAGTCGACAAAACGACGACCCCGTCATAATCCTCCGGATCCAGGAGTCTGTAGATATTCAGCTCCCCCTGGGAAAGGGTGGAATGCTCGCTGTAGGAGGCGAAGCTCAGAAATACAAAGACGTCAAAGTCCTCCCGGGATGCATATTCATTTATTCCGTCCAATGCAGCAAGGAGGGAATCGTAATTCCATCCGTTTCCGCATACTGCAATCTTCTTTTTCATGGAATACGATCCAAATGGTTGCAGGGTTAACAGATACAAAAACAAATATCCATTACATATTTTAACTTAAATAATGCGCTATATCAAGAAGGCTGTACCCCGGAGATCA
Organism: Lachnospiraceae bacterium; assembly: GCA_024681775.1. Lineage (GTDB taxonomy): Bacteria > Bacillota > Clostridia > Lachnospirales > Lachnospiraceae > AC2028. Next base: position 12,966 of record JAILAF010000034.1, read on the forward strand.
GGACCGCTCTGGATACGGCAGGGCTGTAAAGGTATCCCTGGTAGAGGTTGCATCCGATGTCCGCAAGGGCATCCCGCTGCGCTTCCGTTTCCACATACTCTGCGATGATGGTAAAGTCCAGGGACTGGGACAGATAAACAATGGAATTGATGATCTCCCTGGCTCTGTCGTTGTCCAGGATGGCACCCACCAGGGTTCCGTCCAGCTTTACGATGTCGAACTGGTTGTACTGCAGGTACTGGAGGGAAGTATGTCCCATGTTGAAATCATCCAGTGCAAAGGTATACCCGTAGGAACGGATCCTGCTCATCAGATCCGCCGTCTCCTCCGTGGTCACCAGGTCCGTATCCTCCGTGATCTCCAGGCAGATATTGCCGGAGCGGAGCTTGTACCGGTCCGCCAGATCCTGCAGGAAGTCGATGAACCGCTTGTCATAAAGGGTGGTCACGGTTACGTTGACACTGAGCATGAAATGTTCACCGAACCGCCTACGCAGGGCAAAGGAATCGTAAACGGCACGTTCGATGATGTAGGTCTCCAGGTCATAGAGATCTCCGCTCTCCTTGGCCACCTCGATGACCAGGGGCGGCGCAATGACGCCGTATTGCATGTGATTCCATCGAAGCAAAGACTCCGCGCCGATGCATTTCCCCGCCCGGTCATACTGGGGCTGGTAAAAGATCAGCAGAGGATTCTCCGCTTTTTCCGTGGTGGTATTAGGTGTGGATTCAGCGAGCGCCACCTCCAGATCGTTGGCCAGATGCTTGGCGAGGCGTCCGATATTGCCCTCATAATCCGTCAGGATCAGATCCTCTCCCATCTCCTTGCTCTTCCCGAAGACCCCCAGCAGCGCATCCAGAGAGGTGGAGTATTCATCCAGGGACCGCTTCTCACTGAGCACCACGAAGGGCGCATAGCACAGGGTGGAGATGCCGATGTTAAAGACCTGCACCAGTACCCCCACAAAGGACTCCGTCGCCAAAAAGCCGCTCATGAGGGGCGGCGTGGTCCATACCACGGAATTGATGACGTGAGGCAGGAGCCCTGCCCTGGTCAGGAAAAATGCGTTGGAGAAGCACAGGATGGGGCTCAGCAAAAAGGGCACGATCATCAGCGGATTGTAAATGATGGGAAATCCGAAGACCATCAGTTCGCTGATGTTGAAGATCCCGGGGATCAGAGCCATCTCGGACAGGCGCTTCGTGGAGCTGCGCTTTCCGAAGAGCATCATGGCAAAAAGCAATCCGATGGCGCAGCCGGTGCCGCCCATGTTGACAAAGGTGTCAATAAAACTCTT
>JAILAF010000056.1 GCA_024681775.1 Lachnospiraceae bacterium
CGACAGAGTCATGACACTGACACCGTATTTTTTGTGAATCCACTTTACCGCTGACTTTGCCATATAATCTTCGCAGTCATCACCCAGCATCGCCATGATCGCCGCATCTGAACCCTCGCAGGGCCAGTAACAACCATAAAAGCCTTCTGTTATCTTCTCTTTAATCATTTTTTCATCCTCTTTCAAATACAAGATTTAATATTGTGTCAACCAGCGTATCAATGGTTTCCTTATATACAGCTTCGTGCAGTTCCGCTCTTGACTCAGATGCAATAACCAAAAGCTTCGTCATATTGGCTATCAGGGGAAGATTTACATCTTTTCTGACATTGTCCAGATGCCTTAAAAGTTCACCGGTGATCGCGCTTTCCTTCTCAATATCAGGTTCAAAAGTATCGGTATTCTTAAAAAGCTTTGCTTCATCCTCAAGTGTAAGATGCGGATAGATGCTTATCTCTTCATCTACAACGGCATGAAGGTACTTACGGGCGTCTTCCTCTCCAAGCTTCCTTTTTCCTTTTAAAACATCATCGCTTATAAGAACCGGAATCATCTTCTGTCTGTGATACAGTATAAGGTCTGCCATGTATTCTTCCTTGTTCTTCCAGAAATGATAGAAAGTTCCCTTGGCTATGCCTGCGGACTCCGTAATCCTCGATATGGTCGTGTGGGTCATCCCATACTTTTTAAGTAAAGGAAAACCTGCTTCAAGCATAATAAGCTTTATCTGACTTTTTTCTTCTTCTGTAAAAACTCTGGTCGGCATATAATCGCTCCTTTGTGACCGTTTTGAAATAATGTTCACATAAAGATTCTAATACGCCTAGGGTTAGTTGTCAATAAACAATGTTAGTTTTTACTAACCATAATACCATCGTCTGACAAAAACGCAGGACCTGGGTAAGGTCCTGCGCGAAAATGGGCGGATTGCCGCCTATGGTTATGAAACAGGCTGCGGAAAAGACTTCCTGGAACTCGTAAAATCCGCAGAAAAAATGATGTATTCCGACAAAGCACAGTACTACCGCGAAACCGGCAGAGACAGGAGAAGGTAGCGGTTACAGCACTTCATCCAGCGCCTTGTCATAGATATTCTCATCCGTGACATCCTCGTCATCGATGCTCTTGCAGGCCAGTTTCAGGCGCAGCGTCACCGGCTTTTCATCCACCCTTCGGATGGCATCCACGGCGGTGTAGATCTCATCTGCCAGCTGCTGCATGTTCGGCACTTCACTCTTCGGCACCAGCACGCCGAAGAAGGATTCCTGGAGCCTTGCCACAGTGCAGGTATTCCCCGCCACCCGGTTCAGGCATTCGGAGATCTCTCTCAAAAGCATCTCCGCCGTCTCTTCATCATAGGTCTCCCGGATACGGTCGTGAGCTGCATTGTTCAAAAGGATCAGGCCGTATTCCTTTCCGTCCGCCTGATGTCGTCTCTCATAGGCAGCCAGGAGTTCGAGAAATGCGCGCTCGTTCAGGAGCCCCGACACATTGTCGGTGCGGAGAGCCCTCTGCTTCTGCGTCATCTTCCGGCGCTCCCACCCCAGATCCTCGAAGCGGCCCAGGATCCCTGCGATCCTGCCTTCATCATAAAGAGCCATTCTGGTGCAGACCACATCCCGGACTTCCCCGTCTATCACCACGCGGGTGGGCTGGTCCGGGTGTTTGGAACCGCTGGACATGATCTCCAGCTCCAGATCCCTCACCGCATCCCGGTCCACCAGCCAGTCCATCTCTTCTTCCGTCTTGCCGAGGATCTGTGCTTCATCGGTGATCCCGAAGTATTCCCGGAAAGCCCTGCTGACACCCCGGAATCTGCGGTTTTCATCCTTCCAGAAGAACATCTGCCTGGATTTCCAGAGCACGCTTTCCCAGATATCGGAGTATTCCCGCATCCGGATTTCCTTTCCGTCGGAAGTCCAGGAGACGCTTTCCTTCCCGGCCGTCGCTGCGGACTCCAGGTAGGGCTTCATGCAGAACAGAAACTCCACATTGCTGATGGCAGGGATCCGCATGAGCAGGATCTCCTGCTTTTTGTATCGTCCGTCGCTTTGCTTAAATCCGAAAACATCCGCAAGATAGCCGTTTTCCGAGGCGTCGATCCTGCTCTTCAAGGTCTCCAGATCCACAAATCGTGCATAGCGCTCCCTGTCAGCGGGGAACAGAATCTCATCGATCAGGTACTGCTGCTCGCGGCGCAGGCCCTGTCCGCGGACATCTTTCCCTTTGGTATACTTCATGCTTCCCAAGAGCGGTGATACGCTGTCTTCGTCCGGCTTCAACCAGAGGACCAACTCAAAGAGATGATTCAGCTCTCCCAGCTTGTTATCCAGTTTTTCGATGGTCGAACGGGAAACATCCTTGGTCAGGTTCAGAAGCGATCCCCTGATCAGAACATGTCCGCGGTTGGCGGCAATGACCTTCCCCGTAAAGTTCAGGTACTGCCCGTTTCCGGTATAGTAGAAGGTTTCCTGCTTCCCGGAGGCCCGCAACTGATCCGCAATCTTCCGGTATTCGGACAGCAAGGGAGAATTGGTCCGGTAGATCCTACTGTCGATCTCCTCCAGCCCCAGATCCAGCTCGTCTTCCGGGAGGATCTGCTTCCTGTACGCACAGTTCATGTACAGGGTGTGGAAGTGCTCCCCGTCGTCCTCGATGATCTCCAGTGGTGCATCCGTGTCACGGCTTTCAAATCCCGCCGTTTCGTAGAACTTCCTCCAGCTCCTCTGCTCGGAAGAGATCTGCTTTTCCTCCATGTGGGCGATGGTATCCGCGACAGGCTCCGGCTTGCCGTAATAGTAGCCCTGGATCATGCCGCAGCCGATGTCCCGCAGGAACTGCAGCTGCTCTTCCGTTTCCACGCCCTCTGCCAGCGTCTTTATGCCCACATCCTTAGCCATGATCACCGTCGCACGCATGATGCACTTGGACTTTTCGGTGAAGGGTGTCAGGAAGCGCATGTCCATCTTCAGGGTATCAAAATGATAATCCTTCAGCATGGTGAGGGAGGAGTAACCGCTGCCGAAATCGTCCATCCAGATTTCATACCCTGCCTCACGGAACTTCGAGATCACGCTCGTCATCAGCTCCTCATCCGAAGCGATCATGCTCTCGGTGATCTCGATGTGCAGGAAATCTCTGGGGATGTCGTATTTTTTCACCGCCGTTTCCACAACATCCAGCATATCGCAGAGGACAAAATCCATGCGGGAAAAATTCACGGAAACCGGCACTACGGGGAGCCCAGCCTCCAGTCGCTCATGCAGGAAGGCACAGACCTTCTCCACCACGTAGGAATCCAGCTTGTGGATCAGATGGTTGCTCTCCAGTGTCTCGATAAATTCGTTCGGAGGCAGGAAGCCGATCTCGGGATCGATCCAGCGGGTCAGGGACTCCATCCCGCAGAGCTCCCCCGTCAGGGCACGGATCACCGGCTGGTAATAAACCTTGATCCATTCCTTCTCCAGCGCTTCATCCAGCTTTCTGACGATGTATTCCCGGGTCATCACCTTGTTGGCCAGATGGCAGGAATACTCCATGATATCGTCCTTCAGGTCGGACTTGATAAAATCGCAGGTCATCTTGGCCATGGAGAGTGCTTCCTCGGGATCCGGGTTCTCACCGACAGCCAGTTCATAGATGCCATACTTACTGACGAGATTGTAATGATCGCGGTAGGCTTGGTCGAACCTGCGCTTTACTTCCTGCAGACCTGCCTTGATCCCCTTTGCCTTGTCAAATATCGCAAAATGATCATCCGACAGTCTGGCGATGACCGCTCCCGGGAAGGATTTGAGCAGGAGAAATCCCATTTCCATCAGGCACTCGTCACCCTTGGCTTTTCCGTGCTCGATATTGAACAGTTTGAAATTGACCAGATTGATATAAGCGAATCCATAGGTTTCGTCTTTCTCCGGGTCATACTGTTTTAATTTCCCTTTGACGGCCTTGATAAAGGCATGCTTCGTAAAGAGACCGGTGACGGAGTCAAAATCCAGAGCCGTATCTTCCACTCTGTGTAAAAACATCCAGGCATAGATCAGCCTGCCCTCGATCTCATCTTCAAAAAGACTCCAGTGGTTGACCACACGGATATTCACACCGGACTTGGTGGTGACGGTAAAAAACATATACCCGCATTTCTGCTTCTTTTCCCTGACCTGCTCCAGAAAGTCCTCGATGACCTCAGCGCGTTGCATGGGATTGATCAGACCGTCGTAATGACCGTGGACATAGTCTGCAAAGTCCTGGGGGTCGGAACATTCATACAGCCTGACAATACTGTCATTCACAAAGATAAATTCCCGCTGGTCATTTTCTCTGAAGATCACGGACCCGGCATTGAAAAGGTTACCAAAATTCGGAACCAGCCGCTTCATATGTGCGGGATCATTTACTTTATACCCCATAACTGTCCCCCGTTTCCCTACTTTTATTTCTGCATTCTCAAAACGGAACATAAATTCATGCTCACATCTATTCTACCTTAATTTTCAGAAAATTTGCCGAGTTTAGAGAATTTTAACAACGCGCACACAAAAAGGCCTTCCCCCACCATCGGGAGAAGGTCTTTTGCGCTAGGACTTACAGCCATTTTTCGATCCGCGATCTGCTCCGGAGAACGGCCATCACACCGGATGCGGCTCCGCCTGGGCGTGACTGCGGACATATCTGCGGATCCCACTGTAGGTGGATTCACTCAAACCATGCTCCATCTTGCAGGCGTCTTCCCGGGCAGTCTCCTCGTCCACCCCTGCCACTACCTGCAGGAAGCCGATCAGGGTGGAGTATTTTTCAAAGATTCCCTCCGCGACCTCCGCTCCTTTTTCCGTAAAATCAATGCTGCCGTTCTTTTCCATGACAATGATGCCCTTCTTCCGAAGGTTTGTCATGGCAGTGGATACGCTGGCTCTGGAAAAACCCATCTCCCTTGCCACATCCACGGAGCGGACCGCACCGATCCTGCGTTTCAGGATATAGAGCGTCTTGATATAGTCCTCCGCCGATTCATTCATAAAAACCTCATTTCAAAGCAAACAACCTACAACAAAAAAGAGAACGCCACATAGTTAGATATAACTAACCCATGGGCAAAAAAGAAGTGCACCCCATTCAAGGGGCTTTGCTCTCCACAGAGGTCACGGTGTAGTCCAGCTTCTCCACCGTTCTCCGGAGCAGGTCATCTCCGGGATCGGTCTCGCATTTTACCACCGCTTTTCCCTGCTTTCCATAGACCTTCGCCGAGACTCCCTCCAGGGAATTCAGGGCATTGTGTACCCTGGTATAGCAATGCTCGCAGTGCATTCCCTCGATCTTCAAAACCTTTATGCAGGCCACGCTATCCAGTTTTTTCGCTTTGCTCTTCACTTCCTGTCCGCCGCCTCCGCAGCAGGAACCCTCGCCCTTAAAATGTGCGACGGATCCTTTCACGGCCAGCGCCAGAATGCCCAGGAACACCACTAATATGATCAGGTCCATTCCTTACTCCCGTTCTTTCTCACGACTGTGGCATCTGCCCCGAAGGATCAGGACTCCTTCCCTTTTCCCCGCGGCCCTGCATTACAGCTGTGGCGGGGACAGTTCCCCGCCATGGGACAGCCGATGCAATGTCTGCCCTTTTTCCGCTCTCTGTAGATATACAGGCAGGCTCCTCCCAGCGCTGCGGCCAGGATCAGTATGATGATGATATCGGCTAAAGTAGCTCCCATAGCGGTTTATGTCTCCGTAAGTTTACTTAGAAAGGATCAGCTGAGTGCATACTCCGCTGCCATCTTCTTGTGATTGCTGCGGATGATGAAGGTGATGATGGCTGCGAAGCAGAGGACTGCCACCAGACCACCGACAAAGCCGGCGCCCAGGGTACCCGTAACGATCAGGGTGCCCACCTGGTATACCAGGAAGCCCACGGTAAATCCGGTAGCCAGCTGGAGGCCGATGGCGCCCCAGAGCCACTTGGCGGATTTCATTTCGGAATTCATTGCGCCCAGTGCTGCGAAGCAGGGAGGCGTGTAGAGGTTGAACATGAGGTAAGCCAATGCGGCTACCTTGGTGATACCCATAACGGCGGCAACCGTGTTGCCCTCACCCACCAGCTCCAGCTCCTCGGTATCGATGAAATTGGTGATGGCAAAGACCGTAGCGATGGTACCAACCACGTTCTCCTTGGCGATGAAACCGGTGATGGCTGCTGCAGCCAGCTGCCAGGATACGATACCCACAACGGGAACCAGAAGGACTGCGAAGGGCTGTGCAACACTTGCCAGGATGGAGGTACCCTCCATGCCCTCTTCTACGACTTCGAAGGACCAGTTGAAGGACTGCATGATCTGAACTACGGTGTTGCATACCAGGATGATGGTGCCGGCCTTGATGATGTATGCCTTACCACGCTCCAGCATGCTCTTTACCGCAAAGCCCAGGCTGGGCACCTTGTACTCAGGAAGCTCAATGATAAAGAAGCTCTTTCTGTACTTCGTGCCGGTGATGGCCTTGATGAGCAGTGCGCCCAGCAGCACCAGCACAATGCCCAGGGCATAGCAGACGAAGCTCACCCAGGAAGCCTCCGGGAAAAATGCGCCGGCGAACAGGGCGATGACGGGAAGCTTGGCACCACAGGGCATAAAGGTTGCCAGCATTGCGGTACTTCTGCGCTCGCGCTCGTTCTTGATGGTGCGGCACGCCATGATGGCGGGGATGCCGCAGCCGGTGCCGATGATCATGGGGATCACGGACTTGCCGGAGAGGCCCACCTTCTTAAAGATAGGATCCAGCACAACGGTGGCTCTCGCCATGTAGCCGCAATCCTCCAGAAGGGCAATGAGGAAGTACATGACCATGACCAGGGGCAGGAATCCTACCACGGCTCCCACACCGCCGATCACACCGTCGATCAGAAGGGCGTACAGAAGCGGGTTCGCATCACCCAGCTGCTCTCCTGCCCACTCCTGGAAGGTCTCGATCCATCCCACCAGGATATCCGCCAGCCAGGTACCTACGGTCGTCTGACTGATATAGAATACCACAAACATGATGGCTGCGAAGATCAAAATTCCGGCAATGGGATTGGTCACCACCTTGTCGATGGCGTCACCCTTCGTCCGGTCCTTGGTGAGGGTCTTTCTGACCTCCACGTCCTTCACGATGGAATTTACAAAATCAAAGCGTTTCCGGTCGGCAGCTTCCACTGCTTCCTTGCTCTCCAGATTCACCTCGCCCTGGTGATAGGGAGCCTTCTGGCCCTTGCCTTCCAGCGCAGCGGCAGCCTTGATCACTTCACGGATCCCCTGATCGGAAGTGGATACCGTCTTGATCACGGGACAGCCCAGCTTCTCGGAAAGCTTTGCCTCGTCGATCTTGTTTCCCTTCTTATCGTTGATATCGCTCTTGTTCAGAGCCACCACAACGGGGATGCCCAGCTCCAGGAGCTGTGATGTGAAAAACAAACTTCTGCTGAGATTGGTCGCATCCACAATATTGATGATCGCGTCGGGATGCTCATTTTTCACATAACTGCTGGTGATGCTCTCCTCCGATGTGAAAGGAGACATGGAATAGGCGCCGGGCAGATCCACTGCGATCAGCTCCTTGCCGGTATCATTGTACTTTTCCTTGATACGACTTTCCTTTCTGTCCACGGTCACACCGGCCCAGTTGCCGATCTTCTCGTTTCTGCCCGTCAGCGCATTGTACATGGTTGTTTTGCCGCTGTTGGGGTTCCCTGTCAGTGCAATTCTCATCTCTCTCCTCCAAAAAATATATTTTTTTATACTCCCGCTCTGTCCACATGAATGGACGCTGCAAGCTCAGGATCGATGTTGTATCTCGCATCCTTGATGGAAACCACAAGATTCTTTTTCCGATCCACTACGGTGATGTTCTCTCCGCTGTAGCAGCCCAGAGAAAAGAGGAAGCTCTCGATCTCCTCATCGCCGCCGGTATCCACTTTGGTGATCACATAGTCCATGCCCAGCTCAGCTTCATTCAGATTCATCCTGTTCATCCTTCCAACCCTTTCCGGTTAGGTGTGCCTAACAATCGGCCAAAAAATATGGCCGGACTGATCCGACACATCTACCTGTTGTTAGTATCTGCTAACCAAAGGCTATTATAGTTAGCCTTTCCTAACTTGTCAAGGTTATTTTGCGGGAAAATTCTCCGGGGAAATAAAAAACCTGCGGCGGTCTGATCCGCCACAGGCTTGTGCATTACTGCATTGACTTCTGTTTTTCGAAGAAGGCATCGATCTCTCCCACGATCCTGTCCCTGGGAAGGGATTTTAAGAGATAACCCGCAGGTTTTAAGGCAATAACGCTGCGTACACTGTCCGCATCATCTCTTCCGGTGAGGAATATGACGGGAATGTCACCGCAGTCCACATCCGTCCGGAGCATTTCCAGAAACTTGGGTCCGGAGCAGGCAGGCATCTCATAATCCAGCAGGATCAGATCCGGACGCTGTTTCGACAGGAAGGTGATGGCATTTAACGCCGAGTTCACGGGCGTCACTCTGTATTTGTCCTTCAGCCAGCCCTTCACGGTGGAAAGCATGGTACCGGAGTCGTCCACCACCAGGATATGCTTCCGGTTCTCCAGGGTCCTCTCCTTGTCCACCTCCGGCAGGATCTCATCCACCAGCTGTCCCACATCCACGGGCCGGTGGAAGATCCCGGTGATCTGCTCCCGGAAGAAATTCTCCCGCAGCTCGTTTATGATGTCATCATAGCCGATGATATAGAACTCACAGTCATGCTCCGTGATCAGATCCCGCAGATAGACCATCCCCTGGGGATCCAGGTCGTCCTTATCCCCGATGTAGAGGTACACCAACGGAGAAAGACGGTCCTTTGCCTGCTCCAGGCTCCGGAGATCCGTCAGGGAGAAGGCGCAGGACACACCTTTCTCCTCCAGCTTTTTTATGATGGATTTGACGATAAAGGTCTCCCGAAAAGAGAGAAACAAAACCTGATTTTCCGACATTTTACTCCTTACCTCCGCGGATCAACTCCAGACATCCGTCTCTGTTCAGCTCCGCCATCTGTGCTTTCAGACTTTCATACAGCTCCAGGCACTCCTCCGGCAATCGGTACTCCTCCAGGGAGTCCAGCAGTTCCTTTGCGGTATCCATATCAAAGGCTTCCAGGAGCTCTGCCATTTCGGACAGATTGTCCTCCAACTCCTCCTTGGAAAGCAGCGGCCTGTCGTCTGTTTTTGCGTCCTTGGGAATGCTGAAGACTTCATCCAGCTTTTCGTAGAACCATTCATATTTTTCAATGATCCCGGCAGTGCGCTCCCGGATGAGATCCGTTTCGCCTTCTCTGCCGGCAGTCTCCAGCTCCAGCGCTTCCGCGGACAGCTCAAAGGCGCCGATGAGCCTGGCGGAAGACTTCAGAGCGTGCACATGGATGGTGTAGTTCTCGTAGTCTTCCTTCTCAAAGGCTTCGCGGATCATGCCGATGCGCATCTTCGCCGTGTCGCGGAAGTTCCGGCAGATCAGCAGATATGCATCCTCGCCGCCGGCAGTCTCCACGCCTTTTTCCGCTTCGATCCCCATGATACAGGAGATCCGGGCCAGTTCCTCGCTCTGCTCCGCATTTTCCGCGGATTCCTCACGGACCGGGGTGAGCTCTTCTTCCGCCTCTTCCCCGTCCACAAAGATGATCTTCTCATCCGGCAGATAGCTCTGGATCATCGCTTCCAGTTTCACGCCGTCTAACGGCTTGGCCAGATAGTTGTCGTAGCCCAGCCGCAAATACTCTTCCCGGGCGCCCTTTACGGCATGGGCCGTCAGAACGATGATGGGGGTCTCCGCATTTAACGGGCAGCTCGACCTGATGTTCTGCATGGTCTCCTCGCCGTTCATCTCCGGCATCATGGAATCCAGCAGGATCATATCGTACTGGGCCGCAGTGGCTTTCTCGATGGCTTCCCGCCCGCTCTGGGCCGTATCCACCTGTACGCGGATCCTCTTCAGCAAGCTCATGGCCACGATGAGATTCATCTCCACATCATCCACTACCAGAAGTTTTGCATCCGGCGCATGGAATTTCTCCACATCGGTGTAATTGGTATCCTGCTCCTCCGCTCTCTCGCGGTAGTCTCCGATGGCCTCGGCGCGGCTGACGGGCTGACTGAGTTCAAAGCTGAAGGTGGAACCTTCGCCATAGACGCTGGATACCTCCAGCCGGCTGCCCATCTTCTCCAGCAGATCCTTGGTAATGCTCATACCCAGGCCGGTGCCTTCGATCTTCTTGTTTCTCTGCTCTTCGATGCGGGCATAGGGCGAGAAGAGCTTCTCCAGGTCCTCGGACTTGATGCCGATACCGGTGTCCGCCACGCTGACCTGCAGGAGGATAGCGCCGCCGTCAGCCTCCCTGTAATCCACGTTCAGGGTGACCTTCCCCTTTTCCGTGTATTTCACCGCATTGTTCAGGATATTGATGATGATCTGCTCGATGCGCACCTCATCGCCGTAGAGCCAGTTGGGGATCTCCGGATTGACATTCACCTCCAGCGCCAGTTTCTTGGACTCCGCCTTGGGTGCGATCATGTTGACGATCCCGTTGATGACCGTGCTCAGCTCATACTCTTCCAGCACCAGCTCCAGCTTTCCGGACTCGATCTTGGAGAAATCCAGGATATCGTTGATGAGGGACAGAAGGGTCTTGCCGGCGCTGTGGATGTCCCGGGCATAGTTCCGGATATTGGCCTCGTGGGTCTCCCGCATGATCATGGTATCCATGCCGATGATGGCATTGATAGGCGTGCGGATCTCGTGAGACATATTCGCCAGGAATTCGGACTTGGAGCGGTTGGCATCCTCCTCCATGTGGAGAGCGCGCTCCAGCGCCTCTGCTTTCTCGTTCTCCAGCTTCGTCACCACCAGCTCATGGCGGCCCTTATCCTTCTTGCGCTGCGCCATCACGGCCCCCTGAACGATGGAGGTCACGATGAAAGCGATGAAGGCAAAGAGCAGGACGTAGAAATACAGCAAAAATCCCAGGGTCTCGTAGATCTCCCGCCCCTTGGCAAACACATAGGTCTGGCTGGAGAGTTCCCTGCCCTTGTCGTCCAGGACCTTGATGATGAAATCGTGGTTGCCGTAGGGGATGTCGATGTAGGTCACGCTTCCCAGCTTGCTGGAAAGGACCGTGGTCTTCTCATCATCCACACCGCTCAGGAAATAACTGACATAAGGGTCGGCTGAGGTGAAGTTGTTGATCTCCATATCCACCTCAAAACGGCCGGTGCCCTTGGGGATATCCACATGGCCGATCTGGGTCACATCCTCGTAGACACCGTCACGCTTCACGGAAGTGATCTTCGTTTTGAAATCATCCACCCGCATCTCGTAATTGTTCAGATCCAGGAGGTAGACACCGGTGGTGCCGCAGAAGTAGATCTTCTCATCATCGGTGATATAGTTCCATGCGTTGCTGGTAATGCTCCCGGGAAGTCCTGCCTTCGTATCCAGCAGCGCATAGCTCTCCATCCGTCCCTCGGTCATAAGGGAATCGTAATCACAGATATAGATGCCTGCACCGCCCAGAACAAAGACCTCACCGGCGCTGTTCTGTGCGAGGTCGAAATTGTTGTAATAAGGCATGCCCAGCTCGCTGATACCAAAGTCCGGATCCATATAGCACAGACCGCTTCCCGTCAGCACAAAGTATCCTTCTCCCCGGACATCCCTGACCACGCGCAGGACGACGCCGGAGGACAGACCGTCCTCACGGGTGATGTAACGATCCAGCTTTCCGTCTTTCAGCACTGCAATACCGTCACCGTCGGTACCGCACAGGAGGGTGTGGTCTTCCGTCTCCAGGATGTTCAGGACAGTGCCACCCCGCAGATCCTCTCCCAGTTCCAGACGGCTCACCACATTGTGGTCCTTCATAAAGGTGACGCCACCGTCACTGGAAGAGATCACCGTTCCATCGGAGAGACATTTCACCAGACGGATCGCCTTGTCCGTCAGTCTGGGATTCACATACTCGGAAGCCGTCCCGTCCGTCTTTACCTCCATGACCCCGTTTTCATAGGTGGCCACCAGCAGATTCCCGTCGACGCTCACATCCAGACACCGGATCCGGATCCCGTCCAGGAGCTCGGTCAGCTCATTCTGAATGCTCTCACCTGCGGACGCATTCAGGATCTTCAGCCCGCTGTTGGTGCCTACATACAGGTAGCCGTTCCAGTCCTTGACAGCATTCGAGACGATACCCTTCTCCCCGCAGAGCTTAAAGACATCGGTGAAGCTGGAGCGGCCCAGGCACAGCAGTCCGCATCTCGACGAAGTGAACCACAGATTGCCCTGATAATCCTTGAAGATATGGTCGATGGAATTGTTAAAGGTTCCGCTTTCGATCATGGTCAGACGTCTGGAACTGTCCAGATAGCCGATCCCGCTGTCGGAAGCCAGATAAATGCTATCATTGTCATCAAAGTACAGATCACGGATGGATTTCACGTCATCGCACAGTATGGTCCCGGTGGCACGGATCCTGGATTCGAAATATTCACAGATCAGGATGGTTCCGGAATCGGTTCCGATGTAGAGATTTCCCTGGGCATCGTGTGTGATGCTCCTGGGGGTGATGCTGCCGGGGGTGAAACGGGCCACGACCTTACCGGCCTCATAGCAGCTCACTTCGCCCACGTTGTTCATGACGACCATATGCCCGTCCGGGTCTGCGGACAGATCCCTGATATTGCCTGCATTCTTGTCCGTCTGCAGGATGTGGACCACGCCGTTTACATACTCCGCTATCACCAGACCTGCGGTAGTGCCGAAATAATAGAGTCCGTTGCTGTCTCTGGAAATACACTTCACCGAATTGGAAGGCAGGCCGTTATTCATATCCAGCGTAGTAAAGGACATATCGATGTTCAGCAGTGTCACGCCCGCATCCTGCGTGCCGGCCCAAAGTCTGTCCTCATTGTCCACATAAAGGGTCTGCACGGAACGGACACTTTTCAGATTGTCGATCAGTACGAATTTCGAGCCGTTAAAGCGGAACAGTCCGCCGTAGGTCGCGATCCACATGGTGCCGTCCCGGGTCATGGCGATGTCATTGACACAGCCACCTGTCAGGCCGTTATCGCTGTTGTACAGCTTCTCCACAAAGCTGATGGAGGATTCCGCCTCCGCCCGGAGCGGCAGGACGGACAGAGAAAGGATCGCTGCCAGGAGCAGGCTCAGGCCGGTTTTGGCATTGAGCTGCTTTTTCAGTTCCAGGGCCCGCCTTCTCTTACCGTAATTCCGATGCACAGCCATGCCGAAGTAGATCAAGAACATGGCGCACAGGGAATCCGCAAAAGCGACAAAGAGTGCCGCCACCAGATAGCAAAGCCAGGTATAAGCGGATACGGAGGCCAGATAATCGACGATGGCGTCTCCGTAGACCAGACCGGTCCTGCCGTTATAGACCAGGATATCGATCACCAGCAGCACCACGCCCTTGACCACGGCAAAAAATGCCGTAGCACTGATGATGGGAGAAAAACTTGCAAAGTACCTGTTTTTTCTTGCGAGCAACGCGGCAGCAACGGCGACGGCGATGTCAGAGATCAGGAAATACCAGTCCGTAGGAACAGCGATGGAGCAGATCGCGCAGCTGAGGATGGCCACGATACCTCCGGCAAAGGCCCCGGACAGATAGGAAGCCAGAATGGTGCCGCAGAGCGTAAAGTATGCAGGCAGATCAAAAGAAAGAGCGATAAACCGTCCAAGGATGTTTAACGCCAGCGCACTCACGATCAGCGCGATCCTTTTTTTCCATACATTCATGATCACAGATTCCTCTCACCCATTACATCCAGAAATGCAGTCACAATGGCAGGGTCAAACTGCGTGCCCCTGTTCTTGATAAACTCCTCACGGATCTGATCCCTGGAGAATTTGCTCCGGTAAGGCCTGTCATTGTTCATGGCATCGTAAGCATCCGCCACGGCGACGATCCTGCCGATCAGGGGGATTTCATCTTCCTTCTTGCCGAAGGGATAGCCGGTGCCGTCATAGCGTTCGTGATGATACAGCGCAGCCTCCTCCGCATGAGGGATGTTCTCAATATCCTTCAGCAGTTCCGCGCCGCGGATGGTATGTTTTTTCACCTCGGCGTACTCTTCTCTGGTGAGCTTCCCCTTCTTCCGCAGGATCTGCTCATTGACGGTCACCATGCCTACGTTGTGGAACAGCGCCGCATTGTAAACGATCTCGCAGTCGCTTTTGTCCATGCCCATTTTCTCCGCGATCAGGCGGGCGATATTCGCCACCCGCTCTGAGTGGCCCTTGGAATAATAGTCTCTGGAATCCGGCATTGCGCAACAGATCCGGAAGGCGTCTGCCAGGAGCTTGTTCTGGCTGATGATCCTGCTCTCAAAACGGACGGATACCAGGAAGATGGTGCCAAGAATGATAAAGGACAGCGCCAGCAAAGTGAAGGAAATGATCAGAAACCGTCCTGTGGTGCCGTCCCACAGTCCTCTGTGGAGCTTGTAGGAAAGTTCGTAATCCAGCAGGTTTACTTCACCGGTGAGGCTGTACATGATGATGCCGCAGACGCTGGATCCGGACATATCTTCGGAGCCCTTGATGGGGACCTCTCCGGAAGCCGGGGAGGTATCCGGGTGATAGATGAAATAATCGCCGTAATCCAGGGGAATCAGCAGATCCTGCCCTGCCAGGTAATTGAACAGATAGATGTCACGGTTGTCAAAATTCCGCAGGTCCAGGGTCTGGGATGTCTCCGTACCCGCTCTGTCAAACTGGTGGATCTCGAAGGTACCGCACCATCCGTTGTTCAGATAACATTTGTCGGTGACATTGAACCGGATCTGCCAGTCATCCACATAGTAGTGGGAATTGTTGGTGACCACCATCTCGTAGATCTTCGCATTCAGGCTGGTGCCCAGGCCGGTATTGGTCTTGACCCAGGAGTCGGTGACGCCGCCTCTGGGATGCACATCCACCAGGATCTGGGTGGAACTGGAATCCGAGGTGATGATGCGCCACTCCGAATTGTATCTTCCCACATTGATGCAGTGGATGATGAAGATCACGATGAGAAGCGCCAGAAATGCCAGCAGGGCGCCGGTGAGACGTTTGATGATTTTTTTCAGATTATCAACTCTGCTCAACTTTGTATCTCCTGTTTATGATCCTCCCTTCGAAGCTTTCCTTCGGAAGGGGCCTGTCAAAATAGTAGCCCTGGATGATCTCGCATCCCAGGGAAAGGAGGGTGTCCACCTGCTCCCGCTGCTCCACGCCCTCTGCCAGAGTCTCCAGACCGATGGCCTTGGCCAGCTTGATCATGTGGCTCAGGATGGCCAGATCCTTGGCGTAGGCTCTGTCCACGAATCCCTTGTCGATCTTCAGGGTGTCAAAGGTGACCTCCCGCAGCAGGCTTAAGGAGGAACTGCCGCTTCCGAAGTCGTCCACCGCCACCTTGTATCCCAGGCGGTGCAGGTCATCCACAAAGTTCTTCAGCACGCTGATGGGGAACTCGTCGATGGTCTCAGTGATCTCGATCTCGATCATCTTCTTGGGGACGTGGTATTCCTTCACCACCGCGTCAATGTCCTCCGCCAGATGGTCGTTGGACAGATTTCTGCGGGAGAAGTTCACGGAGACGGTGGGCGGTACCAGCCCGCGCTCGATCCAGCCGGAGATGTCTGAGCAGACC
This sequence comes from Lachnospiraceae bacterium, assembly GCA_024681775.1. GTDB lineage: Bacteria > Bacillota > Clostridia > Lachnospirales > Lachnospiraceae > AC2028. The sequence goes on from JAILAF010000056.1 coordinate 15,680, forward strand.
CGGCGGAGCATGTAGAAGTCCATATCGCACATGAGATCCTTGGTCTCCATGATGGGGATGAACTTCCCGGGAGGGATCAGCTTCCCGTTCCTGGACCAGCGCACCAGCGCTTCCGCGCCGCAGAGCATATTGGTCCTGCTGTTGACTTTCGGCTGGTAGTAGGCGACAAACTCACCGTTTGCCATGGCCACGGGAATATCGGAGGCGTACTGTTTCTCGTCCTTTAACGCGATCTTCAGCTCCGGGGTCATGTAGGTCACGGAATTCCCGGCGCCCTTGCCGTAGTTCAGTGCCGTGTTGGCATTGGAGATGATCTCCTCACCGCTGTAATCGTCTCTGTCGATGCGGTACACACCCACATGGGCGCTGATGGTAATGTCATAATCCATACCGCCCTGGTTAAACCGCACTCTGGTGGAGGCGATCTGCGCCAGGATCAGATCCAGATTCCGCTGCAGCACCACTGCGATGAACCGGTCACCGCCCTGTCTGGCCAGAATCTCATCCTCCCTGACCATGCCGCCCAGGATCGCAGCGTACTCCGAGATCACCCTGTTGCCGATCTCCATACCGTAGCGGTCATTGATGAGACCGAAGCGCTCCAGATCAAAGAAAACCGCTGCGTACTCGTGGGAATTTCCCTTCCCGATGAGTCCGTTCAGCCTGGTGATGCATGCGTTCTCGTTGAGGAGGCCCGTCTTCAGCTCCGTGGTCTCCAGGATCTTACGCTCTCTGTGATCCTCGATGCTCTTAAAGTGAATGGCGTAGAGCAGGATGGCCAGGGCCGTGGCATTTTCGGAGTTTCCTCCGGTAAAGCCCGGGATAAAGCGCTCTCCCGCAATGTTCAGGAGGATAAAGGCGATCCCGATAAAGATCGAGAGCCACTCTCCCAGCTCCAGAGAGAAATTACATTTCACGATGGTCAGGATAATGATCAGAAGCAGGTACAGGAGCAGGATCCCGTAGGTCAGGAAAAACAAGGGACCAGTCGAAAAGAAATTCGCTTCCGAGAAGGTATAGATCAGACAGTAGGAATAGGGAATATCTGCCAGAAGCAGAAGGGCGATCACAAGCAGCGGGATCCCGTAGAGCGCTTTGCGTTTCCCCGGGTCATCCCGGACGATGATCAGGAGCAGCGCATACATGATGGAAGGTCGCAGAATATAACAGAGGGAGGAAAAAACGCTCCGCCAGATGGTCCTGTAGGGCTGTGCGGCACAGTAAGTCTCCGCGCCGGAACAGATTGCCTCCAGTATCACCAGCGCAATGAGGACCCAGAAATGTACCCTGACCTTCTGATACATTCTCTTGTTGAAAGCGATGGTGTACAGGAGCACCACCATGATAAAGATAAATGTGTAATATTTGCTGAGTATTTCGCCGAAAGTCATTTTTCGATCCTCTGGTTGCATGATTATCAATTGAATGCCAAAAAGCCACGATACAATATCTTATATTATACCATGTCAGGCGCTATTTTTGTATTCCCGAATTATAAAAAAGCCATTATAAATCCTGAATTTCCTCTGATCGCATCCCGGTTCGACTGTCGGCACAAAAAAATCCCCGCGCCCTCCAAGGCGCGGGAATCCGTATCCGTCTTATGAGATCACTGCTTCTCCTGTTTTTCCGCGTTTAAATCCTGCAGCTCCCGCAGAAGCTCCTGCTGCTTTTTCGCATCCTCCCACAGCCCGTAGTAATACAGCCCGGCGCCGATCACGTAGGGGATGGTAAAGGAGCGGAAAAACTCAAACCAGCCTCTGGGAGAAACAGGCTCAAAAAAGCTGACAATGAAGATCACCAGAAAGCACAGCCCCTGCGCCAGCACATACTGGATCACGATCATGGCA
>JAILAF010000043.1 GCA_024681775.1 Lachnospiraceae bacterium
GGCCGTGCCATGGAATACCTTCAGAACATTCAGGTACCCTTCCGCATCACCGCAATTCTTCAGTCCGGCAGCAGCATCGATCTCCGGAATCTCCTGCAGATTTTGCATGAGCCGGTCAGGAGATAATCCGTCAGAACCAGCTCCGGCAGGCTCTGCACCTGCCCCGGCACTTACGTTTACCCCATCGCTGGCCGAAAGATCTGCTGCATTTTCCGCGGCAGCAGAAATCTCGCTGTCCGGCGGAAGCACCTTCTCCGCAGGCAACATATCCGCCAGCAGATGCTCTAAGCGCTCTCCGTCCACGGGCTTCGAGACATAGTCCGCAAACCCTGCAGCCAGATACATTTCCCGGGCGCCGGATACCGCATTGGCGGTAAGGGCAATGGCAGGCACTTCCTTGCATGCGCCACCTTCCCGCATATGTTGCAGGGTCTCGATGCCGTCCATCTCCGGCATCATATGATCGATGAAGACCAGATCGTAACGGGTCTGCTCCGCCATGACCAGCGCCTCCCTGCCGGAAGCAGCGGTATCGATGACAATGCAGGTCTTCTTCAGCAGACTACAGATCACAGCCAGATTCATCTCCGTGTCATCCACCACCAGGATCCGCGCATCCGGCGCGTGGAAGAGCTCACGATACTGTCCTGCCTGCTCCTCCGTACCGTTAAACCTGTCGGAATAGTCACCCAGGGCTTCCCATTTGACCACCTTCTGCGAAACCGCAAAGGAAAAGACGGAGCCTTTGCCGTACTCACTCTCCACTTCCAGTGAGCTGTCCATCAGATCCAGCAGCTGCTTGGTGATGCTCATACCCAGACCGGTGCCCTCGATGGCGCGGTTTCGCTTCTCCTCAATGCGCCTGTAGGGAGAAAACAGGACCTCCATGTCCTCCTTTTTCATGCCGATGCCGGTATCCTTCACGGAAAAACGCAGCTGAATGTGCGCATCATCCTCCTTTTCAAAGGAGATCTTCAGCCACACATCCCCTTTTTCTGTGTACTTCACCGCATTGGTGAGGATGTTCATAGCGCACTGCCGGATCCGGATCTCATCGCCGAAGAGCAGATGGGGCACCTGCTCCTCCGCCTCCACATGGAACTGCAATCCCTTCTTTACGGCTCTGGGACGGGTCATGTTCACCAGATCATTGATGAGGGAGCTCAGGTCGTACTGCACCGGCAGGATCTCCATTTTGCCCTCCTCGATCTTCGACAGATCCAGGATGTCATTGATGAGAGACAGCAAGGTCTTTCCTGCGGACATGATATCGGAAGCATAGGCTCTGATGGGCTTTTCCGAGGATTCCCGCAGGATCATCTCGTCCATACCCAGCACCGCATTGATGGGGGTACGGATCTCATGGGACATGCTGGCCAGGAATTTGCTCTTGGCAGCGTTGGCCTTGTCCGCGATATCCCGCTGTTTCTGAAGCTCCTCCATGTAGCGGAAATGCTCGGTATCATCCACCAGCGCGTAGAGCTTACCGTATTGCTCCCCGCGGAAGACCAGATCATTGACCTCGGGGGAATAGATGCGGTCTCCCACTTTCAGCATCTCGTCCTTTTCCACTGCATCCGTGATAAAGGACAGGATGTCATAGGGGGTGTAATTGTGTCTGGAAAAAGAGCGCTTTTTCGTACCGTCCTCCGCAGCGTCCTCCCCATCCTCCTCCGCAGATGATGCTCCAAATCCTTCTTTTCCGGAAAAAAAGGCACGGAACTCGGGATAGATCCTGGCGGCAGGCTCGTTAAAGTACTGGATCCTTCCGTCATTGTCCACAGCGATGATGCCTTCGGAGATCCTGTCGATGGCAAAATCCCGCGCGATCTCACGGGTGCCCAGCAGGTCAAAACGCAGAATGGCAATGAGCATCAAAGCGGTACCGAAAAGGGCTCCTGTCATGGTCAGATCGTAGAACCGGGAGATGCCGAAGACGCCGGTGACATGCAGCAAAAAGGAAAGGATCTGCACGCCGAAAGCAGAGATCAGGAAGAAAAGGCGCTTTTTGGACTTGGCATTTTTCTCCCTGTGAAACTCCCGCAGGATCCAGTTCATGGCAACGATCACCAGCAGCACATTGGTGAGCATGAAGAAATCATGCATGACGCCGTTGGTATGGAAAAACTTCGGGAACAGCGGATCCGGTACGAAGGAATAGGTTTTGTAATACAGGGTGGAGTAGCCGATGGTGACGACGGCAAGATAGATCCCGATGTGAAGCAGCACCAGGAAGGTCATGAGGCCTCGGGGAAGCTTCACGCGGCAAAGACGGGCGGTAAAGAGGAAAAAGGCAAAGACGATCCAGACTCTGCCCACATAGGAGAGCTTTAAGGCTGACAGATACGCTTCCTCCGTGGTGGCACGGAGCTGCATAAGGTATCCCAGGTTACTGATGAAGGAGGAGATACAGGCCAGGAACAGATAGGAATGGATCGCGTTCTTCCACCTGGTAAAAACCACGATGATCTCGATAAACAAAAAAACTACAGTAATGCTTTGCAGGATCAGTAAAAAATCGTGAAGGTTCATTTTTTCATCCCCAAATCATAAGAACACTATAGTTACAGCCTCTGGGGATTCGTTGATAACAAGTCCACAGAGGCTGTTCCATGAGCGGGACCACAGGTGGCCGTCTCATCTAGCAAGCGTCCCACTGAGATTACTATAGCATATCATCGGGGAAAAACCAATGTTA
>JAILAF010000098.1 GCA_024681775.1 Lachnospiraceae bacterium
GAGGAGCAGGATGCCTACTACCGGGTGAACTGCGACCTGGCGGTGGAGTGTGCCGAGAAGGCCAAGGCGGAGGGCGTCCGCCAGTTCATTTATCTCAGCAGCATCATCGTTTACGGCAGCGGCGCGAGACCCGGCGAGGATCCCACGGAAGGAAAGATCTGTGCCGATACCCCTGCCTGCCCTTCGAATTTCTACGGCGACAGCAAGCTCCGGGCGGAGGAAAAACTGACGGCACTGTCAGATGATTCCTTCCGGGTCTGCATCGTCAGACTCCCCATGATCTACGGCCCGGACTGCAAGGGCAATTATTCCCTTCTGGAAAAAATGGCAAAATACCTGCCGGTCTTCCCCCTGGAGGACAATCGCAGGAGCGTTCTGTCCCGGGAAAATCTCTGCCGCGCCCTCTACGTCCTCATCACCAATGAGAGCGCCGGCATCTATTTCCCCCAGGACAGAGACTATATGAATACCTCCCTGGAGGTGAAGCGCCTGGCGGAGGAGCGGGGGCGGAAGATCCGTCTGACCCGCGCCTTTCATCCGCTGATCCGGCTCCTTTCCAAGGGGGACGGGAAACTCTCCGGTATGGCGGGCAAGGCCTTCGGGAGCCTGTATTATGACAAGGAAATGAGCACCCTGCCCGGCAGCTACCGGGAGCGCAGAAAAGCCCCCGGCACCCGTTTTTCGGGCGGAGAAAAACCCACCATCACCGTGGTGACGGTCTGCTACAATGCGGCGAATGCACTGCAGAATACCATGAACAGCATTTTGCTCCAGACCACCGCGCCGGACGAATACCTGATCATCGACGGCGCATCCTCCGACGGCACCCAGGAACTGGCGGAAGCCGCCGTGAAAAAGTTCGCTGCCCGGGGCATCCGGATGCGGGTGATCTCCGAGCCGGACCACGGCACCTACGATGCCATGAACAAGGGCGCAAGGCTGGCAACGGGAGATGTGATCGCTTTCCTGAACGCCGGAGATACCTATGAACCCGACTGTGTCCGCTATGCCCGGGACACCTTTCTGAAGACGGGGTGTGACTGCTGCTTCGGCAACTTACGCATTTACCGCACGGGAGGAGAGAAGGAAAAATCCCCCGTCATCAAGCGTGCGAAGCTGCGTCGTTTCCAGACGTCGCGGAACTGGAACCATCCCACCATGTTTGTCCGCAGGGATCTCATGACGGAACGTCCCTTCCCCTGCAAGGGCATCCATGATGATTACGGCTTCTATCTGTCCCTGGTGCGGGACGGGAAGAAGATCGTCACCATCCCCCATGTGATGGCGGATTTCTACATGGGCGGCATCAGCAACCACAAGAGCATCAAAGAAGCCGTCGCCCGGATCAGAGACCGGTATCTGTATTGCTATCGCTGCAACGGATTCTCCCCTCTGTATCTGGCGGAGTGCATTTTCATCGAGGGGATCAAGGCGCTGTTCTGACGCGCCCTACGCTTATGGCAGAACCTGCAATCTACGGAATTTTATACGATACGGTAGCGGCAAACATGGAGGCCGCAGGAGCGCCCTTCGGCTACCGCCGCCCTTCCATGACCTGCAACGCGGGGATGCATCCCCGCATCGTGGATGTGAGCCGGTATGAGGAGCTGGACAATGCGGATTACTTCCAGGCGGCTTTCGTGGGCGTCTTCAAGCGCCTGCCGGAAGTGGCGGAAGAAGCTCCCTGGCAGCAGCATTACGGGGAGGACCGCACCGCGTTCCGCACCCGGGTGTGGAAGGTGCTGACCGGTTCCACCGTCTTTGCCATCCGTCATATGGAGCTGACGGAAAATCCCTACTGCACGCCCCGCATGGGCCTGCGGTATCATCTGCTGGGGCGGGTCCACGGACTCACTGCCAGAGCGGATTTCCGCACCTTCGGAAAGAAGCTCCCCGCACCCATCCAGAAACTGATCCGAAAGGTATTCCTCTGATGATCTATATCGATGCGAGCGTGCTGACCCTGGCGACCTTTCTCACCGGGATCCAGCGCGTGACAAGAGAATACAGCCTTTGCTTTCTGACGGACCCGTCACTTTCCGGGAAGGTCACCATGCTCTTTTACGATGATCCCGCAGACTGTTACCGCATCCTGGATCCGGAAAAATACGTGGCCTACTACCGCAGGGGAGAGGGCAAAAAGGAAGCCATGATCACCCGCAGGAAAGTGGAGATCCCGGATTTCCGGGAAGGAGATCTGTGGCTGGAGCTGGACGCTGCCTGGATGGACCGGATGAAGCGCAGCTACCTCTATCCGCGGCTGAAGGAGCGGGGCGTACGGATCTGCGTCCTGATCTATGATGTGATCTCCGCGTACTATCCCCAGTACTGTCTGGAGCGGGGCGCCTTTAATTTCCAGGATTATCTGGGAGCGAGTCTCCTGCATGCGGATCACCTCATTTTTACTTCCAATGCCGTGCGGGAGGATGCGAAAGCCCTGGCGGAAAAAGCGGGGGTGACCTTTCCGCCCTGCAGCGTGATCCCTCTGGGAAGCGATTTTGCAGAGCGGGCAGCGAAGAAGAACGTCGGAACCGGGCAGTCTTTCGAAACGAAGGGTTCTAATGCAGAAACGTCTGTGGAGGACGCCGATGCACACATCCCTGCCGACATCCGGAAGCTGGCGGAGGGGAAATTCCTCCTGATGGCGGGCACCATTGAGCCCAGAAAAAATCACAAACTTCTGCTGGAAGCCTATCCTCGTCTGAAGGAGCTGGGCTATCGTATTGTTTTCGCGGGACTCATGGGCTGGAATATGGAGTCCTTTGAGGAGCAGCTGCACGCCCATCCCGATTTCGGGAACGGGATCTATCATGTGGTGGGGCCGACGGACGAAGTGATGAGCGCCCTCTACCGGAAGGCGACCTTCCTCGTGTTTTGCAGCTATTCGGAAGGCTACGGCCTGCCCATTGCTGAAGCCATGCAGCGGGGAACGCCGGTCCTTGCGGCGGATGTGCCCGTGCTGCGGGAGGTGGGAGGAGACCTGTGCGTCTGGTTCCCCCAGGACGACGCGGATGCCCTGGCAGAGCAGGTGGCATATTATGACGCCCATCCGGAGGAATATGCGCTGATCAAGAGCCGGATCGCCGGTTACCGGAGCATCGGCTGGGAACAGTCTTATCTGGCCCTGAAGGAGGCCATGGACCATGAGTGAACAGGAAAAAAATCCAAAAGCCATCCCCGATTTTGACGAGGCCATCACCGGCATTACCGCGCAGGAGGTTCCGGATCCGGAGCTGCGCGCCCTGTACCAGCAGCTGGTGCGCCTGCGGGGCATGGAGAAGGCCAGGATCGATACCATCCCCATGGACTCTCGGAAGCCCGGGGGAAAGCTCTTAAAGAAGATCGGGTATACCTTAACGGCGTGGATCTTCGGCCCGGTGCTGGACCAGATCCAGAGCTACCGCTTAGAGCAGGAGGAACTGATCTGGTACATGCTGGAGTACATGAAGCAGACCGGGAGGAAGGCGGATGAGTAACGGCAAGCGAAGGATCCTGCAGCTCCTGCCCTCCCTGGCGAAGGGCGATGCCATCGGCAATGAAGTGATGGCCATCCACAGAGCGCTGCGGGAGCAGGGATATGAGACGAAGGTCTACTTCCTTCAGTGCAGGGGAGAGTTTTCCCCAGAGGATGCGCAGCCTATTTCCGCCCTGGGGGAGACCCGGGAGTAGGATGTGCTTTTGTACCACCTCTCCATCGGCAGCGTCCTGAATGAGCGGATCCGCAGTCTGAAAGGGCATAAGGTGTTCCGGTATCACAACATCACGCCTGCCCGTTTTTTCCGGGGCTACAACCCGAAGATGGGAGAGAAGTGCAGACACGGCCTGGAGGAGATCATCTCCCTGCGGGACGTGCCGGAGCGGGTGATCGCGGTGTCGGAGTTTAACCGGCAGGATCTGATCTCCTACGGGTATACCTGCCCCATCTCCGTGTGCCCCATCGTCATCCGCTGGGAGGATTACGAGATCCCTGCGGGCAGCGGTTCGGACGCTGCGGGTTCCGCAGGCGCTGCGGACTTTGCCGAGAGTGCGCCGGATGCGCAGCGGGCAGCAGACCGGAAGGGCGCGGATGCCCCTGCCCAGATCCTCTTTGTGGGGCGCATTTCCCCCAACAAATGTCACGAGGATCTCATCGCTTCCCTCGCCGCCTATGTGGCAAAATACGACGGAAATGTCAGTTTGAGGCTGGTGGGGTCCGACGCGGGGAATGAACGCTACACCGCGGAATTAAAAGAATACGCCCGGATCCTGGGGGTTTCGGAGAAGGTGATCTTCACCGGCCCCGTGGGCTTTGCGGGGATCGTGGAGGAGTACCGCACAGCGGACCTCTTCCTGTGCCTCAGCGAGCATGAAGGCTTCTGCGTCCCCCTGGTGGAAGCCATGCATTTCGGCGTGCCCATCGTGGCCTACGACGCGGCGGCAGTGGGAGATACCCTGGCGGATGCCGGGATCCTGCTGAAAAGTAAGGAGCCTTACCTGGTGGCGGATGCCATCCGGCAGCAGCTCCTGCATCCGGAAGAGTATGCGGCGGCAGAACAAAAGCGCCTTTCGGATTTCGGCGGGGAAGTGACCCTGCACAGACTTTTGGAGCAGCTTTCACCTGCGATGCAGGAATAACGGGAAGAGAGGGATTGGATATGAACAAGGTTTTGATTTTCGGAGCGGGCGGCTTTGTGGGCCCCCACCTGGTACGGGAGATGGCCTCCCACGGGTACGAGGTCTACGGCAGCGACCGCAGCGGCGTGAAGATGCCGGAGGACTGTGTGAAGACCTATGAGTGCGACATTCTGGATGCGGAGATGGTCAAGTCCGTGATCTACAAGGTGCAGCCCACCCACATCATCAATCTGGCTGCCATCAGCAGCGTGGGCCTGTCCTGGAAGCTGCCGCAGCAGACCATGGAGATCAATGTCTGCGGCGCCGTGAACATCCTGGATGCCATGCGGGAGATCACGCCCGATGCCAGGATCCTGCTCATCGGTTCCAGCGAGGAGTACATGCCCTCCGCAGATCCCATCGGTGAGGATCAGCCCATCAATGCCAACAATCCCTACGGAATCTCCAAGGTGAGCCTGGAGCAGTTCTCCTCCGTTTATCATAAGCGCTACGGCCTCCAGATCTATCATGTGAGAGCCTTCAACCACACCGGCCCCGGGCAGGGAGACAATTTCGTCATTCCCAGCTGGTGCCGTCAGGTGGCGGAGATTTCCAGGAGCGGCAAGCCCGGCGTGCTGAAGACCGGGAACCTGGACATCCAGAGAGATTTCTCCGACGTCCGGGATATCGTGAGAGCTTACCGCATGGTCATCGAGAGCGACGACTGCGAGGAGATCTACAATGTGGGAAGCGGCCGCTCCCTGCATCTGCGGGAGCTGGTGGAAGCCATCACCGCCCTGTCCGAGCAGCCCGTGTCCCTGGAGACGGATCCCAAGCTCCTGCGCCCCATCGAGAACCCCGTCATCTGCTGTGACCACACCCATATCACGGAGAAACTGGGATGGGAGCCGGAGCACGATATCCTGGATACCATCCGGGAGATTTATCTGGGGCTGGTAAACCGGTAAGCAGAGAAAATTAGTTTCCATGGAGATTTGTTGCGGATGCTGAAATCATCGGGAAAAATCCCTTTCGGAAACTGCGTCATAGTTTACATAATGCTTTGCTTTCCATGGGGGGATTGGATATAATAATCCCTGCCGTATATTTCATTTCACAAAGGAGGATCGGAATGAGAAATATCAAATTCAGATGGCTCTCCGCACTGCTGACCACAGTGATGGTAGCCACAGCCGGCGTACCCGCCATCGGCGCGCGTGCAGCCGAGATCACCGAGCCCGCATCCGCAGTCGATGCGAAGTTCCAGGGTGGGGATCTTGTTTTCCACGCAGTGGATGAACTCCCCGAAATAAGCGCTGCCAACGCTTATATCTACCAGGAGGGAGACGAGGAGTCTGCCGTTCAGGGCAGAGATCTGAGCTACTGGCAGCAGTTCCGTTCGGATTGTTTCCTGGACACTCTGACCGATGATGAGAAGGTGCTGTACAGCCGCTATGAGGCTGCTTGTGTCGGTTACCTTAACGACACCACTTCCAACTTCGACGGAAATTATATCAGGGTTGACACTTCCGACCTGTCTCTGGGGAACCATATGACGCCTTATCAGGCAAATTACATGTTCAAACTGAACTATCCCCAGTATTTCTTTATTTCCAACTATTTTTCCGGCAGTTACGGCTACCTGATCACCTACAATGATTTCAAGGGGGCTGCGGCGCGTCAGAACGCTGTGAACGAGTTCTGTGGTGTGGTGGATACCTGGATCAATCAGATCAATCAGGCAGCTCTTCCTGAGGAGAAGGAAAAGATCGCCCACGACCTGGTCTGCGACTGGACGGAGTATGATTATGATTCCTACTATGATCCTTCCATCCCTCATGACGGAGATTTCACCCGGATGGATTGGGATCAGAGCGCGTACTCCCTGATCCATGATCATCTGACTGTCTGTGCAGGATATTCCGCTACTTCCGGCATTCTGCTGAATGCAGTGGGTATCGAGACCCTGAATGTTACCGGCGATGGTCACGCCTGGAACATGGTGCAGCTGCACAACTACTGGTTCCTGTATGATACCACCTGGGATGATGGAGATAATCCCGGATCCTGGAATTACTCCTATTACAACCGCAACGGCGTGGATCCCGATGGTTCCTACATCGGCGGACATCGCCTGAACCTGTCTGAGGATCAGCTGTATACCAACTGGCCTACGTTCGTTCCCGAGCAGAAGAAGTATTCCAACTGCCCTTTGGACAGCGACGTTACTTCCGGTATTCACCAGGGTGTTTACTTTGACGAAGGCAACTTCAAGTACTTTGTTACCAACGGTTGCAGCACCTACGGTGCTTTCACCGCTGAAGTGGTTGCAGGTCTGAACGGTGCATCTGCTTCCGACCATCCCGCAACCGTTACCCATCAGGGTAAGACCTACGCTGTCTCCTACACTCCCGGCAGGGAAGATCAGGTGAGAGCTTTTGTATCCCGCCTGTACAATGTGTTCCTGGATCGTGAAGCGGATGCAGCCGGCCTGAACGGTTGGACTTCCCAGCTCATGTCCAATCAGAGAACCGCAGGCGAGGTCGCTGCAGGCTTCATCTTCAGCCCCGAGTTTACCGATCGCAACACCTGTAATGAGCACTTCCTGAGATACCTCTATCTGGGTCTCTTTGACAGAGCTGCAGATCCGGATGGCTACAACGGCTGGACCGCTCTGATCAATGACGGCTACTGCAGAGAGAGAGTGGCACAGGGATTCCTGACCAGCCCCGAGTTCTTTGATCTGTGCGCTAGCTTTGGCGTCAATCCCGGCAACGGCCTGGCGAATGTTCCTACCTACGGCACCATCCAGAAGGCACACTGCACCATCGCCGGCTGCGGCAACGAAGCACCTGTCGTGACCCTGGTGGTTGGCCTGTATAACACCGTATTCGGCCGTACCCCTGCACAGGATGAGATCGATTTCTGGGTAGACATGATGGCAGCACACAGACCTGACGTTACCGCGCGTGTTATGGTCAACAGCTTCCTTAATGGTCAGGAGTATGCAAACCTTGGCCGTAACAACACCGAGTATGTACAGGATCTGTACCGTGCGATCTTCAACCGTGAGGCAGATGCTGACGGTCTGAGAGACTGGGTGAACCGCCTGGACAACGAAGGCTGGACCAGAGAGCGCGTGCTCAACGGCTTCACCAGCTCCCAGGAGTTCATGGATCAGTGCCTGCGTACCGGCATCGAGGTTGGTCCTGAGGTTTGATCCTCTGACAGCCTTTGAAACCGGCATCGCCGGAACGCTATGAAATTCATAGGAAACAATGAGCGGCAGGTCTTCGGACCTGCCGCTTTCTTTGGTTTGCGCGCCATTTCATTTTCACTGTGGGGATTTTGTGATAAGATTTCTATTTGGAAATCGCGTTTTTTGCAGACGCAGCGAATGTGCCTGCCCAAATGGGTTTCGAAAACAGATCGATCGGAAGGAAAGAAAATGAAAAACAAGTGGATTTATAAAGCAGTGACGGCGGGGCTGGCCTTTTTTACCCTGCTGGGAGGCAGCAGCCTCACGGCCCGGGCGGAAGGCGGAGATGCATCCCGCAGCGACGCCGCAAGCTGGGAGATGGCACTGCCGGAGGATACGGACTCTGTCGTGCAGGGGTTTGGCTCCAATCTGCACTATGAATATTTCGTGCACAATGACATCGTATACACCTACCTGGTGCCCCGGGAGGATGGGGGATTTGACCGGGTGGAATGCCCTTCCTCCAGAGGGCTGGAGGTCTATACCTATGACGCGGCCCGGAACCTGGTGGGCTACCGCGAGGTGCCCTGGGTGTGGGGCGACTTCGGCGGATTCCTGGCAGCGAGTGACGGTTACTATCTGTGCTACGGCTCCGGCAATTTTTCACAGTCCGATGACACAGAGGTCCTGCGGATCCTGAAGTACGATAAAAACTGGGTGCTGCAGCCGGAAGTCTGCAGCGTCTACGGCGCCAACACCCTGCAGATGTTTGCCGGAGGGACCTGCAGCATGCTGGATACGGAGGATTATGTCTGGATCCGGACCTGTCATACCATGTACACCTCCAAAAAGGATGGCCTGAACCATCAGGCGAACCTCACCCTGACCGTGAAAAAGAGCGATATGACCCTGAAGGACTATCTCTGGAAGAGCAGTAATGTACACCAGGGTTATGTCAGCCATTCTTTTGACCAGCGCCTCGCCATGGATAATGACAAGGTGGTGGCTGCAGACCTGGGAGATGCCTATCCCAGGGCCATCACGCTGGGGATTTACCCCGAGCCTGCCAATGAGGGCCGGTTTCACCGGAATTACGTGCCTGCGCCGGTCTACATGTTTCCCGGAGCAGAGGGTGTCAACTTCACCGGCGGCATGATCGGCGGATTGGAGGCGACCGCGGGACGGATGGTGGCAGCCGGTGCCGTGATCCCGCCCTATGAAGACGGCTCTGCCGCAGATCCCTACAACGTGTGGGTGTCCACCGTCAGCATGAGCTACGTGCCGGATTATAACTTTATCAATCTGACGAATTACGAGAGAGGCAGTGACCGGTCCTGCTCCAACGCCCACCTGGTAAAGGTACGGGAAAACCTCCTGGCGGTGATCTGGCAGGAAAAGGTTATGGGGAGCTATGGCTATGTCTACCCTGCAACGCCGGTGGTCCACTATGTCTTTATCGACAATACCGGCAGCATCGTGATCCCTGAGCAGACCATGACCGCGGACCTGTCCGACTGTCAGCCCGTGGTGGTGAACGGCGAGATCCTCTGGTATGTGAATGATTACGGGAATGTGAGTTTTTACAGTATCCCCGTGCCTGCGGACCTGGAGCAGGTGCGTGGCTTTGTCACCCGTCTCTATCACGTGTTCCTGGACCGGGAGCCAGACGAGGACGGTCTGAACGGATGGACGGCGCAGATCGCAGGAGGCAGGATGAGCGCGGGTGAAGTGGCGGCAGGCTTTATCTTCAGCCCTGAGTTTACGGAGCGTAACACCTGCAATGAGCACTTCCTGCGCTATCTCTACAGGGGGCTCTTTGACAGGGATGCCGACGAGGTGGGATATAACGGCTGGACCGCGCTGATCGGTGACGGCTACAGCAGAGAGCGGGTTGTGCAGGGGTTCCTCACCAGCCCAGAGTTCTTCGACCTGTGTGAGAGCTTTGGCGTTGCGCCCGGCACCGGCCTTGCAAACGTGCCTGCCTACGGCACCATCCAGAAAGCGCACTGTACCATCGACGGCTGCCCGAATGAGGCACCGGTTGTGACCCTGGTGAAGGGCCTGTATGACACGGTCTTTGGCCGTACGCCCGCGCAGGAGGAGATCGACTTCTGGGTGGACCTGATGGCTCAGCACAGGCCTGACGTCACTGCCCGGGTCATGGTCAACAGTTTCCTGAACGGCGAGGAGTATGGAAACCTCGGCCGCGACAACACCGCGTATATCAGAGATCTGTACCGTGCAATCTTTGACCGTGAGGCGGATGAGGACGGTCTGAACGACTGGGTGAACCGCCTGGAGAACGAAGGCTGGACCAGAGAGCGGGTGCTCAACGGATTCACCGGCTCCCAGGAATTCCTGGACCAGTGCCTGCGCACCGGCATTGAGGTAGGGCCTGAAGTATAGGAAAATACGAGAATTACAGCCCCGGGATGATTTGTACATTCCGGGGCTGTTTCATTGCTTTTTTGACGGGATATGGGTATAATATCAGTATCTGTTTTTGTCTGCAGAAATGGCTATCCGTTTCGCAGTTTGAAATAGGAATGAGGAAAAATGAGAAAAGATCGATTTTACAGAAATGCAGCCCTGGGGCTGATCCTTTGCATGCTGGCAGGCAGTGTGCAGATCCCCGCACGGGCAGCGGAATATGTTGATCCGGAGGAGGGAGTTTCCGCAGAAGATCTTTTGGACGAAATGCTTCCCGAGGATGGAGCTGAGGATGCCCCGGAAAGCACAGAAGCATCCGCAGACGCAGAGCGCGCAGCGCTCCTGGC